>CAZLYF010000161.1:0-6739 GCA_964563725.1 uncultured Oscillospiraceae bacterium
CTCAGTAAATTCCACCGCCCTCGTCCACTGTGGAACTTACTTTGAAAATTAACAACCTAAAAATATTTTTCCTCAAAGGCGCGAAAAGGCTGTACATCCGGGTGAAGATGTGCTATCATGCCCAATGGTCCCAGCCAAGTCTGATCAGATGTCCTTCCCGGTTTTGCTCATCGTTTCGCAAGATGGAAGAAACCAACGAGACAGCTGCAAGTCGAAACGGTGGGACGAAAAAAACCAGGAGGTACATTTTGATGTACAGCGACAAAACCCTCACCTGCCGCGACTGCGGCGCACAGTTCACCTTCACCGCCTCCGAACAGTCCTTTTTCGCGGAAAAGGGCTTCCAGAACGAACCCGGCCGCTGCCCCTCCTGCCGCGCGGAACGGCGCAGCACCGGCGGCGGCAGCCGCGGCGGCTACAGGAACGGCGGCGGCGAGCGCCCGATGTATGATGCCGTCTGCGCGAGCTGCGGCGCGCCGACCCAGGTCCCCTTCCAGCCCAGGGGCGACCGTCCCGTCTACTGCAGGGACTGCTACGCCAGGATGAACCCCCGCTACTGAGAACAGGGCCCTTCCGTGCCCCCGCCGCAAGGCGGGGGTTTTCCTATGCCCCGGACGCGCTCCGAAGGCCTTCTCCCCCGCTGCGCAGAAAAAACGCCGCCGAGCCCTTGACAGGAAAGCAGATCGGCCCCATGATTGGACCAAGTGGTTTAGACCGGGCGGTTTACCGCACCGGCGCGGGGAGGGATCGCAATGGAATGGTGGGGCTGGGCGCTCATCGGCATCGGCGCGGCCGCGGCAGGCTGGCTCAAGCTGAGCCTGTTCAAAAAGATGCGCAGCCGCAGGGCGAAGGCCGCGCGCTTCGAGGACGGGGACTGAGGGCGCGGGATTGAGGAAGCATTTCGACTATCGCGGCCTGATTGGCGCGGAGAACCCGCTTGCGCGCTTCCCCCTCCTGTATGAGGCGGCGGTGGACGAGTTTTCCCAGAAGAAGTGGGAGGAAGCCTCCCTCAACGACATCCTGCGCAGCGCCGGGATGAGCAAGGGGAGCTTCTACTACCATTTCGGGGACAAGTTCGGCCTGTACCTGGCGCTCGCCGACAGGATCATCGACCGCAAGAAGGGCTACCTGGCCCCCCGGGCCGCAGGGGAAGCGCTGACCGGCGATTTCTTCGACGCCGTCCTGGCGCTTTCGCGCGGCGTCATGGACTTCATGTGCAAGGATGAGAGGCTGTACCACCTCTCCAACCGCATCCTCGAGGCCGGGCCGGCCCTGATCGACAGGGTCTCGCCCTATTTCGCGGGAGGCGTCGGCGACGCCTTCGGCCCGCTTGTGCGAAGGGCTGTGGAAACCGGACAGATCGACAGGCGCTTCCCGGCTCCCTTCGTCGCGAAGGTGCTGGAGGTCTTCCTGACGAACCTGCACCATTTCACCGGGACCGGGGATACGGAGTCCGCGTACGGGCAGCTTGTGAAGGCTGTGGACATGCTGCGCAATGGCCTTTCGGCCGGAAAGGAGAGCCGCAAGGAGTGTTGAACGCGTTTGAGGTCAGGGATCTGAGGTACCGCTACCCCCGCGCCAGGGAGGACGCGCTGCGGGGCCTGAGTTTCGACGTGCGTGAAGGCGAGATCTTCGGCCTGCTGGGACCCTCGGGGGCGGGCAAGTCCACCGCGCAGAAGGTCCTCACCAGGCTCCTTGAGGAATACGGCGGGAGCGTCAGCTACTTCGGCAGGGACCTCAAGGGCGCCGGGAAGAGCTATTACGAGCAGATCGGCGTGGGTTTCGAGATGCCGGTCCATTTTTCAAAGCTCACCGCGATGGAGAACATCTCCTTTTTCAGCGGCTTCTACCGGCAATGCGCCGACGCGCGGGCGCTGATGGAGCGCGTTGGCCTCTGGGAGCACCGCGACGTCAGGGTGGGGGAATACTCCAAGGGGATGAAGGTCCGGCTCAACTTCGTGCGCGCCATGCTCAACCTCCCGCGCATCCTGTTCCTCGACGAGGTCACCAACGGGCTGGACCCCAAAAACGCCAGGATCATCAAGGAGATCATCGCGGAATTCCGCGACCGCGGCGGCACGGTCTTTCTGACGACCCATCTGATGAGCGACGTCGAGCAGCTCTGCGACCGGGTCGCCTTCTGCGTGAAGGGGAAGCTGGTGGAGGTGTCGACGCCGCGGGAGCTCAAGCTCCGCTATGGCGTCCGCAGCGTCACGGTCGAACACAGGACGGACGGGAAGCTCAGGGCCGAAACCTTTCCGATGGACGGCCTGGGCGGCAACGCCGCCTTCCTCGCGCTGCTCAGGGAGGGAGACGTCGAGACCCTCCACAGCGGGGAGACCTCGATGGAGGAGATCTTCATCCGCGTCACGGGGGTGGAGGTCAAGTGAGAACCCTTGTCAGGCTGACCCGCGGGGAGCTCAAGCGGATGGTCAGCTACAGGATCCTGCCCGTGGCCCTGGCTACGTCCTGTCTGTGGGTGGGGATCTACGCGCTGCTGTCGGCCCAGGAGGCGCTGCGTTTCGCGCCGCTGCTCATCTATATGGATGCCGGCCTCATGACCGTCCTTCTCATCGGGGCCTTCCATCATCTGGAAAGAGGGGACGGGACCATCCGCTCCATGATGGTCCTGCCTGTGAGCACCGGGCAGATCCTTGCGTCCAAAGGCCTCGCCGCGGTCGCTGCGGGCCTTCTTTCGGCGGCGGTATCGGGCCTGGCCCTGTACTTTCTGCACGGCATCACGCTCAACTACGCCCTTCTCGTCCTGTTTGTCGCCCTGTCCTGCGCCGCGCACGCGGCGATCGGCTTTTCGCTCGCGCTCCGCAGCGCCGATTTCTCTTCGATGCTGGGTTACGTCTTCGTATACATGTTCGCCTTGGCGCTGCCCGCGATCCTTATGGAGCTTGGCGTGATCCCGGAGCGCTTCGAGTGGCTTCTGCTCTTCACGCCGTCCTTTGCCTCCCTTCGCCTGATTTCCCACGCCGCCGGGGATCCCGTGGACGCCGCCGGGGCCGTGTGCGCCCTGGCGTCCCTGACGCTGCTTTGCGGCGCGCTGTACCGGTTCCACATCGTCAGGGCGTTCAAGCGCCACGCCGCGGGAGGATGAGCCGCCATGAGAAAATACCTGGCACTCCTCAGATTTGAAGGCAGGACGATCCTGCGCGACCCGGTCTCGCTCTTCATGTGCTGGTTCCCGCTGGTCCTCCTCGCGCTCTGCGTCTACGCCTTCCCGCTGGTCCTCGCGGCCCTGGACCCGGTCCAGGCTCTGACGGTCCGGTCCGTCACGCTGCTCCTCCTCATCGCCGCCATCACCATGGGCGGTTTCATGACGGCCGGGATGACGGTGTTCATGCTGCTGGAGCACAAAGACGAGCACACGCTGCACACCATCGCGGCGACCCCCGCGGGCCTTTCCGGGTATCTGCGCTTCAAGGTGGCCTACGTCTACGCGCTGTCCGTCCTGGGCATCCTGCTGGTCCTGGCGGGAACGAAGCTCCTGGCGGCGGACAGCTATGTGCTGATGGGGGTCCGCCTGTTTGACCGCGCCGGGTTCTGGCAGATCCTCTCCTATTCCCTCGTCGCGGGCCTTTTCGCCCCCGCGCTCGCGCTGTTTCTCGGCGCCCTCGCAAAAAACAAGGTGGAGGGCTTCGCGTGGATCAAGGGTTCGGGCATGATCGCGCTGGCGCCGCTGCTGATGGTGCTGCCGGCGTTCGAAGGCGGCAGGCAGTACCTGCTGGGGCTGTTCCCCAACTTCTGGGCGGCCAGGGGCTTTCTGCTGCTGCTGTACCCGCAGCCCGACCCGGCGAACCTCCCCTTCGCCGGCTACCTCGCGGCCGGCGCGGCCTACAGCGCCGCCCTCCTCGCCTTCGCGTACAGGCTTTTCCTCAGGAGGCAGCAGTACTGAAGCGGCCCCTGCGGGGGGACCGGGCAGGCGCCTGATTGCGCGCGCGCCCCGTGTATGCTATGATGGATCCGGCAATAAAAGGGGGGATAGCGTTGGAGTTTTTGTTGCAGAATCTTCCGATTCTGGTTTGCCTGGTCGTAGGCATCGCGATGCTGATCGTGGAGATGTTCATGCCGGGTTTCGGCCTTCCGGGCATCGCGGGCCTGGTGCTGCTGGCGGCAAGCATCGTCCTGACCTGGACCAGCCATGGCGCGCTCGCGGGGCTTGGCGTCACCTTCGTGGCGCTCTCGCTTTCGGGCATCGCCGCCACGGTGTCGCTCAAGTCCGCGGCGACGGGCCGCCTCTCCCGCTCGCCCCTGATCCTCAGGGACAGCGAGAGCCGGGACGAGGGCTACGCCTCCTCTTCGGACATGAGCCGCTTTCAGGGCAGGGAGGGCATCGTGCTGACGATCCTGCGCCCTTCGGGCAGCGCGGAGATCGACGGCGTCCGGCTCGCCGTCGTCTCCGACGGAGAATTCATCCCCAAAGGCGCGCGCGTCCGCGTCGTGCAGGTGGAGGGCGCGCGCGTCGTCGTTCAGGAGATCAAATCATAAGGAGGGGTTTTCATGAACTTTGACCTGGCGTCGTTCTGGATCATCTTTGCCCTCGCGGTCGTCGTGGTGCTCGCGGCGGTGTTTTTCCGCTACGTGCCCATCGGGCTGTGGATCCGCGCGCGCGCTTCGGGCGTGCACCTGAAGATCATCACCCTCATCGGCATGCGTCTGCGCCGCATCTCCCCCCACCGCCTGGTGGACGCCTTCATCATGGCCCGAAAAGCCGGGCTGGACCTGACCATCGACCTGCTTGAGAAACATTTCCTCGCGGGCGGCAACATCGAGAGGGTGATCAAGGCGCAGATCTCGGCGCAGCAGGCAAGCATCGCCCTGTCCTTCAAGCAGGCCTGCGCCATCGACCTCGCGGGCCGCGACGTGCTGCAGGCCGTGCAGATGAGCGTCCTGCCCAAGGTGATCGAGACGCCTCCCGTCGCCGCCATCGCCAAGGACGGCATCGAGCTGCGCGCCAAGGCGCGCGTGACGGTGCGGACCAACATCGAGCGCCTGGTCGGCGGCGCGGGCGAGGAGACGATCATCGCGCGCGTCGGCGAGGGCATCGTCACCACCATCGGCTCGTCCGCGACCCACAAGGAAGTGCTGGAAAACCCCGACAAGATCAGCCATACGGTACTCAACAAGGGCCTGGACGCCGGCACCGCGTTTGAGATCCTCTCCATCGACATCGCCGACGTCGACGTCGGCCGCAACATCGGCGCCCAGCTGCAGATGGACCAGGCGGAGGCCGACCTGCGCATCGCGCGGGCGCGCGCCGAGGAACGCCGCGCCATGGCCGTCGCGAGGGAGCAGGAGATGAAGGCGGCGGTGCAGGAAATGCAGGCCAAGGTGGTCGAAGCGCAGGCGCAGGTGCCCCTGGCGATGGCCGACGCGCTCCGCAGCGGCAGGCTGGGCGTGATGGATTATTACCAGATGCAGAACGTGATCTCGGACACCTCCATGAGGGAGGGCATCGCCAAGGCCGCGGGCCCCGCGCCCACGGACCAGTCTGCGCCTCCCGCGCCCAAGAAATAGCGGCCGCTCCGCGCTGCAAGGCACGGCGCGGGCCCCGGCCTGCGCCGGCCGATGGGAAGGAGGGCTTCTTTGGACATCCTCATTATCGTATTCATCGTCGTTTCGGCTGTCAGCTCGCTGATGAGGAACCTGAAAAAAAAGCAGCAGGCAGAGCAGAACAAGGGACAGGCGCCGGCCGGGAAACAAAACAAGCCGGCCTCTTCAGGGTTTCCGCCGAGGGATTTCACCTTGAGTCAGATCAGGAAACAAGCCGCAGGCGGGCTTCCGCCCGAAAAAACCGCGGCGAGGCCTCCTGCCGCGCTGGGATCGGTTCCCGCGCCGAAGCTTGAGCGCTCGTTCGTGCCCATGGCTTCCTCGGCCGACCGTATCGAGCTGCAGCCCCGCTTTGAGGAACATTTCACGGAGATGGAAAGCGCGGCAGCCGCTATGCCGGGCTACGACGATACGTCCCTCCGCTTCGCGGACGGGGACTACCCCGGCGGCATTCCGCTCAGTTTCAACCGCGACGGCCTGCTCAGGGGGATCGTGATGAGCGAGATCCTCGCGCGGCCCCAGGAAAGAAAGCGGGGCGCCGGCGTCCTCCAAAGGGCCTGGCGGCGCACTTGAAATTTTCCTCCGATTGACATACGATCGGGCCCGGGCGCCGTTGCGTTCGGGCTCGATTTCATGACCGGATCGCAGGCGCAGCACAGGCCGCAAGGAGGGACGCCAGATGACTTCGAATGTGAAACTGCTCGGATGGGTCAAAGAGATCACGGAACTGTGCAAGCCGGAGAGGGTGCACTGGTGCGACGGGTCCGAAGAGGAAAACCAGTGGCTCCTTGACGGGGCCGTCGCTTCCGGCGCCGCGATCCGCCTGAACCAGGAAAAGCGCCCGGGCTGCTACCTGTTCAGGAGCGACCCGTCCGACGTCGCCCGGGTCGAGGACAGGACCTTCATCGCCTCGCGCCTGAAGGCGGACGCGGGCCCGACCAACAACTGGATCGATCCGGCCGAACTCAAGAAGACCATGACGGCCCTGTACGCGGGCTGCATGCGGGGACGGACCCTGTACGTGATCCCCTTCTCCATGGGGCCCATCGGCTCGCCCATATCGAAAATCGGCGTGGAGATCACCGACAGCCCCTATGTCGTGGTCAATATGCGCATCATGACCCGCATGGGCCAAAGGGTGCTTGACGCCCTTGGCAACGGGGACTTCGTGCCCTGCCTG
>CAZLYF010000162.1:0-6714 GCA_964563725.1 uncultured Oscillospiraceae bacterium
GTCTGCAACAACGACTTTGTCGCCCGTGGCTACCTGATCATCAGGACCGCCCATGAACTGGGCTGCAAAACCTTTGTGCACATTTCCTTCCCCCGCCATATGGGCTACGAAACCATGAGCCGGCGCGTTGCCATCATGAGGGCGACCTGCGAAGAGTTCGGCATGGATTTCGTCCTGGAGACCGCTCCTGATCCCACCTCGGACGTCGGGATCCCCGGCGCTCAGGCCTATGTGCTGGAAAAGGCCCCCGAATGGATCGAGAAGTACGGCAAGGATTCCGCGTATTTCTGCACCAACGACGCGCACACCGAGCCTCTGCTCAAGCAGCTGCTGGCGTATGGCGGCTTCTTTATCGAGGCCGATCTGCCCTCTCCCCTGATGGGCTATCCCGGCGCCCTGGGGCTTGATCTGACCGATGCCGCCGGCGACTTTGAAAAGATCCTCGCTTCCGTCGAGGCCGCCGTTGTGGAAAAGGGCGGCGCGGGCCGCTTCGGCACCTGGGCTTATTCCTATGGCTACACCGTGTCCGCCGGCCTGGCCCAGCACGCGGTGAACGTGATCAAGGGCGAGAGCGAACTCAACGACATCGAAGACGTTGCGAAAGCATACGGGGTGTTCTCTCCCAATGCGTCGTGGAATGGCTCCAGCTACACCAACGCCGTGACCGGCGTCAAATCGCCCAACACCTTCCTCGTGTATCAGGACACCTACATCATGGGCAATCCCGGCCGCTACATGGGCGCGACAGAAATTGAAGTTCCCGAAAAGTACTTCACCACGAAGTAACGTAAGGCAGCGCGTTCCGAGAAAACAAAGGGGAGGTACCATCCCTCCCCTTTGTTTTGAGTAGGGGAAGAGACATGATGAATGATCATACTCCGTTGCTGGAGATGCGGAACATCAGCAAAGAGTTTTTCGGCAACAAGGTACTGACGGATGTCAACTTCACGCTGAATGAAGGGGAGGTCCTGGGGCTTGTCGGCGAAAACGGCGCCGGCAAGAGCACCCTGATGAAGATCCTGTTTGGAATGGATGTGATCAGGGACACGGGCGGATATGGCGGCGACATACTCATCAATGGTGAAAAGATCGCCTTTTCCAGCCCGTTTGACGCGTTGGCGGCAGGCATCGGCATGGTCCATCAGGAATTTTCCCTCATTCCCGGCTTTACTGCCACCGAAAACATCCAGCTCAACCGCGAGCCGACGAGGCAAAGCGTTGTTTCACAAGTGTTCGGCGACAGGCTGAACACCCTCAATTACAGCGAGATGGATGACAGGGCACAGCGTGCGATCACGCTGATGGGCTTTGAAATCGACCGGCGCATGGTCATCAAAAACATGCCGATCGGGCATAAGCAGTTCACTGAGATCGCAAGGGAACTCAGCAAGGAGCAGATGAAGCTGCTGATCCTGGATGAGCCGACCGCCGTGCTGACCGAGCGAGAGGCGGAAGCGCTGCTGGATTCGATCAGGGGCATGGCGTCCCATGGCATCGCCGTTGTCTTTATCACCCACAGGCTGCAGGAGATCCTGCAGGTCTGCGACAAGGTCCTGGTGATGCGTGACGGCTCCGTCGTCAAGGAAGTCCCCTCAAAGGACACCAGCGTATCCGACATCACCCGATGGATGGTGGGAAGAAACGTGAGCGATGCCCGCCACGGCGCTGAAACGAACAGGACCGACGCGAAAGCCATCATGCGGATCGAGCATCTTTGGGTGGACATGCCCGGCGAAACCGTCCGCAACGTGAGCCTGGATGTCAGGGAGGGGGAGATCCTGGGCATCGGCGGGCTGGCCGGGCAGGGCAAATTGGGCATCCCCAACGGCATCATGGGCCTGTATGAGGCTGGCGGCACGGTAGAATTCGACGGGCAGCAGATCCCCCTCAATGCGCCGAGAAAATGCCTGGACGCTTCCCTGGCCTTTGTTTCCGAGGACAGGAGAGGCGTGGGCTTGCTGATGGATGAATCGCTGGAGTGGAACATCGCGTTCCCGGCCATGCAGATCCAGAACAAATTCCTCAGGCCTGTCCTTGGCGGCCTGATCAAGTGGAGAGATGAAAAGGCGATCAACGCGGTCACCCGCAAATATATCGACGAGCTGATGATCAAGTGCACCAGCACCCGGCAGAAGGCCAGGGAGCTGTCCGGCGGCAATCAGCAGAAAGTATGCCTGACCAAGGCGTTTGCCCTTGAGCCGAAGTTTCTCTTCATATCTGAGCCTACGCGCGGCATTGATGTCGGCGCAAAAAGCCTTGTATTGAACGCCTTGAAGAAGTTCAACAGGGAAAACGGCGTGACCATCGTAATGATCTCTTCAGAACTGGAGGAGCTTCGGCAGACCTGTGACAGGGTCGCCATCGTTTCGGGCGGCAAGATCGCGGGGATCCTTCCCGCCTCGGAATCTTCCGAAGAGTTCGGCATGCTGATGGTGAGCCAGGTGAAGTGAGTGATGCAGAATGATGGAAACAAATAAAACCGGAAACCGGACGTCCAAGGGCATGATCGCGGGGTTCATGGACAGCTTTGGCCTGCCCCGGCTGATCATTGCCGGTTTCCTGATGCTGCTTTTTATTACGGCTCCGTTTGTGGGATCCAATTTCTTTACCCAGCTGACCAACACCATCAACCGCTTCAGCTGGAACGCCGTGCTGGTGCTGGCCATGGTGCCGATGGTGCATTCGGGCTGCGGCCTCAATTTCGGCCTGCCTCTGGGCATCATTTCCGGCCTGCTGGGCGCCACGCTGTCCATTGAATTTGGTTTCAGCGGCGCTTCCAGCTTTGTGATGGCCATTCTGATCTCCACGCCCTTCGCCATCGTGTTCGGCGTCGGATACGGCTGGCTGCTGAACAAAATCAAGGGCGGAGAGATGATGATCGCCACCTATGTGGGCTTTTCCGCCGTGTCCTTCATGTGCATGATGTGGCTGCTGCTTCCCTATCGCAGCGCCAACATGGTATGGGGCCTTGCCGGCAAGGGCCTGCGGACCACCATTTCGCTGGAAGGCTATTACGACAAGGCGCTGGCCAATTTTCTCAGGATCAGCATCGGCACCCTGTCCATCCCCACGGGCACCCTGTTGTTCTTTGCGCTGCTGGCCTTTGCCATATGGGCGTTTCTGCATACCAAAACCGGCACGGCCATGACGGCGGTCGGTTCCAACCCCACGTTTGCCAAAGCGTCCGGGATCAGCGTCGACAGGATCCGGATGCTTTCCGTGATCATGTCGACCTGGCTGGCGGCCGTCGGCATCCTGGTGTATCAGCAGGGCTTTGGCTTTATCCAGCTGTATATGGCGCCTTTCACCATGGCCCTGCCGGCGGTATCCGCCATCCTGATCGGCGGCGCAAGCGTCAACAAGGCGTCGATCATCAATGTGATCATCGGGACCTTTCTGTTCCAGGGCATCGTGACCATGACGCCGACGGTGATGAACTCCCTGATCCACATGGACATGAGCGAAGTGATCAGGATCATTGTTTCCAATGGCATGATCCTCTATGCTTTGACCAGGAAGTCAGAGGTAACGAGATGAACGCAAAAAATGCGGGCATGGAAACCGGCAGGGGAATCCGCAAATTCCTGAGCGAGAACACCGTGCCGGTCATGTTCATCCTCATCTGCGCGGTGGCCATTCCCATTTCCGGCTTTTCGCCCGGCTATCTCCTCAATGAGATCGTCACCCGCATGGGCAGGAATGCCTTCCTGATCCTGTGCCTGCTGATCCCCATCATGGCGGGCATGGGCCTGAACTTCGGCATGACGCTGGGCGCGATGGCAGGGGAAATCGGACTGATCCTGGTATCCGACTGGCAGATCTGGGGCATCCCCGGCATCGTTCTGGCCATGATCATATCGGTTCCCATTTCTGTTGCGCTGGGTTTGTTTTGCGGGAAGATCCTGAACATGGCGAAGGGCCGCGAAATGGTGACCAGCTACATCATCAGTTACTTCATCGGCGGCGTCTATCAGCTGGTGTGCCTGTACATGATGGGGCCGATCATCCCGATCTCTCATTCCAACATCGTATTGCCAAGGGGCTACGGCATCCGCAACACGGTCAGCCTGCTGAACATGCGCCAGGCCATCGACAATCTGCTGGCCATCAGGGTCGGCGGCGTAAAGATCCCCATGCTGACCTTCCTGATCATCGCCGTGCTGTGCCTGATGATCGTGTGGTTTAGGAAGACCAAGCTGGGCCATGACATGCGCGCCGTCGGCCAGAACATGCAGGTGGCCCGCGACGCCGGCATCAACGTGGAAAGGACCAGGATCGTCTCCATCGTGATTTCCACGGTGCTGGCGGGACTTGGCATGATCCTTTACCTGCAGAACATGGGGAACCTGTCCACCTACAGTTCCCATTCGCAGATCGGCATGTTCTGCATCGCGGCATTGCTGGTGGGCGGCGCTTCGGTTGACAAGGCGTCCATCGGCAACGTGTTCCTGGGCGTGACGCTGTTCCACCTGATGTTTATCGTGGCGCCGCAGGCGGGCGCGAAAATCACGGGCGATTCCATGATCGGCGAATATTTCCGCGTGTTTGTATCCTACGGGGTCATCACCATCGCGCTGGTGATGTACGAAACGAAAAAGCGGAAGGCCAGGTTCCATTCTGGACAGCGGCTGCAGCGTGCTCAGGTTGAGCTTGAGGAAGTGCTGAAATGAAAGCAAAGCGCAAATTCCTGTTCAGAGCGGGGATCGCATTGGCGCTGCTCCTGATCGCCGGCGCCATGTTCATCGTCGGGAGGGGCCACACGATCTACTTTGACAACAAGACCTTAGAACACGAGGGCGAAACCTATGCCGCCGCCTACAAAGTGGTGGTGTTCAACAAAGACAAGGAACTCGCGAAGCTCTTCAAGAGGGAGCGGGGCATGGCGACCTGGATCGGGCAGAACTTCAGCATGGCGCTTGAGGTGACGCAGGAGAAGGGCGGCGACGCCGTCGTCTATCCTGTTTCGCTGAAGCTGCCTTATCATATGGACGGCATTGTGCTGAATCTGCCTGCGATGCTGGCGGATCTTCCCAGGGAAATATATATGACGGAATTTATTGCGGGGGAAATCCAGGCGGTCAGCGAAGGCGACGAAGAAATCGTGGTGGATGAATTCGCCCCGTCTGACATCTAGGAGAGGATACAGACAGGCGTTTTCTTTGCCGGGGGCGCTTTGCGGCGCGCGTCTTTTACTGCGGGGGCGGCGCAGGCGCAGCCGCGCCCTCCGTGAGCGCCGCGGCGCCCAGGATGCCCGCGTCGTTGCCGAAGCCCGCCGCAACGATCTGCACGAAGGGTGTGTAGTTCCTGAACGCGCTGGTCTGCTGGACCGCCTGGCGGATGCTGCCCACCACGATCTCCCCGGCGTTGGACAGGCCGCCGCCGATGGCGATCACCTCCGGCATGAACATCATCAGCAGGCTGCCGAGCCCGACAACCACTTCCTCAAGATAGGCGCCCCAGAGATCGAGCATCTTGCCCTGGCGGATGTTCATGATGACTTCCTTCACGGGCCTGCCCGCCATCCTGCGCAGCACGCTCCCCGCGGCGTAGGCCTCCCAGCAGCCGTGCTGCCCGCAGCTGCAGAGCCGGCCCCCCGCGTGGGTGACCATGTGCCCGATCTCCCCGTGCAGGCCGTAGGCGCCGCGGCAGGGGACGCCGCCGATGAGCACGCCGCCCCCGATCCCGGTGCCCAGGGTGATCAGGAGGCCGGTATGTACGCCCCTGAGCACGCCGTACCTGCGTTCCGCCTCCAGGGCGCACATCGCGTCGTTGTCCATCGGCACATGCCACTGGAGCAGGCTGTCGATCATCGGCCCCAGCGGGACGGCCTGCCAGCCCAGCTGGCTGGCCGTCACGTACCCGGCCCCGTCGAGGGTCCCGGCGCAGGAGATCCCCGCGGGGACGCCCGGGAAGCTGCTCTGGGCGATCAGGATCATCTCCGCGATCGCCCGCGCCATCATCTCGGGTTCCCGGGGCGAAGCGCGCTTGTCCCGGTACACGATGTCAACGCCGTCCCGGACGCAGCCGAGCTTCACGGTCGTGCCGCCGATGTCAACGCCGATGGCGTACATTCGTCCACCTCGTTCCCTGATGGCCTCATGTTATCACAGCCGGGCAGGGCGGCGCAATGAAGCGGAAAAACAAAGGGCGCCGGCAGTCCCGGCGCCCTGAAGGTTCTTCTCTGCCGATCAGAAGATGGACCAGTTGAGGAACAGCACAGCCATCAGCGAGGCCACCAGGGACACGACGGTGATCTGGGTGTTGATGGAGGGTCCGGCGGTATCCTTGAAGGGGTCGCCCACGGTGTCGCCGATCACGCCCGCCTTGTGGGCTTCGGAGCCCTTGCCGCCCTCGTTGCCGGCTTCGATGTACTTCTTGCCGTTGTCCCACAGGCCGCCCGCGTTGGACATGAACAGCGCCAGCAGCAGGCCCGTGACGATGTTGCCCAGCAGGAAGCCGCCGATGGCGTTGACGCCGCCGATGAAGCCCACGGCCAGCGTGGAGAGGATGGCCATCAGCCCGGCCGGGATCAGCTCGCGCAGCGCGCCGGTGGTGGCGATGTCGATGCATTTGTTGTAATCGGGCTCCACCCCGGGCCTGCCCTCGCTGAGGCCCTTGATGGACTTGAACTGCCGGTGGATCTCGGCCATCATGCGCTGAGCGTTCTTGTCCACGCCCAGGATGAGCATGGCGGAAAACACCGCGGGGATCGCG
>CAZLYF010000163.1:0-6713 GCA_964563725.1 uncultured Oscillospiraceae bacterium
AGGAACGCTTCCGTATAAAGCATCCCGCGATCATCCGGTCTCTGATCGCGCGGGTGAGGGAGAAGGGCCTGACAGCCGAGGATCTGATCCTTACTGCGGAAGCGTTGCAGGCGCACTTCGCAACCAACATCCCGCGGGAGGACTGGGACCGGATCGCCCGGATCACGGTCCTGTGCCTTGAAAACGAGCCGCTGTTTCTGCATGTGCCGCAGGAGATCACCGTGACCAAGCTCGACAACGGCTGGCTTTCCCTCTTTTACGACGAGACCGACATCGACAGGGTGCAGCGTTTCGTGCCGCGATGAACCCATTTTTGCCGCCCTCTTGACACCTCCCTCATGAAGAATATATGATATTCAAAACGTCGAAGACCTGTTTTCCGACGATCGACTGATCGATGCCTTTCCTGTCCGACATCAACCAGTATCCGTGCATTTCCAGGCTGACCATCAACGTCGGTTTCGTTTGTTCCATCAGGATCGTGATTCTGCAATCGTATCGGAACAGACAAAGGCGAAAACAGGAGGCAGTATGCGTAAAACCAAGTTCATTGCCATGCTGGCGCTGCTGCTGTGCCTGGCACAGGTCCTGGGCCCGGCAGTCTCCCTTGCCGACAGCTACCCCTCTTACAACGGCGCCGAATGGGACTGCCTCAAGGCGGTCAACAAGTCAAGGATCGGCGCCGGCGCGCTTCCGTTGACGATGACGGCAAAAATGCAGAAGGCCGCGGATATCCGCGTCGCTGAATTGAAGACGCTGTTCAGCCATACACGGCCCAACGGCAGTGACTGCTCGACGGTTTTTGCCGAAGTCGGCCTGGACTCGGGATGGTGGGGTGAAAACATCGCGGCGGGATCGACGACCGCTTCCGGCGTGATGCAGCAGTGGATGTCCAGCTCGGGACACAAGGCGAACATCCTCAAAGGGACCTACAGGCATATCGGCATCGGGTACGACGCGGCCCACTGGGTCCAGCTGTTCTCGAGCAGCTCCTGTTCCACGAAAGGCTTCTCCCTCCAGTTGCCGGCCGGCGCGCTGATCTATGACGCGAACACGAAAATCGAGGACTTCAACATCGTCGCCGTCGTTGACTGTTCCGTGCACGGCGCCTCCTATATGCCGCTGATCTCGGAAATGTGTACGGGGTTCAATAGCGCCGCGACAAGCCCGCACACCGTGACGGCGCATTATGACGGCCGCACCGCTGCCTTCGTCGTCACGCCGAAGACAAATACCGTTGTGAAAATGGCTTCATTTCCGCCGGACTACGTGATCATTCGGCTTCCGCCAAAGATCTGGGCCAAGCTGACGCTCAAACCCGTCGTGACGCCCACGAAAACGCCAAAGCCAACGTCGTTCATCATGCCGCCTGAGCCTGGGCCTGAGGATGAGTATGAGGATGAGCCTGAGTATGAGCCTGAGTATGAGCCTGCGGAAACCTTTCCAATGGTCATCCTGATCCCAGGTTACACATTCATTACTCCCGCCCCTACGGTGGGCATCGACTGAGTGTCAAACTTGTGCGGACGCCGCCCGGCCTGGCATTGGCGGCGCCGCGCCGCAAAGGACAACCGCAACACAGGAGGCGGAAAAATGTGAAAAAGTTCCTGGTCTCCCTGCTGTTCATCGCCCTGCTCATGGCTGCCGCCTTCCTTCCCCGCGCGGCAGCCGTTCTGCCGGGGCCGGTCCAGGTCCCCGACCCGCTGTCCGCGGACAATCCCCGTTATCCCGAAAGCGCGGCGGAGCCGCCGTCCCCAGGGGAATCCTTCAGCGATCCCGGGCTTGGCGCCAGCTGTACGCGCGTCACGGGAGATTCGGGCATGCGGCACGAATACGCCCGTTTCGACCCCTTCAACGCGGACAAATCCCTCGTGGTCCTGTTTGATTTCAACAACGGCGCCTACGGCGTCTACCGTACCGAGATCCCCTACGACGCGCCGGGAAACCTCCTCTGCAGGCTTGACATGGAAGAGCCGCGGTGGGATCCCGAAGACCCGTATACCGTGACCGGCCTGAATGGTTCCCAAATCCTCCGCGCCGACGTAAAAACCGGCGACACCGCGGTCGTCAAGGATTTCGCCCTTGATCCTGTGATCGGCCCGGTCATTGCCGCGGAGAGCGACCTGTACCGCGTGACCACAAAGGGAGAAGGGGAGTGTTCCCTGGACGGGAGATGGTGGGCGCTGGCGCTTCAGGGGAGCGAAGAGGACTACGGGCTACAGTATCTGTTCACCTGGGACAGGGACACCGACACCGTGCCGGGGGTTTTTGCGGTGAATGAAGGCGCGGGCGGGATCGACTGGGTCGGCATGTCTCCCAAGGGGACCTGGGTCGTGATCGGATGCGAATACGACAACGCGTTCCCGCTGACCGGGACGGTGATCGCTGACCGGGAGTTTTCCCAGTTCCACAGGATCAACTATGATGTCGCCCATTCCGACGTCGGCCTGGACAGCGCCGGCCATGAAGTCCTTGTGATGCAGAACACGCGTACCGACCATATCGACATGATCCTTCTGGACCCCTCGACGCGGGCGATCACCGGATCCGACGACAGCAGCTACGGGTATTCGGGCCACATCCCTCTTGTCCGGCTGAACTATGAAAACGGCTCGCCCCTGGCGTTTTCCTCCGGGATCCATATCTCCTGCAACGCGCCCGGCTGGGCGCTGATATCGGCGTTCACCGCCCCCGACGCGCCCGAGAAAAACTGGCTGGACAAGAGCATCGCGCTGGTGCGCCTGGACCCGGCTGCGCCGGAGGCCTTCCTGATCGCGAAGACCCACAACCTGACCGGAGACTACTGGGAGGAAACGCATGGGACGATCACAAGGGACGGAAAGACGGTGCTGTGGACGGCGAATTTCGGGAGGGATCCGGGCGCGTACAATCTTTTCCTCCTGAGGCTGGACCTGCCCTGACCGGCACAGACCGGCGAGAGCGGCTGAATAAAGAGGAGGTACCTGATGAAACGTTTTTTCTGCGTGCTGCTGGCTTTTATCGTGCTCCCTGTTATTCCAGCCAGGATTATCAATGCGGCCGACGGCGTCGCCATCGTGAGCGTCACGCCGGACAGGTATTACGCCTATGTGGGCCAATACATCACTTACACAGTTTCCATCACCGGCGACACCACGGGCGATGTGCGTTATGACTACTACGTCTATGTGAACGGCCAGAGACAGGATTCCAGCCTGTTCAGCCAAAGCGCGAATACATTCGAGGTGCTATGCCTTGCTCCAGGGGCATACACGCTTGGGTGCAGGGTGTATAAAAACATTCCCGGGACAAGGCAGATTGCGGTAGTGTTTCCTCCGGACATGATCAGCCCGGTTTCGAAGGTCGACCACATCCCCAAGGTCCACAGCGTATCCCCGGACAAGACCAGCGCGAAGACAAACGAAAGCATCATATGGACCGCAGTCGTTACAGGAGGGATCCCGCCCCTGAAGTACAACTGGAACATCATGTGCGACGGGAATACGATCATGGCCTGCAGCGGCGGCATGAAAATGTCCGGCATCCAAAGCTGCCTTGCGGAAATGCCCGGCCTTTATTCCGCCGAAGTCTGGGTCTATGACGACGGCGGCTCGGCCGTTCAGGGACAAAGCGCTGTCAGCGTGCCTGTCAAGCAGGGGCTGGTGATCAAAAGCCTTGAAGCAGACAGGAAAATCGCAAAAACGGGGGAAAACATCCGCTGGACGATCCTCGAAGCGATCGGAGGAGCGGGCTCCAAGAGTTACCAGTACTCCTTCGACGTGTACAGGGACAACGCGCTGCTGTTGAAAAACCCCTGGAACAAGTCGATCAACTTTACGCTCAAGGCGGACAAGCCAGGAAGCTACTACGCCTATGCCTATGTCACAGACGGGATGGAACAGGCGGCCAAAGTCAGCTCGGTCACGAAGGTCGCCGACCCCCTGTCCATCCTCAGCGTCAAGGCAAACAGGGTCAGCGCGCCGGTAGGAGCCGAGATCATCTGGACGATCACGACGGCGGGCGGGGCAGACCCGCAGTACGGTTTCGACCTCTATAAAGGCACGCAGCTTGTATCCGGCAGCGGCTTCACTGCTTCCAACGCGTATACCTGGGCCACTTCATCCGCGGGAAGCTTCCACGTCACGGCATCCGCGTTCGACGCGTTCGGCGACCTGGTTAAGAAGGACAGCGCGGCCATCGCCGTCAGCGTATCTTCGACCCTGTCCGTCAAGAGCGTCCACGTCGACAAAGCGAGCGCAGCTGTCGGGGAAAATGTGACGTGGACGGCTGCCGCGATGGGTGGGAGCGGGAGCAAATCCTACAAGTTCGAGGTTTACAAAAATGGCGTGAAACTGCCGCTTCCTGCCAGTTTCACTGCGTCCGCCAAGTACAATTATACGCCAAATGATCCGGGCAAATATAAAGTTGCCGTATATGTAAAGGACTCCTCGTCGTCCACCGCGTCCCCCGTATACAGCGCCGAAACGGTCATATCTGCCTTGGTTCCCCTGTCGGCTCCCCTTCCCTTTGGCAATGTCGTCTTTTCATCGCCTTCGCCCGTGTTTTCTCCCGTCCTTCTTCCCGGCAACGTTTCGATCCAGATGACATCGATGCCGACTGCCGCGGTCAAGACCGCGACACCAACGATCACCCCCAAGCCAACCGCTGCGATCATGACCGCTGCGCCAGAGCCTGCGGCCACCCCGCCGGCGCCTGATGAAACCTTGCCCGTGGTCGTGCTTGTCACCGGACTGCAATTCTTCACCCTTGCGCCCACGGTCGGCATCGATTGACCCTGATGGCGCTGACGGATGCCGATCGAAAAAGCGCTAAAACGGAAAAAGGAGGTCAAATGAAAACGACGCTGATCTTCCTGGCAGCGGCCCTGTTGGCGGTGTTTCCGTTTCAGGCCGGCAATCCCGCGCGGGCTGAAGCGCAAGACCTGTTCTCTTCGATGGATACTGCGGACGTATATGTTGAAGCATTTGACGCTTCCGTGTTCAGCAGGCGGCCAACGCTGCTCTTCCTCTGGGCAAGCGTGAGCAGCATATGCGCCGGCGAACTGCCCGGCCTGGAGGCCCTCAGCCGCGAATATGCGGGCAGGGTAAACGTTGTGGGTGTGCTGCTTGACGCGGTCAGCCTGGATGGACAATCGATCAATGCCAACGCGCTGGCCGACGCCCGGGACGCGCTCGAGGCGGGTGGCGCGGCCTTCCGCAACATCGTCGCTTCTCCGGAACTCTATGATCTGATGAACGACTACGGGGTCTCGGCAGCCCCGACCGCCTGGTTTGTGGATACCGGCGGCAACGTCCGGTACCAGGCTGTCGGCGCGCTGGGCGAGGAGGGCTACAGGCAGCTCATCATAGACATGCTGGCGCAGTTTCCCGGCCCGCCGGGGCTGGCCGACGATCTGGATATGGCCTCATACAAAACCCTAAGAGTCGGTGACAGGGATCCCGGCGTCAGGCGGATGCGTGACCGGCTGTATGACCTGGGGTATTACAGGAACAAGTATGACCATGATCACTACACGCAGAGCACCGCGGACATTGTGGCGCTTTTCCAGCAAGTGAACGGGCTGCCCGCCGACGGCGTCGCGACCCCGGAGACCCAGGCGCTGATCTTTTCGGACAGGGCGGTCCCGAAACCGTAACCATGGGTTCCGATTACGATCATGCCAGGCAGGCCCCGCGTGGATGATGATAAGACATCCCGTTCCTGATTCTGCCACCCGCATAGGATGGAAACATCCGAATGATGGAGGATCGCATGAAGAAAACCCTTGTCGTCATGATGCTGGTATCGTTTTTTTGCCTAATGGCCGGTTACGTTCCGACCGTTTCCAATGCCGACAGCTTTCCTTCATATGGTGCCAATGAGTGGGATGCATTGATGATTTTGAACAAATGCAGGATCAAGGAGGGCAAGCTTCCGCTGACGATGACGGCAAAAATCCAGCAGGCCGCGGATATACGCGCCGGCGAACTAAAGACGGTGTATGGCCACGTGCGTCCCAACGGCACCCAGTGGTACACGGTCTTCAGCCAGGTTGGCCTGGGAATTGGATATGGATGGGAAAACATCACGATGGGAACGTCAGACGCTTCCATCCTCATGGAGGGTTGGATTACCTTAGACGACTACACGAGTATGAAAAACCCAGGGTATAGACATATCGGTATCGGCTATGATTCACCATACTACTGGGTTCAGCTTTTTCTAAGCAACGGTTGTTCCACAAACGGGTTCTCCCTGCAGCTGCCGGCCGGCGCGCTGACCTATGACGCGAACACGAAAATCGAAGACTTCGGCGTCGTCGCCGTCGTCGACTGTTCCGTCCACGGCGCCTCCTATATGCCGCTGATCTCGGAAATGTGCACGGGATTCAACAGTTCCGGAACAAGCCCGCACACCGTGACGGCGCATCATGACGGCCGCACCGCCATCTTTGTTGTTACGCCAAAGACAAATACCGCCGTGAAACTCGCTTCATTTCCACCGGACCACATGGATATTCAGCTTCCGCCCAAGATCTGGGTTAACATGACGCTCAAACCCGTCGTGACGCCCACGAAAACGCCAAAGCCAACGCCGTTCATCCTGACGCCTGAACCCGAACCTGTGCCCGAGTCTGCCGAAACCTTTCCGATCGTCTACCTGGTCACCGGATTCATCTTCCTGACCCCCGCGCCCACCGTGGGTATCGACTGAGGAACACAATGGACATCTTG
>CAZLYF010000164.1:0-6509 GCA_964563725.1 uncultured Oscillospiraceae bacterium
GCGATGATGCCCAGCCACGCCGCGAGGGAGGAAGAGGCCGCCGCCGGCTTCGCGCCTTCCCACAGCGCCCCCAGGGGGTTGGCGAGCAGCACCTTGTACGCGAGCCCCGTGATGAACAGCGAGACGCCCTCCTCCAGCCCCTCCGCGCTCAGGGTCCGCCGCTTCAGTTCCCGGCTGATGTCCGTGTACAGGACGATCGGGCCGGCGATGAGCTGCGGGAACAGCAGCACGAAGGCGCCGTAGTCCACCAGGCTGCGGTCGGGCTTGATTTTCCCCCGGTAGACGTCGACGACGTAGGCCTGCGTCTGGAAGGTGTAAAAGCTGATGCCCAGCGGCAGCGGCAGGTCCGGGGCAAGTTCGGGCAGGCCGAGCGTCTCCAGGAAAAACCCGGCGTACTTGAAAAAGCCCAGCGCCCCGAAGTTGACCGCCAGGGAGAGCGCGAACGCCGCCTTTTTGAGCCCCGGCCGCGCGGACGCGCAGCAGCGGCCCAGGAAATGGTTGACCAGCATCGAGGCCAGCACCAGGGGGACGTAGCGGATCTCCCCCCAGGCGTAGAAAAGGACGCTGGCGCAAAAAAGAAGCGCGTTGCGCGCTTTCGCGGGCAGCAGCAGGTGCAGCAGGACCACGGGGGGCAGGAACCACAAAAGGA
Source organism: uncultured Oscillospiraceae bacterium (assembly GCA_964563725.1). Classification (GTDB taxonomy): domain Bacteria; phylum Bacillota; class Clostridia; order Christensenellales; family Aristaeellaceae; genus CAZLYF01. Next base: position 650 of record CAZLYF010000164.1, read on the forward strand.
AGATCAGGCTTGAAAAAAGCATACTCGCTCCGGCGCCGGGCTGCCTCCATTATAGCGGTTCCCGCGCGGGTGGCAAGCATCGGAAGCCCGGCGACGGGGCGCGCCGGGCGCCGCGAAAACAGAGCGGGTACAATCGGCTGTCCCGCAGGCCTGTCATCAAACCGGGAATCGTGTTACAATCGGGAAAACCGTATCGGGGAGGGCGCAGCATGAGTGTCTCCAGTGGAAGCAGGCTGGTACTGGCGCTGAAGGTGACCGCGGGCATCATGGCCTTCGCCGGCCTCATCGCCGGGATCGCCGGGTTCGCCGTCGCGCGCGACGGTTTCGGGTACCGCGGCCTGCTGGCGTACGCGGGAGCCGGGATCGTTGGCGGGATCATCGTGTTCGAGCTTGCGGAGATCATCCGCTGGCTGCGGAAGCTCTTCGACAAGTACAGCGCGGAATAAGGGGCGCCGCGGAAGCTGTACCGAAGGCGGGGCGCAAGGCGCCCGCCGGGCGTCCGGGACAAAAACATCGCGGGAGGCGCGGCCGCGCCGGCGGCCTGCGGGCGCCTGCCGCCGGCTGCCCTTGGGCAAGCGGGAGAGGGCATCGATGAAAACGGTCGTCACGGGCTTCCTTGGCTGCGGGAACATCGGCTGCGGGGTATGGGAGCTTCTTCATTCCTTTTCGGACGGGATCGGGCACCGCAGCGGCGTCAGGTTCCTGGTCAAGCGCATCCTGGTGAGGGACCTGGACAAGAAGCGGGACGCGGACATCCCAAAGGGCCTGCTGACCCTCGACCCCGCGGAGCTGCTGGATGATCCGCAGATCACCCTGGTCGCGGAATTCATGGGCGGCGAGGAGCCCGCCAGCGACTACATCGCGCGCGCGCTTCAAAACGGAAAGACCGTGGTGACCGCCAACAAGATGGCCATGGCCCTCAACTGGCACCGTTTCCGCCAGGCGCAGCGTCAGGGCGGGGCGGGGCTGTACTTTGAGGCGAGCGTGTGCGGGGCGATCCCGGTGATCCGCACGCTGACCGACTCCCTGCAGGCCAACCGCATCGACACCCTCATGGGGATCGTCAACGGCACGACGAATCATATCCTCAGCGCCATGAGCGAGCGGGGCGCCGGCTATGCCGAAGCGCTGCGGGACGCGCAGCGCCTGGGGCTGGCGGAGCCGGACCCGGCCAGCGACGTGGACGGCCACGACGCGGTTTACAAGCTCAGCCTCCTCGCCTCCCTCGCCTTCCACGCGCACGTCCCCTTCCAATGCGTCTACCGAGAGGGCATCGGCCACATCACCGCGGAGGACATCGCCTTCGGGCGGGAGCTGGGGTATACGCTGAAGCTGCTCGCCATCGCCAAGCGCGAGGGAGGCGTGGTGGACGTGCGCGTGCACCCGACCTTCATTCCCGACAGCCATCCGCTGTCTTCCGTGAGCGGCAGCTACAACGCGGTCTACCTGCGCGGCCACGCCTGCAGGGAAATGATGCTCCTGGGGCGCGGGGCGGGCAGCGGGCCGACCGCCAGCGCCGTGGTGAGCGACCTTCTGCACGCGGCCGCCCGCCGGCGCCATCCCGCCCTCACCTTTCGAAACGAGCCCGGCCTCCCCCGGGAGCTCACGGTGGAAGACGACTGGGCCTGCGGGTTCTATGTGCGTTTTTCCGCCGCGGACCAGCCCGGCGTCCTGGGCCACGTCGCCTCCCGCTTCGGCGCAAGGGGCATCAGCATCGAAACGCTCATGCAGCGAAACCCCGTCAAGAGGCAAAGCGTGCCCATCGTGCTGATCACCCACAGCGCCAGCGAGAAAAACGTGCAGAAGGCGCTTGGGGAAATCGACCCGCAGCTGGCGCGGCTCGAAAACCTGGTCCGCGTGGAACAGGAGGGCGGCGCCGGGCAGGAGCCCTGAAAGCGGGCGGATTCACTTAACGATTTCGACGAAATCGGCGATCCAGTCCATGCTGAGGATCTCGTAGGGCTTTGCGCCGCGCCCTTCCGCGATGCGCAGGGCCCCTTCCCTGTCGCGCACCGGGCCGCTGAAGGGGTTGAAGCGGCCAAGCCTGATGCTGTCGTACAGGTAATTGAGCAGGTTGCGCGAGATGGGCGCGAGGAAATCCGTCGCTTCAAACCTGAGCACCCCGGTGCCCAGTCCCCACCAGAGGCCGGTCACGGTGGGATCGCCGCGGTTGATGAAACGGAGCATTTCCAGGCTGCCGTTGAGGTAGCTCTTCACGATCTCTGAATAGAACCTGCCCCAGTCCCAGGCGGGGGAAGCCAGGTAGGCGGACGGTTTCCCGCCGCCGTGAAGGCGCAGCAGCAGGGAGAACGCGCCTTCCGGCAGGCCGGGCAGGTTGAGCCCCGGGTAGTCGGGCGACAGCGCGATGTCCGCCCCGTGTTCCACGGCCTGACGGATGCCCTTTTCGCAGGTGGCGGGCTCCTCGGGGAGCACGTCTTTCCAGACCAGCAGCACGCGGGCGTCCGGGCGCACGGACACCGCTCCCAGGGCAAAGGCGTTGATGTCCGCCGTGTGGCGCGCGGTTTCGATGCGCGGGGTGATGTAGGCGACAATGCCCGTCAGCGTGGCAAGGCCCGCGGCGACGCCGCACAGGAAGACCGCCTCGTAGTAGCGCCCGTAGTAAGTGCCCAGGCGGACGTCCGGCCGGACGCGGGAGTAGACGAGGGTCAGGCAGTCCGGGTGCTCGAGCGCGAAACGCAGCGCCGGCACGGCGAGCCTGGAGGAAGTGACCAGGAGCAGGTCGGCGCCTTTGGCCTTCAGCTCCAGCGCCTCGCCGGCGTTTTCCGGGGTCAGGCCGTCGATGCAGGCGGAAGCCACGCTGCCGCCCAGTTCCTCCTGCGCCTGCAGGCGGCCCCGTTCGTGGGCGCCGATCCAGTTGTGGGCGCTGCGCCCGCTTTCATAGGCAAACAGCACGGCCGCGGTTTTTCTGGGGCCGAGCAAGCGGGCAAGCAGGCCGGGAGGCGCTTCCTCCCTCCTTGCCTCCAGCAGGAGCCTGGGCTCCCGGGAGGGCTTCCCGGCCAGTTCCAGCTGGGGCAGCAGGGCGTTGACGCGCCTGACGATCTCATCCGCGGTCGTATCCAGGAGAAAGCCGTAGATCCCGAGATACTCAAGAAACGCGTCGCCCAGGCTCAGGGCGCTCTTCACCTGTCTGTACGCGGTTTCAAACCTGTGAAACATGGCGCCGAAGTCCGTTTCATCCGCCCCCGCGCCCAGGGCGGAGAGCAGCCGGTCCTCCAGGGTTTTCAGCCTCAGGTATTTCGCCGCGTCCGACAGGCGGATGTTCCTGAACAGACCGTTTTTTTCGTAGCTGAGAAAGGCGTAGTACACCGCGGTCTGCGGGTCGTCGGGGTCAAGCTGCGGGATGAGCCGGGTGATCTCCGCGCGGACGGAGAGGGCGCCGAAGTGCCTGAGCACGCTGACGCGCTTGTTGCCTTCCACCACATAGTAGTCCCAGAGATACTCGTAGACCTGGATCGGGTCCCTGAGCCCCTCCCCCATGTGGATGGCGCACAGGCTGATCCATTTGCGCGCGAATTCGCTGTTCTCCGGATGCAGGGGCAGAAAGCCGGGGCTGAAGGAATGCGCACGGCCGGAGGTATAGGTGCCCGCGATCCTGTCAAGCAGGATCTCCCTGTCCGGCAGGCGAACATAGGCCATGACGCGGGTGCCCTCGATCAGGTCGTCCAGGACCCTGAGCGTGCCCCGTTCCCCCCTGGCCGTCCTTGACAGGTACTCGCGGCGGCCCAGGCGCCAGGCCTTTTCGTACTCGTACCGGGCTTCCTGCTCAAGGTTTTTCTGCATATGCCCGCCCCCAGTCATAGCGCGTCCTCAGGTAGGAAAGGCGTCCGCCGCGCGCGCCGTCCGCCTGAAGGTCCAGCAGGAGATGGCCGTAGGCGTTGACGACCGCGGTGGCCCCGTGCATGAGCTGCCTCTTTGCCGAGGAATAGCCGGGATGGTTGTGCCCGTGAAAATGGTAGGCGGGCGTGAAGTGGTCAAGCAGCGCGCGATACGCCGCGAAGCCCCGGTGAAAGCTGTCGTCCCCGTCTCCCAGCCCCAGGGCGGGCGCGTGGGTGACCAGGACGTCAAAGCCGCCGTGCCGGCAGACCTCGGGGATGCGGCGGGCGATCTGTCTGCCCACGTCCTTTTCTTCGTAATGGAAAGGCTTGGGGCTGCGGCTGTTGCAGCCCCCGAAGCCAAGGAAGCGGACGCCCTTGACGACGGCCATTTTTTCCGTCAGGTCCTCGCAGCCCTCCGGCGGATGCTGGAGGTAGGGCTGGTCGTGGTTGCCCGGCACGTACAAAAGCGGCGCGGCGACCATCGTGGTCAGGAAGGAGAGATAGCTCCCCTTCAAATCGCCGCAGGAAACGATGACGTCGACCCCGGCGAAGGCAGCCCGGTCAAAATGGTCCCAGATGTACTCGCTTTCACGGTCGGCGACGAGCAGCGCCCTGACTGCAGCCATGTTCCCCCGTCCCGGAACCCCCCGTTTTCCGCCAGTATAGGCCTGCGGGGGCCCCCTGTCCAGGGCTTCCGCGTGCCCGGCGCCGGCGCCCCGGAATTCACCGTCTGTTCAGCGTCCGTTCACAATCGCCGGGTACCATGAAGGAGCGGCGGGGGGGCCTGCATGAATCCCCGCTGCCGGTACGTTTAATAAGCGAGGTGATGCCGATGAACGGTTTGTCAAAAGGAAAGGCCTGCGCCGACGGCCTGCGCACGCAGGTCAGCCTGAGCGCGGAACGCCAGAGCGTGATGGTCAACGGCAAGCCCTGCCGGCTGACCATGCAGGAATATCTCCTCCTCAGCGAGTTTTTGCGCAACAGCAACCTCGTCCTGACCCGCGACGACCTGCTCAAAAACGCCTGGGGTTTCCAATCCCCGGGAAAAACGCGCACGGTGGACGTGCACGTGCAGCGGCTCAGAAGAAAACTCGGGGCCTTCCTCATTGAAACAGTGCACGGGAAGGGCTACAGGATGAGCCCCCGCGCAGTGGTCTGCGAGCTTGCCAGCTGACCGCGCGCCCCCGCGCGCCAGCCGCTCCCCGCAGGACCGGGGAGCGGTTTTCGTTTGCCGGCCGGACGCCCGGCGGCGCTTCTTCGCGCGCTACAGAAGCTTTTCGACCGCAGCCCAGGCGTATTCCAGCTCCTCGCGGCTGTGATAGCTCAGCACGATCCTGCCCCGCGCCAGGTTTCCCTTCACGGCGGCCCTCAGCCCTGTCGCCTCGCGGAGCCTGTCCTCAAACTCCTTGAGTTCCAGCGGGAGGGTGGGAGGCGTCAGCGCCGCCCGGGGCTTCGCCGCGGCGCCCAGCCCCTCGAGTTCCCGCACGCTGAGCCCTTCCGCGACGGCCCTGCCCGCCAGCTGCCGCTGCCTGTTTGCGTCCGCGAGCCCTGCCAGCACGCGCGCGTGCCCCTCGCTGATGAGGCCGCCGCGCACCATCTCCTGCACCGACTCCGGCAGCGAAAGGAGCCTGAGGAGGTTGGCGATGGCGGGGCGCGATTTGCCCAGACGGCCGGCCGCCTGCTCCTGCGTCAGGCCGCAGGCGTCCATCAGGGCGCGGACGGCCTGGGCTTCCTCCATGGGATTCAGGTCCTCCCGCTGGAGGTTTTCGATCAGCGACGCCTCCAGCTGCTCCTCCTTCGTGAACTCTCGCAGGATGCAGGGGACTGTCCTAAGCCCGGCGATCCTGGCCGCGCGGAAGCGGCGCTCCCCCGCGACGATCCTGTAGCGGCTGCCGTGCCGCGTGACAAGGAGGGGCTGCAGGAGGCCCATCTGCCCGATGCTCTCCGCAAGCCCGCGCAGGGCTTCCTCGTCAAAGTCCTTCCTGGGCTGGGCGGCGTTGGTATCGATGTCGGCCACCGAGATC
>CAZLYF010000165.1:0-6266 GCA_964563725.1 uncultured Oscillospiraceae bacterium
TGGAACGGTTCGTGCGGCGCCATCCGTGCTGCCTCCGATGCAATGAATGTATTATCTGTCCCAGTAGACCGTTGCGCCGCGTTCCGCACCGGTGGTGTTCCGCCTGTACAGCTCAAGCCAGCCGGACGCGGGCTTTGCCACAGGTTTCCACGCCTTCCGTCTGCGGGCAAACTCAGCCTCGTCAAGGTCCACCGTCAGGCTGCGCGCGGCGATGTCGATGCGGATCCTGTCCCCGTTTTGGATCAGGGCGATGTTGCCGCCCTCGTAAGCCTCCGGGCTGACGTGTCCGATCGCAAGCCCGCCCGTAGCGCCGGAAAAGCGTCCGTCGCTCACCAGAGCGATCCGCGTCCCCAGGCCCTTGCCCAGCACGGCCGCCATAAAGGTTTCCATGTGCGGCATCCCGGGGGAGCCCTTGGGCCCCTCGTAGCGGATGACGACTACGTCGCCGGGTCTGATCCCGTCGGCAAGCATCGCGTGCCAGGCCTCGTCCTGCGAGTCGTATACCCGGGCGGGGCCCTCGAAGATCCAGGCGTCCTTCTCCACCGCGCTGAACTTCACGATGGCGCTGTCCGGCGCGATGTTCCCATGCAGCACCGCAAGCCCGCCCTGGCTGCTGATGGGGGCGCTGACGGGGCGGATGACCTCGGCGTTGAGGTTTTCGCTCTTTTCCGCCATTTCGGCGATGGTGCCGAACATGCCGCCGGCCGCCGCGTGCATCTTTCCGGCCTTCACCAGTTCCCCCACTACGGCGCCAAGGCCGCCCGCGGCTGCAAACTCCTTCATGGTGTACACGGGATGGTTGGGATAGATGGCGCTGATCACCGGCACTTCGCGGCTGATCAAGTCAAAGGTCTCCGGCGTGATCTCAAAGCCCCCCTGGCGCGCGATGGCCGGGATGTGCAGCAGGCTGTTCGTCGAGCCGCCCGTAGCCATCATGTAGCGCACCACGTTTTCAAAACTCTGCTGCGAAAGGAAATCCAGGGGGCGCCTGCCTTCCTTCACAGCCCGCACGGCCGCCCGCGCCGCCTCCCTGGCCAGTTCGTGCCAACGCGGCGTCTGGCTGCGCACGCTGGCGTTGCCGTGGGGCGAAAAGCCCAGCACCTCGGCCGTCGCGCACATGGTGTTGGCGGTGCCCATGAAGGGGCAGGCGCCGGGGCTGGGGCAGGCGTGGCGCACGACGGCCTTGTAGGTCTCCCGCGTGATGTCGCCCGCCACATAGGCGGCATAGGACTGCTTGGTATGCGTCAGCGTCAGCATGCGCCCGTCAAGTTCGCCGGTGGCCATGAAACCGCCGGTGAACATCACGGCGGGGATGTTGACGCGCAGGGCGCCCATAAGCATGCCGGGCACCACCTTGTCGCAGGTGGACAGGAGCACCATGCCTTCCAGCATGTTCAGCTCAGCCACCGTCTCCACCTCGCCGCTCACCAGGTCGCGCGCGGGCAGGGTGTAGCGGTCGCCCGCCGTGTTGCTGCAGATGCCGTCGCAGACCCCGGTGACCGGCAGCTCCAGCGCGAGCGCGCCGGCGTCGTAGATCTCCCGCTTCATTTCCTCCACGACGTCCCTCAGCGGGAAATGCCCGGGGTTCATCTCGTTCCAGGAGTTCACCAGCCCGATCACGGGCCGCTTGACGTCTTCTTCCCCGATCCCCATCGCGAACAGCAGGGCGTTTCGGTGGTCCAGCGATTCCTCGTTCCATTGCCTGATCATATCGGTGCCATTTATCCTTTCGGAGTTTTGTCTATGCTCCCAAGTAAGCTTTGCGCACGACGTCGGAGTTGAGCAGGTCCGCGCCGGTCCCGCACACCGTGACCACGCCGTTTTCCAGCACGCAGGCCTTGTCGGCGATGGACAGGGCCTTGCGGGCATTCTGCTCCACCAAAAAGATGGTGATGCCGGATTCGCGGATCTCCCGGATCAGCTCAAAGATCTGGTTGACGATCAGCGGGGCCAGCCCGAGGCTGGGCTCGTCCAGCAGCATGATGCGCGGGCGGGACATCAGCCCGCGCGCGATGGCCAGCATCTGCTGCTCGCCGCCCGAGAGGGTGCCCGCGAACTGGTGCCTGCGCTCCCCAAGGATGGGAAAGCGCGCGTACTGCGCCTCAAGCTTGTCCGCAGCGTCCCTGTACAGGTGGCTGCCTACCAGGAGGTTGTCCTGGATGGTGAGCCCGGAAAAAGTCCTTCGCCCCTCGGGCACGTGCACGATCCCCTTTTTGACGATCCTGTGCGGCTGGGGCGGCAGCCTCTCGCCCAGGAACTCCACGTGGCCGGACCTGGGCCTGACCAGGCCGGAGATCGCCCGAAGCAGCGAGGTCTTGCCGGCGCCGTTTGAGCCGATGATGGTGTAGATTTCCCCCTCGTCCGCCTGGATGGATACCTGCCTGAGCGCCGACACATAGCCATAGCTGACGCACAGGTCTTTTACTTCCAGCATGGCCATTCAGCGCTCTTCCTTTCCCAGGTACGCCTCGATCACGTCCGGGTCCGCCTGCACCTGCGCAGGCGTGCCCACCGCGATGGTCTTCCCGAAGTTCTGCACGTGGATGTACTGCGAGATGTTCATCACCAGCTCCAGCCGGTGCTCGATGAGCAGGATGACGAAGCCGATGTCCGCCGAAAGCTTCAGGATCAGCCGGGTCAGCTCCTCCACCTCCACCGGGTTCAGGCCCGCCGCAGGCTCGTCCAGCAGGAGGACCTTCGGGTCGCAGGCCAGCGCGCGGGCGATCTCCAGCCGCCTGCGATGCCCGTAGGACAGGCCTTCGGGCCGCTCGTCCGCGTGTTTCTCAAGCCCGGCCATCTGAAGATAGCGCATGCAGTACCCACGCCCCCGCTTCTCTTCCCTGAAGCGCGCCGGGAAGGGAAGCAGCGAGCCCGCGATCCCGTACCTGCTGTGCGGGTCGAAGGCGCACATCACGTTCTCCATCACCGTCAGGCCTCTGAACAGGCGGATGTTCTGGAAGGTGCGGCCCATGCCCCGCAGCGTGATCCGGTGCTGCTCAAGGCGCGTGATGTCCTCCCCGTCAAGCGTCACCTTCCCCGCGTCCGCCGGGTAGATGCCGCTGATCACGTTGAAGATCGTCGTTTTTCCGGCGCCGTTGGGGCCGATGATGCCGAGGATCTCCCCCCGGTCGGCCCGGATGGAAAAATCCTGGATGGCCTTGACGCCGCCGAAGCTTTTAAAGAGCTTGTCTACCTCCAGCACAGCCATTCAGACCACCTCCTCCCCCCGCTGTCTGCCCCGGCCCCGCGTAAACAGGTTCCTGACACCCCGGGGGGTCAGCTCCCACTCGCCCAGCAGGCCCGAGGGCTTGAAGTTGATGATCAGCAGCACCAGCACGGCGTAGATGATGGCGCGGTAGTTCTGCAAAAACCGCAGCACTTCCGGCAAGCCCGACAGCAGAAAGGTGGACAGGATGGAGCCTGTCAGGCTGTTCACGCCGCCGAAGAACACCATGATGACCCATTCAGCGCTTCGCTGCCAGCCAAACAGGGTGGGGTCCACATAGGCGGTGTAGAAGGCGTACAGGCAGCCTCCGTAGGCGGTGACCGCGACGGAGATCAGGAAGGCGGCCATCTTCACCCTGGGCACGTTGATGCCCATGGACTTCGCGGCCAGCTCGTCGCTGCGCACCGCGATGCACTGCCGGCCGTACTTGGAGGTCTTGAAAAAAGAGATCAGCACAACCACCAGCACCGCCGAGCCCAGCGCCAGGGGCAGGGTGGTCAGCTTCGGGATGCCCGTTAGGCCCGATGCGCCGCCGGTGATGGTGGTGGCACGGTTGAGAAGGGCCGTGATCGCCTCGCCGAAGCCCAGAGTCACCAGTGAAATGTAGTCCCGGCGCAGGCGCACGGTGGGAAGCCCGACGATCAGTCCCACCAGCACCGCCAGCAGGATGGCCGCCGGCCAGGCGACAAACACGGGGACGGCCAGGCGGGTCACCAGGATGCCGGAGGTGTACGCGCCGATGGCCATGAAGGCCGCCTGTCCCAGGCTGAACATGCCCGTCATGCCGGTCAGAACAAAGATGCCCGACACGCTCACCGCCGAGATCAGGATCTGGGTCAGGATATGGGTATACAGCGCCATCCGCAGCCCCTCCTTACGCCTTTTCCTGGATGTTGGACCCGGCGATCCCCTGGGGGCGCACCAGCAGGAACACCAGCATGATCACGAAGGTGAACACCGGCGCGTAGCCCGAGCCAATGGTGGAGATCAGCGCCGTTTCCACGATGCCCAGCAGCATCGCGCCGATGATCGCGCCCGGAAGGCTGCCCAGGCCGCCCATCACGGAGGCGATGAAGCCCTTGACCACCATCGAGCCCAGGGAGGGATACAGCGTATAGTTGATCCCCAGGAACACCCCGGCCAGGCCGGCCAGCGCGCCGGACACGACGAAGGCGAACTGGATGGTGCGCGGCACATTGATGCCCATCAGGCTCGCGGTGTCCCGGTCAAAGCTCACGCTGCGCAGCGCGCGGCCGAGCCTGGTCTTCTGCACCAGGAAGGCCAGCACCACCAGCGCGACCACGCTGATGGACAGGATCACGATATCCGACTGGGAGATCACCAGGCCGGCCAGTTTGAGGGGCTTGCCGAAGAACCGGGGATAGTTGTGGAAGTTCGCCCCGACCTGCAGCACGACGATCCCCTCGTACAGCGTGCCCAGCGTGATGGAGGAGACGAAGAAGTACACCGGCGAGGTATTTCGGACAAAGATCCGGCGGAAGGCCACGAACTCCCCCGCCAGGGCGACGACGCTGCCGGTCAGCACCGCGACAAGGATCGTGGGCACAAGGCCCCACCCGTTCCTGGCTGCGATGAAGTAACCGGCGAAGGCGCTGAAAGTCATCAGCGCCCCGTGGGAAAAATTGGAAAACTTCAGCACGTTGAAAATCAGCGAAAAGCCGGTGGCGATCAGCGCGTAGACGGAACCCAGCGCGATGCCGTTGACGATGTACTGCAGGATCTGCATGGTTGGCCCTCCCGCGATTTAGGACAGCTTGGGCAAGCGCCGGGAGCTTTCAAGGAAAGCCCTCCCTCGCCAAGGATGCCGAGGGAGGGCGGGATGGGTCAGTCAGGGCGCCTGCCGCCGCGCGGTATCCGGAGAGACCGGGGCGGCGAGACCGCGTCCCGGGGCGGGGCTCAGTCAGCCGCGTAGCGCTCCAGCATCACGGGTGTGGAGCCTTCGTACTTGAACATGACCATCTCCAGGCCTTTGGGCATGTGGGTCGCGGGGTCGATGGTGATGTTGCCCGTCAGCCCGGCATAGTTGGTCACGTTCTCCACCGCGTCGCGTACGTCGGCGGGGTTGGTGCCCACCTGTTCGAAGATGCCCTTGAGGATGTTGGCCACGTCGTAGCCCAGGAAGAACTTGTTGGTGGCGTCGATGCCAGTCTTCGCCTTGACCGCGTCGACCATCGCGATGATGCCCGGCTCGGTCCCGTCGATGTTGTTGATGAAATAGATGCCGTCAGCCGGCTCGCCGAAAAGGGTGTTGAAGGGCGGGCAGGCGTCCAGGCCGCAGATCAGCGCGCCTTCGAAGCCCAGGGCGCGCACCTGCTGTGCGATGAGGATGAGCTCCTGGGTGTAGTTGGGCACAAACAGCGCTTCCACGTCCGCGTTGATGATGGGCTGCAGCAGGGTCTTGAAGTCCTTGTCGTTCTTGGTGTAGGTGACCACCTTGGCCACCTCGCCGCCGGCCGCGGTCACCGTCGCGATGAAGGGGGCCTGCAGGGAGACGGAGTAGGCGTTGCCTTCGTTGTACACGACGCCGAACTTTTTGAAGCCGTTCTTGATGGCATACTTGCCCATAATCGTGCTCTGCTGGATGGAAGTGGGCTGGAAGCAGAACATGTTCTTGTAGGGGGTGCCGTCCGGCTTGATCTGGCAGTTCGGGTCGATGGCGAAGCCCAGGATCGGCACGTCGTTGTTCTCGGACTCCGGCGCGATGGCCAGGCCGATGTTCGCCACGGGCGGGCCGACGATGGCGCTCACCTTGTCGACGGAGACCGCGCGGGTGTAGCCGTTGATGGCTTCCGTCACGTCGCCCTTGGTGTCATAGACGATCGGGTTGATCATCTTTCCGCCTACGCCGCCGGCCGCGTTGATCTCGTCCACCGCCCACTTGACGCCGGCGGTGACCATGTTGCCCAGGCTGGACGTCGGGCCGCTGATGTCCTGAAGCAGGCCGATGTTGATCGTTTCGCTTTCCGCCGCGAAGGCCTGGGTCAGGCCCAGCAGCATCGCCAGCAGGAGAACCAGGGAC
>CAZLYF010000166.1:0-6211 GCA_964563725.1 uncultured Oscillospiraceae bacterium
GCAAAGAGAGCAACTGAACAAGGATCAGATGATCCTGAGGAAGTTCCTGGACCAGTACAGCATCATGCTTATCGCGGTTCTCATGATCCTGATTGCGACCCTCCTGCAGGGAAGCACCTTTTTGTCCGTACCCAACTTCATCAACATCATCCGGAACAACTCCATCGTGGGCATCATCGCCTTTGGTATGTCCCTGGTCATCATCTCCGGTAATATCGACCTGTCTGTGGGCGCACAGATGGTGCTGGTGGCTTCGCTGACCCTTGACGTCGTCAACCGGACAGGCTCCGCATTTGTCGGTATCCTCACCGCCTTTGCATTCAGCTGCTCCCTCTCCCTGATCACGGGCCTCATCGTGACCAAGGGGCGTGTGCCTTCCTTCATTGTCACGCTCGGCCTGCAGTATATCTACCGTTCCATCCTGATTTTTACCCTCAACGGCGGTGGGATCACCACCCTGAATACAAACTACACCCAGATCTCCAGCTATCCCCTCTTCGGGTGGCTGCCTCTTCAGATTGTCTATTTCTTCGTCATGGCCGCCATCTTCTATTTCATCTCCAAGCACACCGTGCTAGGCCGGCACATCTACGCAGTAGGCTCCAACGAAAAGGCCACACGCCTCTCGGGCATAAAGACGGATCGGATCAAGATCATCGCCTATTTGCTCCTGGGTGCTGCCATCGCCGTCGCCGCGGTCGCGGAAAGTTCCCGGATGGGCTCCATCAACTCCACCTCCTCCGGCACCTCCTATGAGCTCAACGCCATCGCCATGGCGGTCATCGGCGGCGTGGCGATGGAAGGCGGCAAGGGCAAGCTGACCAATACCATGTTCGGGGCCTTTATCTTTGGGCTCATCAACAACATCCTGACACTGGTGGGCGTCAACCCCAGGCTGGTCAACGCCTTCAAGGGAGCGATCATCATCGTTGCGGTGCTTCTGCAGAGAAAGAGCAGGGAGCGCTGAACCGGGCGCGCCCATAAAGGACTGGAGGAAACAAATGAAAATCGGGATCGACAGCTACTGCTACCACAGGTTCTTCGGAGAGGTGTATCCGTTTCAGGAGAAGCCCGCGAAAGTGAAGACGGTCGACGACTTCATCGATTACGCAAAGAAACTGGACGTCGACGGCGTTTCCCTGGAAACCTGCTTCCTGCCCAGCCTGGACGGCGGCTACCTGAAAGACCTGGGAGCGAAACTGAAAAGCCTACGGCTGGATACGGTTTTCGCCTGGGGCCATCCCAACGGCCTCGAACGCGGTCTCAATCCCGCCGCGTTTGCGGAAATGAAGGAGCTGATCCCCAAGACGAGGCTGCTTGGGACCGACGTGATGCGCATCACAGGCTCCGCCTTCGACTGGCGTCACGAAAACCACCGCGAACACATGGACCGCCTGGTCCCGATGTACAGGGAGGCTTCGAAGATCGCGGAAGACAACGGCGTGAAGCTCGCCGCGGAAAACCACATCGACTTCACCTCCGACGAGATGCTTGAGATGATCGGGAAAGTGGGCTCAAAAAATTTCGGCATCAATTTCGACAGCGGCAATTTCCTGCGGCTCCTCGACGATCCCGTCGCAGGGATGGAGAAACTGGCGCCGTACGTGTTCTCCACCCACATCAAAGACCTGAAGCTGCATCCTACGGCCCGCCCCACCGACTGGTTCTTCTTCTGCGGGGTGCCGGTGGGCTTTGGCATGATCGACAACATGAAGCTGGCGGAGCTGCTGCACAAAGCCGGTTACAAGGGTTTCCTGGCCGTGGAGATCGACGCTCCCGCGCCCGAATGGCTGGGCATGGAGGAAGAGGCGATCTCCATCAGCGTCAAGAACCTGAGGAAAATCGGCGATAAATTCAAGTGACACGGAGGCGCAAACGATGAAAACGACACTCAATGTCGCCATGATCGGCGCGGGCTTCATGGGCAAGGCGCATTCCAACGCCTGGCTGCAGGTCAACAAATTCTTCGACGCCCCCTTCAAGGTGAAGCTCAAGACGGTCGCGGGAAGGTCCGGCCGCATCGAGGAATTCGCGGCCAACTGGGGATACGACGCCGTCAGCTACGACTGGAGGGAAGTGGTCCGCCGCAGCGATATCGATATCGTCAGCATCGGCACGCCGACTTCGCTTCACATGGACATCGCGGTGGCGGCTGCGGAGGCCGGGAAGCATGTCGTCTGCGAGAAGCCCTGCGCGCTCAACTACGGCCAGTGCCTGAAGATGGCCGAAGCGGCTGAGAAAAACGGGGTCGTCAGCTACCTGAACCACAACTACCGCAGGGTCCCTGCCGTGGCGTACGCCAGGCAGCTCGTGGAGGAAGGGCGCCTGGGCAGGATCTTCCACTGGCGGGGCGCCTATCTGCAGGACTGGATCATCGATCCGGATTTTCCTCTGATCTGGCAGCTGAAGGAAGAGACCGCGGGCGCCGGCGCGCTGTTTGACCTGGGGAGCCACGCCGTCGATCTGGCGCGCTTTATCGCGGGCGAGCCCGGCGCCGTCACATCCGTGAGCGCGACCTTTGTCAAGGACCGCCCGATCCCGGGAGAAAACGCCGCAGTCTTTTCCAAAGGCGACGCGAACGACGCCGGCCGCAGGGCGCCGGTGACGGTGGACGACGCGGCCTTCATGGTCCTTGAATTCGAAAACGGGATCCTCGGCTCCATCGATGCCAGCAGGTTCTGCTGCGGAAGGAAGAACTTCAACGATTTCGAGGTCTACGGCGAAAAGGGCGCGCTGAAGTTCAATTTCGAGCGCATGAACGAGCTGGAGTTCCTCGATTTCACCCAGCCTGCCGCCGAGCAGGGATACCGGAGGATCCTCGCCACGGAAGCGAGCCATCCCTACGAATCAGCCTGGTGGCCCTCAGGGCACCCGATCGGCTATGAGCACACCTTCACCAACGCGTTTCATGACGTCCTGTGCGCCATCGCGGGCGGGAAGCCCGTGATGCCGGATTTCCGGGACGGCGCCAAAACCATCCGCTGTCTGGACGCTGCGCGCAGGTCCGCCAAAGAGCGGCGCCGCGTCGGGATCGGCGAGATCACCGCCTGACGATCGGATGAACAGGGAGAGCAAGGACATGATCAAGCTTCCGCCCCCGGCTGAAAGGCCCACGATGTATTTTATCGGCGTCACCACCGGACAGTCTTCCATCATGAAGCTGTTCCCGGTATGGGCCGGCGCCCTCGGCATCGACGCCTGCATCAAAGGCATCGACATCGGCATCCACGCGCCTGATGAGGACTATCTCGCCGCCGTCCGTTTCATCAAAAGCGACCCGCTTTCCATGGGCGCACTGGTCACGACGCACAAGATCGACCTGTACAAGGCCTGCAGGGGCCTGTTTGAGTACCTGGACCCTTACGCGGAGATGTTCGGGGAACTCTCCTCCATCTCAAAGTCCGGCGGCAAGCTGTGCGGGCACGCCAAGGATCCCATTTCCAGCGGCCTTGCGATGGACGCCTTCATTCCGCGGTCGCACTGGCAGAGACATCAGGGGGCGCAGGTCTGCGTGCTTGGGGCCGGAGGCAGCGCGCTGGCCATCAGCGCGTATCTCGCCCATGAAAAGCACGGCGATGACGTCCCCGCCTGGATCCACCTGACCAACCGCTCCGCCCCCCGCCTTGCGGAAGCCGTGCGCATCCTGGCCGGCCTGCGCGTGCCGATGAGTTTTCACCTGTGCGGAAGGCCCGAACTCAACGACAGCATCGTCGGCGCGCTTCCCGAAGGCTCCCTGGTCGTCAACGCGACGGGCCTGGGCAAGGACCGGCCTGGATCCCCCCTGACCGACAGCTGCCGCTTCCCGCAGGACGGCCTGGTGTGGGAACTCAACTATCGGGGCACGCTGGAGTTCATGCATCAGGCGCGGGCGCAGGCCCAAAGGCGGAACCTGACGGTCGAGGACGGCTGGACCTACTTCATCCACGGCTGGACGCAGGTCATCGCGGAGGTCTTCCATACGGAGATCACCGGCGAGCGCCTGGCGCTGTGCGACAGGCTCGCACGGGCATAAGCCTGCGCCGCCCATCAAAGAGGGATCCCCCGGACCTGCCGGGGGATCCTTCCTTTGGGGCCTGTCGGAACGCCCGGCCGGCCTACTCGGCGACGTACGCCGTTTTCAGGAAGAGCATGTCGGAGGGATTCAGGTAGTAGCCCTGCACCCTGTCCTTCATGAGCATCATATTCGCCTTGTAGTACAGGTTGAGCACGGGATACTCGGAGGAGGCGACGTTGTCGGCTTCCTGCATGATCAGCAGGGCCGCTGCCGCGTCGGTCTCCTTCTGCGCCTGCTCAACCAGGGCGTCGTAGTCAGGATTGGAGTACTTCGGCAGGTTGTTGACGTCTCCGGTCTTCAGCAGCGGCAGGAAGGTCATGGGGTGCAGGTAGTCCGCGCTCCATCCCATCGCGCACAGGTCAAAGTTCCCGGCCTGGACGTTGGGATAGTAGATGGACCATTCCTCGGTGGCGATGTTGATTTTGATGTTCAGGTTGGCCTGCAGCATCTCGGCGAGCGCTTCGACGATCTTTTTCACCGCGTCGCTGGTGTAGTAGGACAGCGTGACCTCAGGGAAGCCCGCGCCATCGGGATAGCCCGCGTCGGCCAGCGCGGCCCTGGCGCCCTCCACGTCCGCGGTGGGAGAGAGCCCGAAGGTGGAACGCCCCTGCGTGAACTCCACGCCGTTGACTACGTATCCGGGAGCGATGAAGCTGTACGCCGGCTGGGCGGGGATCTGGGCGACGTCCTCGATGAGGGACAGGCGGTCGATGGCAAGGTTGAAGGCCTTGCGCACGAGCACGTTGTCAAAGGGCGCCTTCGCGCAGTTGAAATCGTAAAACACCGTGCCGTAGGAGGGCACCGATACGATCCCGGCGCCTTCCATCATCAGCCTTGCGTAATCCGGGGCGGGAAAGCCGCGCGAGCCATCGATCTCGTCCGATTCGTACGCAAGCAGCGCCGTTGAGCGGTCGGCGATGTAGCGGAACGTGATCTTTTCCAGCTTCACACTTCCCGCGTCGTGATAATGGGGGTTTTTCGCCAGCACGACGCTCTCGCCCATGTTCATCTCGCTGACCATGAAAGGCCCGTTGCACACGTAGGTCTGCGGCGAGGCCGTCCAGCGGTCGCCGTTCGCCTCGACGGTCGCCTTCTGCACGGGGCTGAAGGTCCACATGGTCAGGATATCGATGTAAAAGGGCGTCGGGCTTTTCAGGGTGAGCACGAAGGTCTTGTCGTCCGGGGCCTTGATCCCGAGGGTCTCCTCATTCCCCGCCCCGCTGTAGTATTCCTCGGCGCCGACGATGTAGTCCGTCAGCATCCCCACGTACTGGGCGGTCGTGGCGGGCGTGAGGACGCGCTTGAAGGAGTACAGGTAATCCGCCGATGTCAGTGGGCTGCCGTCCGACCACTTCAGGCCGTCCCTGAGCGTGAAGGTGTAGACGGTACCGTCCTCGCTGATCGTCCAAGACGCAGCGTTGCCGCCGATGAGGGAGCCATTGGCGGTGTCGTAGGTCACCAGACCTTCGAAGCAGTTGGCCAGGAAGGGCGAAGCGAAGCTGTTGTTCGTCACGCCCGGGTCGATGCCGTCAGGTTCATTGTGCAGCGCGAACACGATCTCCTGCGCGGGTTCCGCCATCGCGGCGGGCAGGACTGCCGCGGACAGGGACACCAGGACGGCCAGCAGGATAGCAAGCCTTTTCCTCATGACAGGTACCTCCTCCAATTTATTGCTGAAACGCCGTTGGCGCGTCAACCGTACAGATGGCAGGCCACGCGGTGACCGGGCGCCGCCTCGCTGAACACCGGTTCCTCCCGGCCGCACCTGGGCAGGGCTTTCGGGCAGCGCGTGTGGAAACGGCAGCCGCCGGGCGGATCGATGGAACTGGGCAGGTCGCCCTCGACGCTGCCCGCCGTCCTGAGCCTGGCGAGCTTTGGGTTTGGAATGGGGATGCTGTCCAGCAGCCCCCGCGTGTAGGGGTGAAGCGGCTGCCGGTACAGCTCGTCGGTCGAGGCGAATTCCACCAGCTTTCCAAGATACATCACGCCCACATGATCGGATACGTGGCGGACCATGGACAGGTCATGCGCGATGAACAGATAGGTGAGACCCAGTTCTTCCTGGAGGTCGCGCAGGAGGTTGACGATCTGCGCCTGGATGGAAACGTCCAGCGCGCTGATGGGCTCGTCGCAGATGACCAGCTCGGGCCTGAGGAT
>CAZLYF010000167.1:0-6152 GCA_964563725.1 uncultured Oscillospiraceae bacterium
CTGCACGCCGGTGTTGATGAACGGGCCGCCGATGGTCTCGTCGAAGGGGGCGTCGATGGTCTCGCCCTTGATGAGTTTGTAGAGGTTGGTCACCGACTGATAGCCCATTTCAAAGAAGTTCTGGCCGACGGCGACGTCGAGCACGCCCATCTTGAAAAACTCAGGCGTGGTTTCCACGAAGATGTCGACGGTGACGACTTTGTGCATGGGATCGGCCAGCTTCCAGGCGTTGGTCTCGGGCATGGCGGAGGGATCGACGGAATACGGCCAGCCGCCGGACATGTACCAGGCGTCGATGCTGTCGGCGTTGGCGGCGGTGTAGTACTCGATGCCGTTGATCGCCTCGTCCACGTTGTCGTTGCAGGCGTGAGAGTAGATGACCTCGAGGTTCGTGCCGGCGATCGCGTCGGCGAAACCGCGCTTGCGCGCCTCGATGTCGTTGGCGCCCGGGATTCCTTCCAGCTGCGCGACGCGCACTTTTTCAAGCCCGCTGTCCTTGTACAGGTCCACCATGTACTCGCCGGCCAGGAAGCCGACCTTGTAGTTTTCGGTGCCGACGTAATACTCGCGGTTGGAGTTGGGCGAATCGACGTCGTAGCAGATCACCTGGATGCCCGCGTCGATGGCGGCGTTGATGACGTCCATCAGCGCGTCGCCCGTTGTGCAGGAGATGGCGATGCCGTTCACGTCGCCGCGGTCGATGAGGTTGAACATGATCTCGTTTTGCAGCTCCGCTTCCGCGCGCAGGGGCGACTGCCATTCGGTCTCGACGCCCAGCTCCAGGCCGGCTGCTTCCATGCCCTTCTCTGCCGGAAGGAACACCACGTTGCCCAGCTGCTGCCCGATCATGACGATCTTTTCGGCGAGCGCGGCGGACGAGGCGCCCAGGGCGAGCGTCAGGGCCAGCAGGATGGAAAACAGTTTCTTCATTTGCCAACGACCTCCTCTAAATAATATATCTGCCGGGGAAGACCCCGTACAAATCTCCGGGCATTATTTCCGCGCCTTGCGCAGCTGGTCCGCGGTCACCGCAAGGATGATCACGCAGCCCATGACCAGCGTCTGCCAGTAGGATTCCACCGACAGCAGCACCAGGGCGTTTCGCAGCACCCCCATGATCGCCGCGCCAATGAGCGTGCCGGTCACCGTGCCGATGCCGCCCGCCATGCTGGAGCCGCCGATGATCACGGAGGCGATGGCGTCCATCTCAAAACCCATCCCGCCGGTGGGCTGCGCGACGCCGACCTTGGAGGCGTTGATGATGCCCGCGAAGGCGGCGCACAGGCCCGACAAAATGAAGCAGAGGATCTTGAGCCTTTTCGTGTTGACGCCCGAGATCCTCGTCGCCTCCTCGTTGCCGCCCATGGCAAAAATCCGCCGGCCGGGCTTCGTCCGGTTGCGGAAGACTGCCAGTGCGAAGGCGAACAACAGCATGAAATAGATAGGCACCGGAACGCCCAGAAGCTGGCCCTGGCCGATCCACTTGAAGCTGTTCGCAAGGCCTGACACCGGATAACCCAGCGTGGTGATATAACAGACCCCGCGGATGATCTGCATCATGCTGAGGGTCGTGATGAAGCTGGGCAGATGCAGGTAGACCACCAAGGCGCCGTTGACGAGGCCGCAAAACGCGCCCGCGGCCATGCCCATGAGCACCGCCGGCAAAAAGGCCCAGCCGGATTTCATCAGCAGGGCGACGGTGACGCCCGCCAGTCCGTATATGGAACCGATGGAGATGTCGATGTTGCCCGTCAGGATCACGATGGACACGCCAAAGCCCGCCACCGCGATGGCGGAAAAGTTTCTCGCGGTGGACAGGAGGTTGCTCGCCTTCGTGAAGGAAGGCGCCGCGATCGCCAAGGCGACGCACATGACCGCCAGGATCAACAGGATGGTCAGCGTGGACATGTTCGAGCCGCTGCGGTGCCAGGCGGCCCCCGGACTCCTGCTGCTGTGTTCGCTCATTCCGTTTCTCCCACCATCAGGAAACGGCCATCTGCATGACCGCTTCCTGGCTTGCTTCGCCACGGCTGAACTCGGCCTTGATCCGGCCCTCGTGCATGACGATGATGCGGTCGGACATGCCCAGCACTTCCGGCAGTTCGGAGGAGATCATCACGATGGCGACCCCCTGCCGCGCCAGGTCGCTCATCAGGGCGTGGATCTCCTTTTTCGCGCCCACGTCGATGCCGCGCGTCGGCTCGTCCAGGATCAGGATCGCAGGGTCGTTGGCCATCCATTTCCCGATGACGACCTTCTGCTGGTTGCCGCCCGAGAGGTTTCCTACGGTCTGTTCCTGTGAGGGGGTCCGGATGCGCAGCAGGCGGATGAAGCGCTCCGCGAGCCCGCTTTCAAGCGCCCTGCGGATGAACAGGCCGCGGCTCACCCGGTCGAGGGCGGCGAGAGACAGGTTTTTCCTGACGGTCATGCCGAGGATGAGCGCCTGCTCCTTGCGGTCCTCCGGGACGAAGCCCAGGCCGTGTTTGAGCGCGTCGACGGTGCTGCGGATCTCGGCCTTTTTCCCGCGGACGAAGATCTCCCCCGATTCCCTCGGGTCGATGCCGAACACGGCGCGCATGACCTCGCTGCGCCCGGCGCCGACGAGACCGGCGAAGCCGAGGATCTCGCCGGAACGCACGGAAAAGGAGATGTCCCTGAGGAAATCCTTGGTGGAAAGGCCCCTGACCTCCAGCGCGACCTCGCCGACGGCGGCTTCCGCCTTGACGTAGAGGCTGTCGATTTCGCGGCCGACCATCGCACTGATGACCTCGTTTTCACTGGTCTTCGCGGTTTCGAGGTCCGCGACCATTTTGCCGTCGCGCATCACGGCGATGCGGTCGGAGATGCGAAACAGCTCCGCAAGCCTGTGCGAGATGAACACAACAGACACGCCGCGGGCCTTGAGCCTGCGCACGATGTCAAACAGGGTCTCGGTCTCGGTCTCCGTCAGCGAGCTGGTGGGCTCGTCCATGATGATCAGGCGCGCGTTGAAGGAGAGGGCCCTGGCCACTTCGACCATCTGCTTTTGGGCGGTTGAGAGCCTGGAGACGACGGTGCGGGTGTCTGCCGCCAGCTTGACTTCATCCAGGAGGGCCCTCGCGCGCCGGTGCTCCTCCCGGTGGTCGACCAGGCCGCCGCGCGTCGTCGGCTCGGAGCCAACGAAGAGGTTCTCGGCGATGTTCAGGTTGTTGAGGAGATTGAGCTCCTGGTAGATGACGGAGATCCCCAGCCTGCGCGCGGCCAGCGGGCCGTCGATGTCGGCTTTGCGCCCGTCGACCGAAACCTCGCCCTCGTCCATCCGGTGCACCCCGGAAAGGATCTTCATCAGCGTGGACTTTCCGGCGCCGTTTTCGCCCACCAGCGCCAATACCTCCCCGGGGTAGACCGTCAGGTCCACCCTGTCCAGCGCCTGAACGCCGGGGAAGGCTTTCGAGATGCTCTTCATCTCAAGGAGAGGCTGCATGCGTCCATCCACGTCGGATAGCACCCCCAGGCGCAGAACGGTATCAGTTGCAGTCCGCGACCAGCGGGCCGGCGAGCTCCCTGTGGAAAAAGAGCCTGCCGGGAAGCGTAGGCATGAAGGAGGAGGGCACCCAGACATCGGGCCCGTAGCGCAGCGTGGCCCAGAAGGAGAGGCCCTGCCACTGCATTCCCCGCGACAGCACGCCGTCGCAGCCGCCGATCGCCCAGTCCGCCTGAAGGAACAGGCCCGGGCCGATGGTGTTGGCGCGCGCGGGGACCAGGGTGGTGCGGGACTTGAAGGAGGTGATCGCGTTTTGCTCCACCGTCAGCGGGTGCAGCTTCATCGCGAGCCGCCAGGGCTGGCGCTTCCATTCCGCCTTGTCCGGATACTCCCCGCCGCAGGTGGGCTCCCAGAAGGCGATGTGGCAGGCGCGGCCGACGCCGTACACGAGCGCGAGCCCGGCGCCTTCCGCCTTCAGCGCGGCGATCTTGTCGGGATAGGAGGGAAGGTTTTCGCAGGTCGCGAAGTTGCGCTGCGCGGGCGGGACTGTCAGGGGGCCCAGGGGATCGAAGAGGGCATGCTCCATCGCGTACTGGAAGGCGGCCGGGTTGCCGGGCGGGAGCGTGTTGCCCTCGCCGTCGCTCCACTCGTCCATGTTGAAGGTGGTCACGTGTCCCATGCCCACCCCCCACTCGCGCAGGAAATATACTACCCATCGGTACATCCCCATCGGCCCGACCGGCAGGATCATCGCCAGCTTCCTGCCCTCCTCGCGGGCTTTTCGGACCTGCAGGGCGATCTCGTGGCCCATGAAGGTGTCGAAATCCGAAAGGCTGTCGCAGGGGACGGGCGCGAAACCCGCGTTCCAGTGCGGCTGGCGCTCAAGCACCGTGCCGGGCTCGCCGATGCAGCGGTCCATCCTGTCAAGATCCCAGCCGGCAGGGAAAAAGTTTTCCAGCAGGGAACCTTTCAGCGTTGACATAAGATCCATCGCGATGTACTCCTCTTGTCGTTTGTTGCAGGGATTGTAGCATCGGCACAAGGGGGATGTCAATGCGCCGGCGTACCTTATATACATTGAGCGCGAAAAAGGAGTCGTGCCTCAGATAAATTTGAGCGCGAAACGAGTATGCTGGAGCTATGAGAAAGGAAGTAGTCTCGATGGGGACACGCATTGAAGTGACCCAGCGTCTGAAGACCGCGTATCAAGGGGCTGGGAAGGCCGGGAAATCGATTATTCTGGACACGTTTAGCCAGAGCACAGGTCTTTCCAGGTCTTCAGCCCGGCGATATCTGACTTCCCAATCGTTGGGCGTGAAGAATGTCACGCGCATGGACCGGAGAAAAAGCCGGACAACCAAATACAGTGCAGCTGCCAAGGAGAAGCTTGTCTGGTTGTGGCGCATGATGTGCATGCCCTGCGGGAAGTATCTGGTCGAGGACCGAAGCCAATGGATTGATGCTTTGGAGGCGCACGGGGAGTTGGTGCGCAATCAGAACGGCTGGACAGAAGGGGTGCGAAGAGAATTGCTCAGCATGAGCGCGGCGACCGTTGACAGATATCTGAAAACAGAGCGCGACCGCCTAAGGCTCAAAGGCATCAGCGCCACCAAACCCGGCCCGCTCCTTCGCAATTCGATCAAAATCCGTAAGGCAGGCGATGAGATGGCGACAGAGCCAGGCTTCTTCGAGGCGGACACTGTCGCACACTGCGGGCCCACGCTCAAGGGCGAGTTTGCCAGAACCCTGACGATGACAGATGTGGTCACGGGGTGGATCCATCTGGAGGCGATGCGCAACAACGCGCACGTTCATGTCCGCACTGCCCTGGACTTGGCGGTGGACAAGATTCCCTACCAGATCCAGGGCTTGGACTGCGACAATGGCAGCGAACTGATCAACTACGATGTTTTGAACTGGGCAGCGAACAGGCAGATCTTTTTCACCCGGGCGCGGCCCTATAAAAAGAACGATCAGGCACATGTGGAATCCAAGAACAACCATGCTGTCCGCCGTTTCGGTTATTACTACCGCTATGACACAGACGAAGAGCGGGAAACACTGTCCGCTTTATGGAAGGCTGTCTGTATGAAGATGAATTACTTCACAGCCACGAAGAAACCAACAGGCTGGACATCCGATGACGTCGGCAAACGCAAACGCGTATATGACAAGCCGCAAACGCCCCTGGCGCGACTGCTGAAAGCTGAGGTGCTGTCTGACCAGCAAGTCAAGGAACTTGAACGAACAAGAGCTGCCATCAACCCCGCCATGCTGACGCGCGAAATCACCCGTCTTCAAAACAGGCTGATCGCCTTGGCAAAGGACAAGACCGACACCCTGACGGCCGAAGTGGAAGAAGCCAAAGACCGCC
This sequence comes from uncultured Oscillospiraceae bacterium, assembly GCA_964563725.1. Classification (GTDB taxonomy): domain Bacteria; phylum Bacillota; class Clostridia; order Christensenellales; family Aristaeellaceae; genus CAZLYF01. Next base: position 5,838 of record CAZLYF010000167.1, read on the forward strand.
GTCTGAAGAATCAGAAAGGAGGCGTGAAAGTCGTTGCCATATAAAACGATCCGCGCTCACCACAGTATTGAGGCGGGAGATGAACGGTCCTCCACCGGAAATTGTCCGCTTTTCGGATTGACAGAGAGCCTCTGCGGCCATGCGGGGTCAGCTTACGGGTCAGGCTCCGTGCCTGACCCGGCCAACAGCCTGGCATGGCCGCTGCTCCCTATCAATCCCCGCGGAAATTTCCTGCTGACTCGTGCCCTCGTTCGCGCTCAAACTATGTGAGGCACAGAGGATGCTTTCGCGCTCAACTTGACATGAGGCACTACG
>CAZLYF010000168.1:0-6151 GCA_964563725.1 uncultured Oscillospiraceae bacterium
CACGGTCAACGTGCCCATCCGGTCGGAGATCCTCTCGAACCTGACGAACTACATCCTCAAGGGCGACGCCGCGGACCTGGACGCGCTGGCGCAGCCCTTCATCGACCTGGTCAGGGACCTGGTGTACCGCTATGAGCAGGTGAACGGCGACCTGGAGCTGGTCTGGGACCTGAACGGGACAGAGGTGGCGCGCTCCAGCCGGGTCACCGTCGACGACAATGTCAGCCCCTGGCCCTTCCCCGAAACCGACACCACCGTCAGCCCGCTGACCGTGATCAGCCAGCCCACCAGCTTTCACGGGGAAATCAACTTCTACCCCTCCTTCACCGACCCGCAAGGGCAGAACTATACCCCGGTGACCTATCTGCGCGGCGACATCGCCAACGCGGCGCTGCAGGTGATCCCGGTGACGCCGCTGTTCAATCCTGCCGATGACAGGCTCTGGCTCGGGCAGCCGCTCGACGCCCTGAACCCTGCGGGCCCCTGGCCGGTGGAAAGCCGCTTCTTCCCGGCGCTTCCGCCGATGGCGGCCATTCCCGGCATCACCACCGCGCGGTACGGCGAACTGCAGGCCCGGGTCGATTCAGTTGAATACAAAGCCTCGCTGATCTATTCACCCTACACCGGCGCCTGGGCGCCCGTGGATCCCCTCACCCTCCTGCCCACGGCCATCCCGGGGGACCTGAGCGGCACAGGGGGCATGGAAACCTGGCGCTATGGCGTGACCACCCTGACCAACGGCGTCGACCTCGCGCTCTACGGGCCGGAAACCGGCGAGACCGTGGGCTATCCCACCTATACCGTCTACCAGGGCGCGCCCGCCTTCAAGGAGCATTCCTTCACCATCGGCCTCGACAGTGCCGCTTCTTTCAGCGTGCAGCTGCGCGACGACAGCGGCGCCGCGGGCCTGATATCCCTGGACACCCCTGTGGCGCCCCTCTGGGCAGCCGTCAAACCAGCCTACTGGACGGATCTGCTGAACGCCTACGCCGCCTACGGGCCGAGCCTGCGCGTGGAATACGCGCCGCCGGCCAGCCTGCCCCCCGGCGAGCCCGGCGAAGGGACCGCCCCGGGCGAGACCATCGCGGTCAGCCTGTCGGACAGCAACCTGCTGGAGATCCAGGCCCTGAAGGGGCATATGCAGGGGGACCCGCTGCTGCCCGCCGCCTACGCCTATATCGGTAGCAGCATGACGCCCTTCCAGCTGCTGCGCCCCAGCGTCTACGTGGTGCCCTGCATGCTCAACGTGACGAAGACGCTGGCCCAGGTCCCGGCGGAATGGGACCCTGACTGGCGTTTCCCCGTCCTTGTCACCGGCGGCAACCTCCCCGCGGGCGGGCTTAATCTGATCCTTGCGGCGGGCGAGACCGCGCGCGTGATGGAGCTTGACAGCGGCAAGACCTACACCGCCCAGGAGATCGGCGACTGGACCGACAGGGCCTGGACAGCCTCCCTGGCTTCCGGCAGCGCCCTGCCCAGCGTCCTGGTGCGCGCGTCCGTGAGCGACGCCTGGGCGCCTTCCGCCTACATGCCCGATACCGGCATCGCCCTGATCAACGAAGCGGAACGCGAGAAATCGATCACGATCAGCAACGCCTACACGCCGGCGAACAACGGCACTTACCTCGAGGACGAGGTGACCAACGCCTTGATCAACGGCGAGTGGATCGCGCCATGACCGACGAGGGGAGGGATAAGCGCTTGCCGAGAACAAAACGCCGCGTGGCCGCCCTGGTGGCAGCCTGCTGCCTGGTCCTTGCCGGAGCGCAGGGCGCCTCCGCGTACCTGAAGGACACGTCGGGCACGCTGCACAATACGCTCTCGCGCCGCGGCAACCCGGACGTCCGCATCGATGAACAGCTGGGGTCCGTGAAGCAGGTGCGCATCACCAATGTGGGCGAATCCGCCACAAAGGTCATGGTGAGGGTGTCCGTCATCTACCGCAGCGATACGGCCGCGGCCGACGTGCTGCCCGCGACCGGCGTCGCCTTCACGGGCGGCGACCCGTACTGGGTCTGGAACGGCTACTCCGCCCAGTGGCCGGACGCGCTCCCCCCGGGCATGAGCACGGGCCTGCTCTTTGGAAACGTAACGGCCGACCCCGCGCCGGCAGGCTACCATCTGGAGGTCAAGGTGATCGCGCAGAACCTGCACTACTGAGCCAACCGCGCGAAGAGAGCCTTTGATAGCCCCGCCGTTCTCCCGGTCCCTTTTACAGGGGCCGGGTTTTTTCTCCGCTTCTGTACAACTGCGCTTTCTCCAACCATTGCCGGCAGTGGTTCAGCCCGCCCATCGGAGGGGAGGCTGCGCCTCCCCTGCACCCAAGGCAATATGCAGCAATCCCCCCTTCAAGGCTGAGCTTTCGACACCAGGACTGAACCATGTCCTGAACCTAAAAGCTTAACCATGTCCTGACTCGTACAAATTCATGACACACACTTAGAACTCAGCACTCAGAACTTATCACTCAGCACTCGACACCCAGCACTCAGCACTTTCCCCTGACTGACCACTACCTCCGCCACCGGCGGCGGCAGGCTCCGGCTCCCAGCACGCCTTCGCAGACGGAAATTCCTACAGCTTTGCAACTGCTTCTCGCTCCGCAGGAGCGCTTCTCTACCCAATGCACTCTCCCCTACTCCCTATTCCCTGATTCCTACTCCCTTCCGTGCCGCCGCGGTTGTCACAAAACCCCGCGCGATGCTATACTGTGCCCGTTGTCCCGGGGCGGGGGACGCCGTCCGCCGCGCCCGGGCCGGAAAGGAATGCCTATGCGGACGGAGGAGTTCCTGCGCGCCGTGACGGCGCTGCCCGGTCTGACGGGCGGCGAGGGCGCGGTGGCTGCGTACATCGCCGAGGCCTTCCGCCCCTGGGCGGACGAGGTGCGGACGGACCGCCTGAACAGCGTGATCGCGCGGCTGAAGGGCGACGGTCCCCGGGTGATGCTCTGCGCGCACCTGGATGAGATCGGCCTGATGGTCACCCTGGTCGAAAAGGACGGCTGCCTGCGCCTGGGCAACGTCGGCGGCGTGGACCCGCGCATCCTGCCGGGCATGCGCGTCACCGTGTACGGCCGGGAGACCCTGCCGGGCGTGATCGGCGCGAAGGCGCCGCATCTTTTGACGGACGAGGAAAGGGAAAAGAACTACCGGCGGGAGGACCTCTTCGTGGACCTGGGGCTGCCCTGCGAAAGGGTCGCCGCGCTGGTCCGCGTGGGGGACGCCGTCGCGCTCGAGGCGCGCTTCACGGGCCTCCTCAACGGCCGCGCCGCCACCAAGACCGCCGACGACCGCGCCTGCGTCGCGATCCTGCTGCGCGCGATGCAGCTGCTCAACAAGATGCGGCATACGGCGGACCTGTATTTCGTCGCCACCTGCCAGGAGGAGATCGGGTCCTATGGCGCCTTGACCGCGGCCTTCGGGATCGAGCCCGATTTCGGCGTGGCGCTGGACGTCTGCCACGCGGAAACGCCGGACGCGCCCAAGACCCGAACGCACAAACTCTCTTCCCTGGTGGCCAGCATGGGGCCCTACGTCCATCCGGTGCTCCGCAAAAAACTCACGGACGTCGCCGCGGAGGAGAACATCGAGGTCCAGACGGCCGTCGTGCCCGACCGCACGCATACGGACGCGGACAACCTGGCCATCGCCGGGCCCGGGGTGCCCACGGCGCTGCTGGAGCTCCCGCTCAAATACATGCACACCAGCGTGGAAACTTTCGACCTGCGCACGCTGGAGGAAGGGGCAAGGCTGCTGGCGCGTTTCGCGGCCGCCGTGGACGAGTCCCTGAAGGAGGAGCTATGGACCTAAGGCGGCTGACCGGCATCGACGCCCCTTCCGGCTGCGAAAGGGAACTGCGCAGGGCGATCAGGGAAGCCGCGTCCAGCCTGTGCGCCGACGTCTCCGTGGACCGGGCGGGCAACGTGATCTGCAAAAAACCCGGGACCGTCCCGGACCTGCCCCGCGTGCTCCTGTCCGCGCACATGGACGAGGTGGGCTTCATCGTCTGCGGGCATACGGAGGAGGGGCTGCTGCGCTTCAGGCCCGTGGGCGGCATCGACCCGCGCGCGGCCGTGAGCAAATGGGTGACGGTGGGGGAGGAAAGGCTGCCCGGCGTGATCGGCGCCATGGCCATCCACCTGCAGACCCAGGCGGACCGCGAAAAGCTGCTGGATTTCGACCACCTCTACATCGATGTGGGCGCGAAGGACAAACAGGAGGCGGAAAAGCGCTGCCCCCTGGGCAGCTACGCCTGTTTCGACACGCCCTACAGCCCCTTCGGCGACGGCTTCGTCTGCGCCAAGGCGCTGGACGACCGGGTGGGCTGTTTCAACCTGTTGAGGATCCTTGAGGGCGATTGGCCGGGCGGCGTCACCTGCGCCTTCGTCGCGCAGGAGGAGGTCGGCCTGCGCGGGGCGCTGGGGGCCGGCTATGCCCTGCAGCCGGACATCGCCATCGTGCTGGAGGGCACCGCCGCCAACGACCTGGGCGACGTGCCGGAACAGTTCAAGGTCTGCGTCCCCGGCAAGGGCGTCGCGGTCAGTTTCATGGACCGCGCCAGCATCGCCGACCGCGACCTGTTCCATAAGCTGCTTGCGCTGGCGGAGGCCGAAGGCATCCCCTGCCAGGTCAAGCAGGGCGTGACGGGCGGCAATGACGCCGGCGCCTACCAGCGCGCGGGCAGGGGGGCGCGCACCTGCGTGCTTTCCGTCCCCTGCCGTTACATCCACAGCGGGGCCAGCGTCGCGAAGGTCTCGGACATCGACGCGCAGTACGCCCTGGCCGCGGCCTTCCTGAACCATCTCCAAGGAGGATGACGATATGCTGCGCGAAACCCTGAAAACCCTGCTGGCGGCCTACGGGCCCTCCGGCAGCGAGCATGCCGTGGCGGAAGCCCTGCGGGTGCTCCTGGCCGGGCACGTGGATTCCCTCCGCACGGACGTGATGGGCAACCTGATCGCGGAGAAGTACGGCGCGGACGACAACGCCAAGCGTATCATGGTCACGGCGCACATGGACCACATCGGTCTGGTCGTCACCTCCATCGAGAAGGAGGGCTTTCTCAGGGTGACCAACGTGGGCGGCGTCAGCCTCGACATGGCGAAGGCCCGCCACGTGGTCTTCGAGGGCGGCGTGGAAGGCGTGGCCTACTGCCAGCCCGTGGAAAAGGGGACGCCGGGGCTGCAGCACCTGTTCATCGACATCGGCGCCGCCGACGACAAGGAAGCAGCGGCGATGGTGCAGGTGGGCGACGTGGCGGTCTACGCGCCGGACATCTTTTCCCTGGGCAGGCACCGCGTCGCCTCCCCCGCGATGGATGACCGCTGCGCCTGCGCGCTGCTGGCGGAACTGCTGCTGTACGCGGAAAACCAGAAAAACACCATCGTCGCCGTGTTCACGTCCCAGGAGGAAGTGGGGCTCAGGGGCGCGTCCGTCGCCGCCTTCTCCCTCAATCCGGACCTCGGGCTGGCGCTGGACGTGACTGCCTGGGGCGACACGCCCGAGACGAAGCAGCCGGCCGTCCGCCTGGGCGAGGGCCCGGCCGTCAAGATCATGGACCGCAGCATGATCGCCTCGCCCCTGGTGCGCGACGCGCTGTTTGACGCGGCTGACCTGGCGGGCGTGCCCGTCCAGCGCGAAGTGCTCGCCTTCGGAGGCACGGACGGGGGCGCCATCCAGCACGCCCGCGCCGGCATCCCCACGGGCACCCTGTCGATCCCCTGCCGCTACGTGCATTCCGCCTGCGAGGTCATCGACATGCGGGACATGGAAGGCGCGCTGAAGCTGCTGCTGCGTTTTGTGGACACTGTCTGATTTTGAAGGAGCGAACCAAATGAGGTCCCTGAGCTCTGACGAACTGCGCGCGCTGTTTATCGAATTCTTCGCCCGCAAGGGGCACGCCGTGATCCCCAGCGCCTCCGTGATCCCGGAAAACGACCCCACGGTGCTGTTCACCACGGCCGGGATGCACCCCCTGGTCCCCTTCCTGCTGGGGCAGAAGCACCCCTCCGGGAAACGCCTCGTGAATGTGCAGAAATGCATCCGCACGGGCGACATCGACGACGTGGGCGACGCGAGCCACCTCACCTTCTTTGAAATGCTGGGCAACTGGAGCCTGGGCGACTATTTCAAGAAGGAGATGATCCCCTGGA
>CAZLYF010000169.1:0-6060 GCA_964563725.1 uncultured Oscillospiraceae bacterium
TTCACCCTTTCAATGAAATCCAGGCTGTCCAGCCCCTCAAGGAGCTGCTGGGCGTAGGCGGTGATGCGGAGCATCCACTGGCTCCTCACCTTTCTGACCACTTCGCTGCCGCAGCGTTCGCAAACGCCGTCCACCACTTCCTCGTTCGCCAGGCCGCACCTGCAGCTCGTGCACCAGTTGATGGGCATCTCGGCCTTGTAGGCAAGCCCGTGCCCGTACAGTTTCAGGAAGATCCACTGCGTCCACCTGTAGTAAGCTGGATCGGTGGTGTTCACTTCCCTGCCATAGTCGAAGCTGAAGCCGATCCTTTTGAGCTGGCTGCGGAATTTTTCAATGTTGTCCCTTGTGACCTTCGCCGGATGGACGTGGTTCCTGATCGCGTAGTTCTCCGTCGGCAGCCCAAAGGCGTCCCATCCGATCGGATAGAGCACGTTGTAACCCTCCATCCGGCGCTTGCGGGCGATGATGTCAAGCGCCGTGTTGCTGCGGGGATGCCCGACGTGGAGGCCGGCGCCCGAGGGATAGGGAAATTCGATGAGGCAGTAATATTTCGGCCTCGTCCGGTCCTCGCCGGCGGCAAAGGCCCCGTCCCTCTCCCAGATGTCCTGCCATTTTTTTTCGATGCTTTCCGGTGAATAGGGCTCCATCTGCCGGGCTCCTCCTCAGTCAAGGGAATCGTTTGCCAAAAACCGCGCAACGCCGGCAGTATATCACGCGTCACCGGCTGCGTCCACGCAAACGGCGTACGGGTTCTTCATCTGCCTCCGTGAAAATGTGCGGCCAACGATTGACATGGAACCTTTGCCACCGTGAAAACGCCAGCCTGAGAGCCATCCCATGCGCGAAATGGGCTGGCTTGCCGCCGAAAAGGCTATCACGGTGGCCTTTCCATGTAAATCGTTGGCATTATGCTGCCTACCGTTTCACGGAAGTAAATGAAGGGCCGGCGTACGCGCCGCAGTGTTGACAGGCTCCGGTTCAGGGAATATGATGGCAGCGTTTCGGGAGAGGAGGCTATGCCGTGAGAGGTGACAACGTCCGTTTTGTATTGCGGCGCTTTGTTTTGACCGCTCGCGTCCGGCTTGCTGTGCCGTAATCTCCGCGCGTCTGGGACGACAGGGCCTTCGGCTCAGCGGGCGGGAGGCTTCTTTTTTTGCTGACAGGGTCCTGGAGGCAACGCATGCGTAAACGCAGGCTCGATCTGATGGGAAGGCTGGTCCGAAACAACGGGGCCCTGTTCTCAGGCGCGCTTGCCTGCACTGCAGCGACCGTGCTGCTGGGTTTTTTGACGCCTGTCCTGGTCGCAGAGGTGCTTGACCATTACCTGGGGAACGAAGCTTCGAGATTGCCCGCATACATCGGACGCCTGGCGCTGGAAGCCGGCGGACGCGAGTATCTGAAGGCCAACCTGTGGATCGCGGGCGTTGCGGTCGTGTTCGTCAGCCTGCTCAGCGGGGTGTTTTCCTTTTTCAAGGGCCGCCTGAGCGCGATGGCCGCCGAAAAAGCGGCGTGCTCACTGCGAAACGAGCTGTACACGCATATCCAGGGCCTGCCCTTCTCCTACCACGTCAAGGCGGAGACCGGAGACCTTATCCAGCGCTGCAGTTCGGACGTGGATACGGTCAGGCGCTTTCTTGCCGTTCAGCTGACAGCAATCGCCAATTCCGTGCTGATGATCGGCGTCGCGCTGTCGCTGATGATCCCTGTCAACGGGAGGATCACGCTGATCAGCATGGCCCTTATCCCGTTGCTGTTTTCCTTCGCGTGGCTGTTCTTCAGGATGGTGGTCAGCGCTTTCCGTTCGACCGATGTCGCCGAAGGCAGGCTCAGCGCCATCCTGCAGGAAAACCTGTCGGGGGTGCGCGTCGTGCGTGCCTTCGGCCAGGCAAGGGCCGAGATCGCAAAATTCGACCGGATCAACAACGATTTCATGGAGAAATCATTCAGACTCTCTGTGCTCGACGCCGCCTACTGGGCAACCGGCGACTTCTTCAGCATGCTGCAGACCATGATCACCCTGATCGTATGCGTGCACGAAGTCGTCGCCGGGGCCATCACCCTGGGCGATATGATCGTATTCACCAGCTACACGGGCATGCTGCTGTGGCCGGTGCGCCAGCTGGGCAGGATCCTGTCCGACGCGGGCAAAAGCATGGTCGCCCTTCAGAGGATCGGCGAGGTCCTGTCCATTCCTGCAGAGCCGCAGGAAGCCGGCGCCCTGAGACCGCCGCTGACGGGAGACATCGTGTTCGATCATGTCAGCTTCAGCTACGAGGGGGGGCCGCCTGTCCTCAATGACATCTCCTTCACGGCCAGGCAGGGGCAGACTGTCGCCCTCCTGGGGGCGACTGGTTCCGGGAAGAGCACGATCGTCCACCTTCTTCAGCGCCTCCATGAACCCACAGGGGGAGAAATCAGGATCGGAGGCGTCCCGCTCTCCGCCGTGGACCGCAGATACCTCAGGCAAAGGATAGGGCTTGTGCTCCAGGAGTCCTTTCTTTTCAGCCGCACCATCCGGGACAACGTGGCGATCGCCGTCCGCTCTCCGGGAGGGGACGACGTCGAAAGGGCCGTCCGCGACGCCGGCGCCTGGGAATTCATCAGCCAGAGCGAGAAAGGGTTTGACACCCTGGTCGGGGAGCGCGGCGTGACGCTGTCGGGCGGGCAAAAGCAACGTATCGCAATCGCGCGCACGCTGCTCAAGGACAGCGATATCCTTGTGTTTGACGATTCCCTGTCTGCCGTCGACACGCGCACGGATGCCCGGATCAGGCATTCGCTCCAGGCACGCAGCACAAAAACGACGACGTTCATCATCAGCCACCGCATCACGACCCTCAGCCAGGCGGACCTGATCCTCGTACTGGAACAGGGCCGCATCGCTGACAGGGGCACCCACGACGAGCTGCTGCGCAGCAAGGGGATGTATGCCCGCATCAATGCCATCCAGTCCGGCATGGAAGACCAGGACGGCGCCGGGACGGCCGGGCGGCCTTCTTTGGGAGAGGAGACGCCATGACCTATACGCCGGAAGAACAGGAATACAACAAATCCTTTGACGGCAGCCTCTGGGCGAAGATGTTCCGTTATGCGAAACCATTCCATGGCAAAATGAGGGACGTCGCCATCTGCATGGGGATCGTCGCCCTGTGCGACGCTGTTTTCCCGCAGATGACCAGGTACGCCATCGACCGTTTCATCGCGGCGGGAGACCTCGGCGGGCTTCTCCCCTTCACAGCGCTTTATTTCGCGCTCGTCTGCGTGCAGGTCGTGAGCACCTACCGCTTCATCTATCTGGCGGGAAGGGTCGAAAACGGCATCTGTTTCGAAATGCGCAGGCTGGGGTTCAGAAAGCTCCAGGAGCTCCCCTTCTCCTACTATGACCGCATGCCGGTCGGCTACCTGATGAGCAGGATGACCAGCGACACGCGTCATCTTGGCGAGGCCTTCGGCTGGGGCCTGGTGGAGCTGGTGTGGTCCGGCGTGTATCTCCTGGCGAGCCTCCTGTCGATGTTTTTCATCCAGTGGAAGCTTACCCTGGGCGTCATGCTCACGCTCCCCGTCCTCGCGGCTGCATCGCTTTACTTTCAAAAGAGGATCCTTTCCGGACACCGCGAGGTCAGGAAGATGAACAGCCGCATCACGGAAGCCGTCAGCGAGGGAATCCTGGGCGCGAAGACGACGAAGACGCTGTCGCTTGAAGAGTTCAACAGGGAGGATTTTTTCAGGCGGACGGAAGATATGAAGCGCCTGTCGGTCTCCGTTGCCTCCCTTTCCTCGCTGTTCCTGCCTGTCGTCATCTCCATCGGTTCCATCGCCACGGCTTTCGCGCTTGCCCGGGGCAGCGGCCTCGTTCTTGCAGGCGCCCTTTCGCTGGGCAGCCTGACGGCCTTCATTGGCTATACGATCCAGTTTTTTCAGCCGATCCGCGACCTTGCGGGGCTTTTTTCCGAAATGCAGCGGACGCAGGCTTCAGCGGAGAGGGTGGTTGCCCTGCTTGAAACGGAACCGGAGATCGTGGACACCCCCGATGTCGAAAAGATCTTTGGGGACAACTTTACTCCCCATGTCGAAAACTGGCCTCCCATCGCGGGGGAGGTGACCTTCGAGCATGTCAGCTTCAAATACAGGGACGGGGAAACGGTCCTTCGGGATTTCAACCTGCACGTCAGGGCAGGCGAGACCATCGCGCTGGTGGGCCCCACGGGCGCGGGCAAATCCACGATCGTCAATCTGGTTTGCAGGTTTTATGAGCCGACGGAGGGACGAATCCTCATCGACGGGGTGGACTACAGGCAGCGAAGCCAGCTATGGCTGCAGTCAAACCTCGGTTACGTGCTTCAGGAGCCCCATCTCTTCTCGGGATCCGTCGCGGACAACATCCGCTACGGAAAGGAAAACGCCAGCGACGGGGAGGTCGAGCGAGCGGCTGGCCTGGTCAGCGCGGACGCTTTTATCTCCAGGCTCGAGAAGGGCTACGGCACGCAGGTGGGAGAAGGCGGGAACCGCCTTTCGACCGGAGAGAAACAGCTGATCTCCTTCGCCCGGGCGATCCTGAAGGATCCCAGGATCCTCATCCTGGATGAGGCGACCTCCTCAGTCGATGCCGAAACGGAGGCGGGCATCCAGAAGGCAGTGGAAAGGACAGTCCTTGGCAGGACAAGCTTCATCATCGCCCACAGGCTGTCCACCATCCGCAGCGCCGGCCGTATCCTGGTCATCGACGACGGCCGCGTGGTCGAAAGCGGCACGCACGGCGAACTGATGCGCAGCAAGGGGGCCTATTACCAGCTGTATACCAACCAGTTCAGGGAAGAACGTTCCCGGTTCGTCCTCTCGGAAAAGCAGCCCGCTCCCTGAACGGTCTGCGCGGCGACCGGCAGGCGCCGCTTGCATTCCGCGCGCGGCGCGGCTATAATCCAGCCAATCGGGATGGCAACGCGGACAAGGTCCGTCCCCATGCACGGGGCGGGCCTTTTCATTCAGAGTTCAGGAGGAAACCTTCATGCTGGATATCCGGAGGATCAGACAAAACCCGCAGGAGCTTGCCGACGCGCTGGACAAACGCGGCAGCGGCTTCGACATGGCCCTTCTCCTTCGCCTCGACGAGGAACGAAGGGAGCTTCTCTCGCAAAACGATTCGCTGAAAAACATGCGGAACGAAACAAGCAGGAGAATCGCGCAGATCAAGCGGGAGGGAGGCGACGCGGCCCAGCTGATGCTGGAAATGAAGGAAGTCGGCGAAAGGATCGCCGCGCTGGATGAGCTCGTCAAGGACAGGGACGCGCAGTTGGACGCCATCCTCATGACCCTGCCCAATTACCCGCATGAGAGCGTCCCGACCGGCAGGGACGACAGCGGGAATGTTGAAATCAGGCGTTGGGGTGAGCCGCGGACCTTTCCCTTTGAGCCCAGGGCGCACTGGGACCTCGGCCCTTCTCTCGGGATCATGGATTTCGAGGCGGCGGCAAAAGTGTCCGGAGCCCGCTTCACGTTCCTCAAGGGACTGGGCGCGAGGCTTGAAAGGAGCGTCATCTCGTTTTTCCTCGACACCCATGTGTCAGATGGCTTCGAGGAGGTCTATCCCCCCTATCTTGTGACCAGGTCCACGATGACGGGTACCGGTCAGCTTCCCAAATTCGAAGAGGATGCCTACAAGGTCACAGGAGACCTGTTCCTGATCCCTACGGCCGAGGTCCCCGTGACGAACATGTACAGGGAATCCGTGCTGGACGGGGCCCTCCTTCCCCTCCGCAACGTAGCTTACAGCGTATGCTTCCGAAGCGAAGCGGGCAGCGCGGGCAGGGACACGCGCGGATATATCCGCCAGCACCAGTTCAACAAGGTGGAGATGGTCAAGGTGTGCAAACCCGAGCAAAGCTACGCCGAGCTCGAGCACATGACCGCCCAGGCGGAGAAAGTGCTCAGGCTTCTGGGCCTGCCCTATCGCGTCGTGTGCCTGTGCACGGGCGATATGGGTTTTTCCGCGGCGAAAACCTATGACCTCGAGGTCTGGATGCCCAGCTACGGCCGCTATGTGGAGATCTCCAGCTGCTCCAA
>CAZLYF010000170.1:0-6054 GCA_964563725.1 uncultured Oscillospiraceae bacterium
GATGCGGCCGCCGCCCTGAAGGAAAAGGGCTACGGTATCGTGTCGGGCGACGGCGACGTATGGCACGCCGTGGAAAACAGCTCCGAGACCCCCTGGATCGTGGACGGCAAGCTCAACATCGATCCCAAACGCGAAGAATTCCTCGACATCTCCATGAAGCTCAAGCAGAACGAATACCACAACGACACGCAGGACTGGACCGACGCCTGGTACGCCGACATGAAGGGCGCCGGCCCCAAGGGCATCTTCGGCTTCTTCGGCCCCGCCTGGCTGATCAACTACGTCATGGCCGGCAACTCCGGCGGCAAGGTCCCTGGCGAAGGCACCTACGGCGACTGGGCCGTCTGCGAACCCCCGGTCGGCTTCTTCTGGGGCGGCACCTGGCTGCTGGCCAACAAGGACACGAAAAACAAGGAAGCGGTCGCCGAGATCATCAACTGGATCACCCTGGACACCTCCGAGACCGGCCTGCAGTACATGTGGGCGAATGGCACGCTCTTTGGCGAAGGCGGCACCAAGGACACCGTCGCCTCCGGCACGGTGATGGCCAAGTCCGACGGCTCTTTGGCGTTCCTGGGCGGCCAGAACATGTTTGACGTGTTCGTCCCCGCCAACCAGTTCGCCAACGGCCAGAACAAGACCCAGTACGACGAGACCATCTCCAACGAGTACTGGCGCGACAAGGTCAGGCAGTACACCGGCGGCAAAATGACCCGCGAGGAAGCGATCGCTGCGTTCAGGCAGCAGGTCGCCGACAACCTGGACGTGGTCGTCGAGTAAACCTCCAGCAACGCTGCGGGGACAAGGGGGGCCTTGTTCCCGCGGCGCTTTGGACAAGCGAAGGAGGTGTGGCCGGTGAAGCGGCGAAAAAGCCTGAGCTACGCAAGGTACGGGTACCTCTTCAGCATCCCCTTTGTCGCGGCCTTCCTGGTCTTCTCGCTGTATCCGACGTTCTATACGGCGGTGCTGGGCTTCACGGACGCCAAGGGCCTGCTGAACACGACCTTCAGGTTTCTGAAGGATCCGCTGCAGAACTTCAGGACCATCCTCAACAACGCCTCATTCACCGTTTCGCTTCAGAATACGGTCAGGATCTGGGTGATGAACTTCATCCCTCAGATCCTGCTGGCCCTGCTTCTGACTGCCTGGTTTACCTCCAATCACAACAGGATCAGGGGACAGGGCTTCTTCAAAGTGGTCTTCTACCTGCCCAACATCATCACGGCCGCGACGGTCGCCATCCTGTTCAACGTGCTGTTCGGCTACCCGATGGGCCCGGTCAACGACGTCCTCGTCAAAACCGGCATCCTGTCCGCACCGTACTATTATCTCAACGACAAGCAGGCGTCCCAGCTGATCATCTCCTTTATCCAGTTCTGGATGTGGTACGGCTATACCATGATCATCCTGGTGTCGGGCGTGCTGGGCATCAACCCGGAGATCTTCGAGGCGGCCGACATCGACGGCGCCAGCGACGTCCAGACTTTCTTCCGCATCACCATCCCCAACCTCAGGACGATCCTGCTGTACATGCTGATCACCAGCATGATCGGCGGCCTGAACATGTTCGACATCCCGCGCCTGTTCAACTTCGGCAAGCCGGACAACGCAACGCTGACCACCAGCCTGTTCATCTACAACCAGGCGTTCAGCGGCAGCTACCTGTTCAACCGCGCCGCGGCCGCCAGCATGATCATGTTCGTGATCATCGCGTTTTTTTCGATGCTCGTCTTCTTCCTCATGCGCGACAGGAAAGAAGCCCAGGCCAGCAAGGAGATCCGGCGCCTGTCCCGCCAGCTCAGGCGCGGAGGCGTCCAGGCAGGGGGGCGCTGAAATGAAAAAGGGCACATCGGTCGGACGAGGCGCCTTCCGGGCGTTCATCTACGCGTTTTGCATCTTCCTGGCCTTCCTCAGCCTGTTCCCCTTTGTGATCATGCTGATCAATTCCACGCGGAGCACCTTTGAGATCCAGCAGAACGGGATTTCCCTGATCCCCTCGGGCTACCTGATGAGCAATCTGGAGATCCTCACCGGAAAGACCTTCGACCCCGTCAAGGGCTTCTACAATTCGGTCATTATTTCCTCAGGCACCACCGTCTGCGCCATCTATTTCTCCACGCTGACCGCCTACGCGCTGGTGGCCTATTCCTGGAAGCTGCGCCAGGCCTTCTTCACCCTGATCCTGTCCATCATGATGATCCCGGCGCAGGTGACCAGCATCGGGTTTTACAAGTTTATGTACCAGATCGGCATGACCAACAATTTTCTGGCCTTGATCCTGCCGGCCATCGCGGCCCCGACCACGGTGTTTTTTATGCGCCAGTACATGCTGGCCTCGCTGCCGCTGGAACTGGTGGATTCCGCCAGGATCGATGGCTCAGCGGAGTTTCGCACCTTCAACGGGATCGTCCTGCCCATCATGAAGCCGGCGATGGCCACAATGGCGATCTTCACCTTCGTGGGGAGCTGGAACAATCTGTTCCTGCCGCTGATCCTGCTGACGAACAACGACAAATACACCCTGCCCATCATGGTCAGCCTGCTTCGCGGAGACATCTACAGGACGGAGTACGGCGCGGTCTACCTGGGCCTGACCCTGACGGTCCTGCCGCTGTTCATCATCTATTTCCTGCTGTGCAAGTACATCATCGCCGGCGTGGCGCTGGGCAGCGTCAAGGGCTGACCGGGACCGGCGTGATACCCGGCGGAGACGTTTGCGTTCAGTCGCCGTCCACAAGGAAGCAGTGGCCGTCGTACCAGCTTAGCCAGCGGGAAGCCGCCGCGTCCCCGAGCTCATACACCGTCAGCATATAGCCCTCCAGCGGGAAGTAGCGCTGGGCGTTGCCGTAGGGGGTCCGGCAGACAGCCGCCGGGGCGTCTTCCGGGACGCCCAGGAGGGAGAGCATCACGCCGCCAACGGTGCCGCCGCAGCGCAGGCCCTCCTCGCGCAGGTACTGCCGGTACCACGCGGGGTGGAAGGCGTTGGACGAGCAGTGGATGACCAGGGGGTGGTCCAGGTAAGCCGCGAGCCCCGGCGCCTCCGGCTCCGTGTACCCGAACAGCCTGAGCGTTCCCACGTACATCAGGATGTGCCGGCCGTTCCCGTGCGTCACCAGCAGATCCCCGGCGGACAGGCGGCCCTGCCACGCCTCCGGGCGCAGGCCCGCGAGGTCGACGCGCAGCCTGCCATAGAGCTTTTCGGACAGGAGCCTGGGCAGCTCGTCGGGCCCGGGCAGGCCCATCCGCCCGTACACCCACCGGATGAAGCCGATGCAGTCGAGGCCGCCCAGGTAGTTTTTTCCGGCTGTATAGAAGGAGTTGCTGTCGTGGGCGGTAGCGGGAAGCCCCACGTTTTCGATCTTGCTGCCGCCGAAAAAATAGGGGACGCCCAGGCGGAACAGGGGACGGACCTCGCGGCCGGTCAGTTCGCCGTAGCGCGCGGCGATGGGGTTGCCCGCCTCCAGGAGGGAAAAGGACAGGTCGACAAAGTCGCTGCCGTGCAGCGTTGCCCGCGCGTGGGGGGCGCAGGCCAGGACGAGGCAGGCGGCAACCGCGGCGGCGCGCGCCGGAAGCTTTCCGCAGGGGATCAGGAGACGGTCACGCACGCCGCTGCTCCGCGGGCCCGGATGCCCGCCCCTGAGCGCTTTCACCCTGCCCATCCTGCCCTCCTCCCGCGGGACGGGGTTCCCGGTCCCCCGGCCCGCCCCGTCCGCGCCCGGCCCCGGGCGTGAAGCCCGCGGCCATGCCGGAAACAGGGACGTTTTCTTTTCCGTTCGCCGCAGCCATCCGATCCGCCGCCGGCGGCCGTGATACAATGGGGCGGAGGCTGACAGCCAGAAAGAGGTGCCTGCATGTCCAGCGAGCTGAAATTCGCGGTGCTCATCGACGCTGACAACATTTCCGACCGGTATGTCCGCATCATTCTCGACGAAGTCTCCAAGGATGGCGTCGCGACCTACAAAAGGATCTACGGCGACTGGACGGGCCCGCGGCTGGCCGCGTGGAAGCCGGCGCTGCTTGACAATTCCATCGTCCCCGTGCAGCAGTACAGCTATACCACAGGCAAGAACGCCACCGATTCGGCGATGATCATCGACGCGATGGACATCCTCTACACCGGGCGGGTAGACGGCTTCTGCATCGCTTCCTCGGACAGCGATTTTACCAGGCTCGCCGCCAGGCTGCGCGAAAGCGGCATGCAGGTCATCGGCATGGGGGAGAGCAAGACGCCCCGGCCCTTCATCGCCGCCTGCAACCAGTTCAAGTATCTGGACCTCCTGCTGATCAACGCGCGCAAGACGGAACCCGCGCAGGCGCCGGAGCCCAAAGCGCCGGAGGCGAAGGCGGACAGGGAAGGCTTGAGGCCGCAGCGCCCGTCCCGCAAGAAAGCCGAAGGCGGCGCGCCCGGGGACAAGCCGGCGCCCCAGACGGATCTGGGCACCATCCGCGAGGCCATCCGCGCCATGGTGGAGGAAGGCTCCGGCGACGACGGCTGGCTGTTTTCCGGCGAGCTCGGCAACCGTCTGGCCAAGCGCTTTCCGGACTTCGACGTGCGCAATTTCGGCTTTTTCAAGCTGACGCCTTTTCTGGAGTCCCTGGGCCTGTTTGAGATCCGGAGCACCCCCGCGGGCGGCAACAAGCAGCTGATTTTCGTCAGGACCCGGGAAGAAACCGTTCCGGAATAGGAAAAAGCCCCGGAGGACCTTTTCCCGGAAGCCGGCGCGTTCAACCGGCCTTTCTTTTCGCCGAGGCGGACACGACGACGCGCTGGATGCCGATGAACAAAAGCAGAAGCAGGCCCGTGGCGATCTTCGCCCACCAGGAGAGCAGCGTGCCCTGGAAGGTGATCAGCGCGGGGATCGTCGATTTGAGCAGGACGCCGAACAGGGTGCCGAACATGTAGCCCACGCCGCCGGTCAGCAGCGTGCCGCCGATGACGGCCGAGGAGATCACGTCCAGTTCCCCCCCCTGCAGCGACAGGTTCCAGCCCGATTTCACATACAGCGCATAGGCGACGCCCGACAGGACGGAGCACAGGCCGTTGAAGCCGTAGACCAGCAGCTTCGTGCGGGAGACCGGCAGGCCCATCAGCCTCGCCGACTGCTCGTTCCCCCCGATGGCGTAGATATTGCGCCCGAAACGCGTCGCCTGCAGCAGGTACGCGCCCAGCAGGATCATCAGGAGAAACAGGAGCACGTTGAAATTGATATAGGCCAGGGGCTTCACGTCGGGGACCTTGATGCGCCATTTCGCGAGCTCGTTGAAGGCCGCGTGGTTGATGGAGATGGATTCCCGGCTGATCAGGGCGCAGACGCCGCGGGCCAGGAACATGCCCGTGAGCGTGGCGATGAAGGGGGGCACGCCCAGATACTGGATCATGGCGCCCATCGCCAGGCCCAGCGACACGCCGACGACGACGGCGAACGCGACGCAGACGAAGGGGTCGATGCCGAGGATCGTGTTCCCGTAGGCGACGATCATCCCCGTGAGGGAGGCGACCGCCGCGACGGACAGGTCGATGCCGCCCGTGATGAGCACCATGGTCATCCCCACGGCGGAGACACCGATATAGGCGTTGTCGATGAAAAGATTCAGGAAGGTCCTCAGCGTTGTGAAGCCCTTCGTGCCGTACAGGGCCGCTCCGACGGCATAGATGACGAGGAAGACGCCGATGGTGGCGTACACCATGATGAATTTCGGGTTCAGCAGCCTGTTTTTAAGTGTCTTACCCTGCCTGGCGGGATCAGCCATGAAGCGCACCTCCCAGGTTCTCCTTCCGCAGCATGGAACGCTTCGCGAGCGAGCGGCGCACAGGCTCTGACTGCAGCACGATCACGATGGCGATGATCAGCGCCCGAAACGCCATGGTCGCTTCCGCCGCCACGCCGAAATAATACACAAAGGTGATGATCGTGCGGATGATGATCGACCCGACCACCGTCCCGGCCAGGTTGAATTTGCCGCCCGACATGCTGGCTCCGCCGATGACAACCGCGAGGATGGCATCCAGCTCGTAGTTGAGCCCTGCGTTGTTGGAGTCGTTGGAGATGATGC
>CAZLYF010000171.1:0-6009 GCA_964563725.1 uncultured Oscillospiraceae bacterium
GCTTTGACCTGCATTATACCGGCGCGGACGGCGAGAAGCACCGCCCCGTGATGATCCATCGGGTCGTCTTCGGCTCCCTCGAACGCTTCATCGGCATCCTGATCGAGCACTTCGGCGGCGCCTTCCCGCTGTGGCTGGCGCCGGTGCAGGCGAGGATCCTCACCATCACCGACCGCTCCGATCAGGCCGCGCTCGCCCTGAAGAAAAGGATGGAGGAGGCGGGCCTGCGCGCGGAGACCGACCTGCGCAACGAGAAGATCGGCTTCAAGGTGCGCGAAGCCCAGATGATGAAGGTCCCCTATATGCTGGTCATCGGCGACAGGGAAGCGGAGACCGGGGGCGTTTCCGTCCGCGCCCGCGGGGGCGAGGCGCTGGGCACCCTCTCCGCGGACCGGCTGATCGAGTGCCTCCTTGGGGAAAACGGCGCGCGCGCGCTTGAGCGGAACTGGGAAGCGGGGGCCCCGCGGTAGCCGCGGGCCCGTGCTCCAAAAAGCCGGGGGCGGAGAAGCTCTCTCCGCCCCCCGGCTTTGCCCACAGCTGCGCCGTCCCAGCGCGGGCGGCGCCCCGCCTCAGAACTTCCCGCCGCGGCTGCTGAAGGAACGCCCGCTGCTGCTTGAGAACCTGAAGCCGCCGGAGGACCCGCCTCCCCTGTGGCTGTCGCTCTCGACCTTGGTGCGGGTCACGGTTTCGTAGAGGTAGATGTCCTTCGAATCGGTCAGGCGCAGCGAGTCCCGGAGCATGTACCTGGACGCGCCCGTCTGGGGCTTGGCGGTCTTGAGCCTGCCTTTCATCACCGTGACGCTGATGAGGCCGATCAGGAAACCGACGCCAGCCAGCCAGGGCAGGATGCGGACGGCGACCTCCATGGGCGGCGTCGGCGTCAGCCGGTCCTCGAGATAGCGGAGATAGGCGCTCGCGGCGCCGTAGAAGTCGCCCGCGCTCAGGAAGGGGAGCACAACGGTTTCCAGCTCTTCCACGCTCCGGTCCCCCAGCAGCGTCATCCCCCGGCCGTGCGCGACCTCGTTGTAATCGCGCATCGCGGGGTTGACGTTGATATAGAAGAGCACGCCGTCGGGATACCTGTCCAGATCGCGGAATTCCTCGAAGTAGTCCGCCGCGTACAGATGGGCGGGCTTCGTCTGCACCTCATCGCTCGTGAGGATCACGCTGTCAAAGTTGAACTCCTCGTAGACCGCCCGCATCCGCGCCTCGAGGTCCGCCGTTTCGGCGGGGCCGAACAGGCCGGCCAGGTCCTCCACGTGCCGCAGGTCCTCGGCCCGCGCTGCGGGCGCAAGGAGCAGCAGGGCCAGGAGCAGCAGCGCAGCACATCTTCTCATTTGATCACCCCCAGCGCCGCCAGCGCGGCGGTCACGAGGAAGCCGCCGCCGGCGATCAGGGCGGTCAGGCCCCAGAGCCATTTGTGGTATTTTGCCTTCGAATAGGGGATGTCGCAGGTCAGTTCGCCCGTCTGGCCATTGATGGCGAAGGTGTAGGTCCGGTTTTCCTTCTTCGTGGTGATGATCCAGACGGGGAAGAGGACCGGCTCGGCCGCGCCTTCCCCGATGCGGACGCTGGCGCTGCGCGGCGTGACGGAAGCATAGCCCCTGACCGTGTCGCGGAAGGCCTGCTCGGTCGTGCTGCGCACCCGCTCGTTCGCCCTCTGGCGGCACTGAGCGGCGTCGACGTCCGCGCGGTTGGCCATCGCGCCCGACAGCGTTTCGGGGGAAAAGGGGATGGCCCCGCCGGGATCGTAGGGTTCGATGGATTCGGTGATGTCATTGCTGAGCTTGGAGTTCGCGTCCACCGGAAGAGCGCTGAAGTCCAGCGTCCCCGCGCGGTGGATGAGGAAGTGGCGCGTCCGGGTGACCAGGTATTTGCCGCTGCGGCTGGAGCTGACCTGGGTGCCGTTGAAGCTCATCCGGGCATCCGCCCTGCAGCTGAAGAGCCAGTAGGGCACGTAGAGCTGCCGGATCTCGTCGATCTGGTTGCGGCCCCTGAGGAAGAGGTTGGGGATGAGCTTCTTGCCCTTGAAATAGTCGTGGAAGAGCTTCGTGGCCTCGTCCTTCCTGATCTTGAAGGGGATGACCGACCCGGGCCGCGTCTCGTCCGTGAACTGCGAGGGGATGATGGAGGGGCTGCCGCAGAACGCGCAGTTGGTCGCCACCGTGGTCTCGTCGGTGATCAGCTCGCTCCCGCAGGAGGAGCAGGAAAAGGCGCGCGTGCGCGCGGCCTCTTCCCGCGTGAAGGATGCCTCGGGCATGTCCCAGTCTGCCTGTTCGCCTGGGGCGTCCCCGCTTTCGATCTCCGCCACCTGCCGGACCGTTTCGGCCTCGAAGCGGTTGCCGCAGGAAGCGCAGTGCAGTTCCTGTTCCGCCCCGTCGTAGGTCAGCGGAGCGCCGCAGGAGGGGCATTTGTATGTCAGCGTGCTCATGGCCGTCCCTCCATGACAAAATCAAGTCGGTCTGCGTGGTCTGCCGCTGTATTCACGCGCCCATCGTAGCGCAATACGCCGCCAAAGTAAACAGTCGCGGCCTGCCTCCCCGGGTCCGTTCAGCCGCCGTCGGGCCTGCCGGGAGCGGACCCGCCGTCCCCCTTTCCGGTTTCTCCCTGCCCGCCGGGTCCCGGCGCCTGCGTTGTTTTCCTCCTGTTTTCATGGCGGCGGTAGAGAAGGGAGGCCGCCAGGGTCACCGCGAGCAGCGCGGCCAGCAGAAGGGCGCCGGCCCAGTATTCCTCCGCCTCCAGCCAGTGGCCGCCCATGGCGGAGACCAGGATGGAGGGGAAGCGGGCGGCGGTGGAGATGAGGAGGAACGCGGACAGCGACACCGGCGTGACGCCCGCCAGATATGTCAGCATGTCCTTGGGCAGGCCGGGGATGAGGAAAACAACTGCCAGGGTGCCGTGCAGTTTTCTCCGATCGCGGAGGATGCCCACCGAATCAAGCTGCTTCTTCGTGACGAAGACGCGCACCAACCTCATGCCGAAGGAGCGCGTCAGGAGAAAGATCGCCGCGCTGGCCAGCGCGCTGCCCACGAGGCACAGCGCCGAGCCGAGCAAGGGCCCGAAGGCGTATCCCGATGCCACTTCGATGGGCCCCCCCGGGATGACGGCGATGACCACCTGCAGCATCATCAGCCCGATCATGACGAAGTACTTCAGACCGCCGCTCGCCTCGATCCAGACCCTGAACCCGTCCTTGTCGCGGATCAGCTCCATCAGGGGCCTGCCCAGGCGCCACCCGAGCAGGAGGATCAGCAGCGCGAAGGCGGCGAGCAGGGCGAGGCCGCGGGCCTTCCTTTTCCTGTCCGCGCTTGCGCCGGGCGACGGCATCGTCATCACGCCTCCTCAACAACCTCCGGACGGCCCCTTCAAGGGCGGCTCCTCCTGCCCATCGGCGCCTCCGTTACGATACGGATTCCGCCTGTCCTCGTCAAGCCTCCGGGACACCCGGGCTTCCTTGACAGGGGGCGGGATCAAACCTATATTGCCCCTGTGGAGAGGCGCCCGCGAGGGCGTCCGAAAGAGGCGGCCAATGGACAGGAAAGACGTCGAACGCGGGCTGTACCGGTACTGCGCGGGGCTCAAGCCCGTGAACAGCCACTGCCACCACCTGCGCGACGGGGAGCATGCGGCCCTTGGCCTGGACGGGCTGCTCCAGCACAGCTACGTCTCCTGGTACCACCTGCCCGTCCCGCGCGGCCCGGGCGGCCGGGGCCCCTTCCTGAACGCCCTTCGCGGCAGCAGCTATCTGTACTGGCTGGAGGCGTCGCTCAGGAAGCTCTACGGCATCGGCGAAGCCCTGTCCGACGCGAGCTGGGACCGCTTTGACGAGGCGGTCAGGCAGGCGCACCGGGACCCGGAGCACCACCTGCGGCTGCTCAGGGACGCCTGCGGCTACGCGCAGGTGGTCAACGACTCCTTCTGGGACCCCGGGAGCGACGAAGGCCACGGAGGCTTCTTCACGCCCGCCCTGCGCGTAAACATGTTCTTCTTCGGCTATTCGCCCTCGGCGAGGGACCACAACGGCAACAACCCCTTCGCCGCTTTCGGCTGGGACGCCGGGATGGGCTTTTTTGACTACGTGGACGCCGTGGAAGGCCTGGTCAGGAACAAGGCGGCGGCGGGCTGCGTGGCCCTCAAGTCCGCCCTCGCCTATGACCGGGGCAACGACTTCTGCGAAACATCGGCGGCGGCCGCGGCGAAGGGCTACAGGAACCCCTCGGCCGGCCCGGAGGACATCAAGGCCTTCCAGGACTTCCTGTTCTTCCGCCTCTGCGCGCTCGCCGGGGAGCTCGGGCTGGTCTTCCAGAACCATACGGGTCTTGGAAAACTCTCCCGCAGCGGCGCCATCCATCTGCTGGAAGCGGTCGAAAAGCATCCCGGGACGCGCTTTTCCCTCTTTCACGGGAGTTATCCCTGGACCGGGGACCTCGCGGGCCTGGTGCACAACCACGGGAACGTCATCGCGGACCTGTGCTGGCTCCCGCTCATCTCCCCCAGCGCCTGCGAGCGCCTCCTTGTGGAACTGCTGGAGGTGGGCGGCGGGGAGAGGCTGATGTGGGGCTGCGACACCCAGACGGGCGAGGAGAGCTTCGGCGCCCTGCTGGCCATCGCCTCGGTGCTCGCCAAGGCCTTCTCGCGCCTCGTGTGCGAGGGCGCCCTGAGCGCCGCCAGCGCCAGGGACCGGATCGAACGCGTCCTGTGCGGGAACGCCCGGGAAGCCTTCGGGGGAGGGGCCGGCGCCCCATGACGGACCGGGAAGGAGCGGAACTGCCCAAAATCGTCGCCATCGTCGGGACCACCGCCTCCGGCAAGAGCGCCATCGGCGTGTCCCTCGCGGAGCGCTTCGGGGGAGAGATCGTTTCCGCGGATTCCCGGCAGGTCTACCGCGGGATGGACCTGGGCAGCGGGAAGATCGCGCCGCACGAGATGCGGGGCGTGCGCCACTGGCTGCTCGACGTGCGCGAGCCGGGCGAGTTCTTCTCCATGGCGGACTTCCAGCGCCTCGCCTACGCCGCCATCGGCGACATCCTCTCAAGGGGCAAGCTGCCCCTGCTCGTGGGGGGCACGGGGCTGTATCTCTCGTCCGTGACGGAGGGCTACGAGCTCCCCGCCATCGACCCGGACCCCGCGCTGCGGGAACGCCTGGAGGCGCTCGAGACCCCGGCGCTGTACCGTTTCCTCAGGGAGAAGCTGCCCGGCACGGACGTCGACCCGAAAAACCGGCACCGGGTGATGCGCATGATCGAGCGGCTGGAGGGGGGCGGGGCGCCGGAGGAAGGGAGGCGCGCGCGCTACCGGACGCTCAAGCTGGGCGTGACGCTAAAGCGGGAACTCCTCGACCGGCGCATCGGGGAGCGGCTGGAGGCACGGCTGGACTCGGGGATGGTCGACGAGGTCAGGCGGCTGCTCGCGCAGGGCGTCAGCGAGCGCTTCCTGCTCAAACTTGGGCTGGAGTACAAACTGGTCGCGCAGTACCTGGGCGGCGGTTTCAGGTCGCTTCAGGAGATGACCGAAACGCTTGCGCTCAGGATCAGGCAGTTCTCCAAACGGCAGATGACATGGTTTCGGCGCGACGGCGCGATCGTCTGGCTGGACATGGACAAGGACCCGCTGGAGCAGGCCGCCGGGCTGATCGAGGCCTTTCTCGGCGATCCCGGGGCCGGTTGCGGCGCGCCCGCCGTCCGTATATAATCAATCGGTTGCGCGGAGACGGCCTCCAGGTGCGCGGCCCCGCGCTTTCGCCAGCAAAATTCCAAGGAGGAAGAGGATCGATGACCCAGTATGTTTACCTGTTCAAGGAAGGAAACGCCGGCATGCGCGAGCTGCTGGGCGGCAAGGGCGCCAACCTGGCTGAGATGACCAATATCGGGCTGCCCGTTCCCCAGGGCTTCACGGTGACCACCGAGGCCTGCACCCGCTATTACGCGGACGGGAAACGCATCGCCCCCGAGATCGAAAAACAGATCTACGGCGCGCTCGCCCAGACTGAAAAGATCTCAGGCAAGAAGT
>CAZLYF010000172.1:0-5919 GCA_964563725.1 uncultured Oscillospiraceae bacterium
GTCATTTGGCATTCGGCATCAGCAGTCTTGTGACAATTCGCGTTAGCAACGACACTGGTGTCGAAAGCTCAGCCTTGAGGGGGGTGAGAGTTGCTGGATGTTGGATAGAAAAAGAAACCCCTCGTCCTTCATCGGTCCATCGGGTTCAGTGGCAGGTACCGACTGAGCTGCGTTCCACGATGGAGCACGGAAGGATCTCCATTCTGGGCCGGGCGTTCTTATCCTTGATCGATTCCATCAGCATATGGGCGGAACGCCGCCCGATTTCCTTGACCGGGAGTTCGACCGTGGTCAGCCTCGGCAGGAGGTAAAGGCATGCCTCGCGGTTGTCAAATCCCACCACCGAGACATCCTCCGGCACGCCAAGGCCGCCTTCCAGCAAGGCGTGGATGCAGCCCGCGGCCATGAAGTCGTTCATAGCAAACACCGCTGTGGGGCGCTCGGGCAGGGACAGCATTTCCTTCATTCTGGCGTAACCGGACTCGTATTCCCAGTTGCCGTACGCCAGGTAGCCGTCAGGAATCGAGAGCCCAGCTTCCTGCATCGCGATCTGGAAACCGCTCAGCCGTTTCATGGCCGGGAAGGAATGGGGGTGCCCGGAGATGATCGCGATCCGCCGGTGGCCTTTGCCGATCAGGAGCCTGACGATGTCCGCCGCGCTTTCCTTGTTCGCATAGGTGACATAGGAGTCTTTTGACGATCCCAGGGAGTAGGCGTACACGAGGGGCCGCGCGACTGCATCGATCAGGCCGTCCAGATGCCGGTCATGCATCGCGATATAAATGACGCCGTCCACATGGGAATCCATCAGCAGGTTCACGCCCTGGTTGACCCGATCGCGGTACGCGCCGATGAGTTCGTACTGGTTATACAGCTTTTCATACAGGTGCAGGTCGTACATCAGCATCTGGTACCTGCACGGTTCAAGCGCCTCGGCGATGCCGCAGAGGATGTCCGGGATCGGGAAACACCTCACGTCCTCCACCAGGACGCCGATCGCTTTTACCTGATCCCGGAAAGCGGAACGGAACTGGGGATGCGGGTCATACTTCAGTTCCCTGATCGCCTCCTGCACCCGCATGGTCGTCTCGGCAGACAGCTTTTTCGTCCCGTTCACCACGTGGGAGACCGTTGCCGTTGAAACCCCCGCCATGTCGGCGATCTGCCTCATCGTGACCATGCCCGTTCTCCTATCCTATAAGCTCGGAAAATAGTATAACCCACAGTCGTGCCAAGGTCAAGCCTCAATGGCCACTTATGAAAAAATGGTTATTTATTTAACCTTAAATTTTAAAATTTGTGCGCAATAGGGCTTGACAGAGCCATTTTGCACGGGTAAAATGCTTATGGTGGTTAATCGTTAACCTTTATGAGGTAAAATATATGATTATGTCTATACCATTCACAAAAGTGAACATCACCGACCCCCTCTGGCAGGAGAAGATCGACCTGGTGCGAACGGTCGTCCTGCCCTATCAGTGGGAGATCCTCAACGACCGCGTCGAAGGCGCGGAGAAGAGCTTCTGCGTCCGTAACTTCCTCGCGGCGGCCGGCGATCTCAGCGCGCCCCACGGCGGGATAGTGTTCCAGGATTCAGACCTGTACAAGTGGCTGGAAGCGGTCTCCTACACCCTGGTCATCAGACGCGATGAAAATCTTGAAAAACTGGCGGAGGAAGCGATCGATCTGATCGTTAGGGCGCAACAGGCGGACGGTTACCTCAACACCTACTTCACGCTGATGAAGCCGGAAGGTCGCTATGCCAACCTGACGGACGGACACGAACTGTACTGCGCCGGGCATATGATCGAAGCCGCGGTCGCTTACGCGCAGGCTACGGGGAAAGGGAAGCTGCTTGACGCCGCGCTCAGGCTGGCCCGGCATCTGAGCGCATACTTCCTCCCCCGCAGGGATGTCCCCGGTCACCCGGAGATCGAGCTTGCCCTCATCAGGCTTCACGAGCACACCGGCGAGAGATCCTGCCTTGAGCTTGCCCGACATTTCATCGACGTCCGGGGGACGGGTGCAAACCAGTTGGAGCTGGAGCGCAGTGCCTCGAAGCATGAGTGGATCCTGGAAGACATGAAGCGCTTTGAGGACAGGTACTTCCAGGCGCACAGACCGGTCAGAGAGCAGGACAGCGCCGAGGGTCACGCCGTACGGGCGATGTACCTCTTCGCGGCCATGGCGGACATTGCCCGCCTCACAGGCGAGGAAGCGCTGAGCGAGGCCTGTCTCAAACTGATCCGCAACGTTCGCAGCCGCCGCTTGTACGTGACGGGAGGCATCGGCTCCTCCAGCGTTGGCGAGCGCTTCACCCTGGACTGGGACTTGCCCAACGACACGATGTACTGCGAGACCTGCGCC
Organism: uncultured Oscillospiraceae bacterium; assembly: GCA_964563725.1. Classification (GTDB taxonomy): domain Bacteria; phylum Bacillota; class Clostridia; order Christensenellales; family Aristaeellaceae; genus CAZLYF01. Next base: position 2,368 of record CAZLYF010000172.1, read on the forward strand.
TCCATCGGCCTGATGCTCTTCGCCCGGCGCATGACCCTGCTCACGGGGGACCTTAGTTACTACGATTTGTGGGAGCGGGCGCTCAACAACACGGTGCTCGCCGGGATGGGAAGCGACGGCAGGCACTTCTTTTACGTCAACCCCCTCGAGGTCAGGCCGGAGGCCATCAGAAAGAACCCGACCCTGGCCCACGTCAAGCCGGTCCGTCAAAGCTGGTTCGGGGTCGCCTGCTGTCCGCCCAACATTGCCCGCACCCTGTCCTCGCTCTCCGGCAGCCTGTACGCGCGGGACGGCGACGCGCTGTACGTGCTGGCGCACATCCCCAGCGAATTTCAGGAAGAGGGCTTCGCCGTCCGGCTCAGCAGGGAGGGTGAGGTCTGCCGCCTCCAAGTCAGCGGCAGTGCGATGGCCCTCCGCCTGCGGGTGCCGGAAGGTTTTCAGATGACTGCGCGGGGCGCGAGGGAGGGCAAGGGCTGCCTAGTCTTTGACCATCCCGGCGGGGAAGCTGAGTACGCCTATTGTCTCAGCCCCCGCGTCCGCCTTGTGCGGGCCAACCCCCGCGTCGCCGCCGCCGCGGGCAAGGCCTGCCTGATGCGCGGGCAGGATGTGTATTGCCTGGAAGAACTTGACAACGGCGCCTGGCTGTCCGGGTTGCGCCTGCCGGAAGACGCCGTATTCAGGGAGGAAAGCGCCGCGGGCTTCGGAGGCCTGCCGATCATCACCACAAAGGGTTTCCGCGTCACGGACAGCGCCTGGGGCGACGCGCTGTACACGGAAAAAGCGCCGGCCTACGAGCCCTGTACGCTCATCTTTATCCCCTATAGGCACTGGGGCAACCGGGGCGAGGGCGAGATGAGCGTCTGGATCAACCTGAGATAATGCACGGGAGTGCATTACATAAAGGAGGAAAACGGAATGAAGGGGAAACTGAAACTGCTGTCCTTCCTGACTGTGCTGGTCATGCTGCTGTCCACAGCTGGACTGACCGCGCTGGCCCGGGAACGCGTCACGGTCACCTACTCGATGTGGGGCGACAACGAAGAAGTCAGGGTGCTTCAGGAGACGATCGACAAATTCGAGCGGGAACAGGACAAGATCCACGTGGAGATCATCCAGATCGACCGTGCGGACTATGTCGGCACGCTCAACACCCGGGCGGTGGGCAACAACCTGCCGGACACCGGAATCATGGCAGAAGACGCGGTGCTGATGTGGGCAGAGCAGGGCATGCTCGCGGACGTGAGCGGGATGTACGGCGAAGGGGAAGCCAAACCGCTGGACAGCCTGGCCTTCACCTTCCAGGGCAAGACCGTTGGTTACTCCGTAGCCAACGAGGTGCTGCTGCTGTACTATGACCGCGAAGCCTTCGCCGAGGCCGGCGTCGCGCCGCCCCCGGCCAGCGCGGACAAGGCCTGGGACTGGGACACTTTTGTGGACGTGGCCAAGGAAATGACCCTTGACGTCAACGGCAACAACGCCAAATCCCCCAATTTCGACCCCAACAACATCAAACGCTACGGCGTGATGTTCTGCCCGGATTTCTGGCAGCTGGAAATCTGGTCCGTCAGCAACGGCGGAGCCTGGTACGACGGGAACGGCAAGGTGACCATCGGTGAGCCGGAAGCGATGGAGGCGCTGCAACGCATCGCGGACCTGTATCTGGTGCATCATGTCGCCCCCCAGTACGGCACGAACACGGCCACGACCCTGGACCAGGACCTTGTCAACAAGTCCACCGCGATGTATGTCAACGGCCAGTGGTCCATCGGCGTCTGGCTGGGGCCGGCGAGGGCAAGCGACGGTCTTGACTACGGCGTGGGCGTCCTGCCCTACATGAAGGAAAAGGTCACCCTGAATACCGGGGGCGTCAACGTGGCCTTCGCCACCACCAAGCATCCCGAGGAGGCGATGGAGTGGCTGAAGTGGTATGCAAGGGAAGAGAATGCCTGGGGCCTGATCCAGAGCGGCATCTGGATGCCCGTGCTGTCCAGCTACTACACCGACGAAACGCTCACCCGCAAGTGGGTGGAGAACCCGAACTTCCCGCCCTATGACGAGTACAAGGCCGCCGTGGTCGATTACGCGGTCAACAACGCAAGGCCGACCTCCTGGTATTGGGTCAACAATACCAACCTCTTCAACGACGCGCTCAGCAGCATCCTGGCGCCCGCCTGGAGCGGCAACGTCACCGTCGCTGACGCGATCACAGCGAACCTTGAACAGTTGGTCGCCGCGAACCAAGGCTACTGAAACCTGAGAAGGCGGTCCGCCCGCGCCCATATGCGGGCGGACCGCCGGAAGGCAGGCATGCCAACAGAAGGAGCGGGCGCGTGAAAATCCCCACACAGCCAAGATCAGCGATGGCGCGCCATGAAGCCCGGCTGGCGAAGATCTACCTTATCCCGGCCTTCCTGGGACTGACCTTTCTGACCTACCTGCCGCTGCTGAGCGTGTTCATCCTTTCGCTGTTCAAGTGGACGGGCATCATGCCCAAGCCCCTGTATATCGGCTTTGGCAACTATGTCCGCCTGTTCACCAGGGACATGTTCTTCTGGATCTCCGTCAGGGTCACCCTTCAGTACGCGGTGATGACCGTCTGCGTCAGCATCGTTTATTCGTTGAGTATGGCCATGCTGCTGAACAGAAAGATCCCCGCGCGGGGCTTTTTCAGGGCAATGTTCTATGTGCCCTACATCATCCCCGCCATGGCGGTATATATGAGCTGGGCGCTGCTGTACAACAAGGACTTCGGGGTGTTCAACGCCTTGCTGGCGCAGTTCGGTTTCGCGCGCATCGCCTTCCTGGTCGACTCGAAAACCATCATCCCTTCCCTGGCAATCATCGCGGTCTGGGCCAGCGGCAATCTGATCGTCATCTTCCAGGCCGGCCTGGGCAGCGTCCCGCGGGTCTACCACGAGGCGGCGGAAATCGACGGCGCGAATTTCCTGGACCGTTTCGCCCATATCACGCTGCCCTGCATGTCTCCCATCATCTTCTACAACCTTCTGATGAGCCTGATCGCCAACATGCAGGTGGTGGTCCCCTCCCTCATCTACGCGGGCAGCAACCGCACGACCTATCCCGAGTACACCTTCATATCCTTCCTGATGTACCGTACGGGCTTCATCAACAACGAGCTGAGCTACGCCAGCGCCATTTCTTTCGTGTTCTTCGTGCTCATCGGCGTCTTTACGTTGGTGCTGTTCGCCACATCCAGGACCTGGCTGTTCTACGAAGGGGGCGACAGCAGATGAGCATCAGGAGCCGGAAGCGCAACGAGCGCGTCGCGAATATCGTTTCCCTTGGAGTCATCGTCCTGTTTGCCGCCCTGGTGATTTTCCCGCTTTGGTGGATCTTTCGTTCCTCCCTGATGACCAACCCGGAAATCGGCTCCCTGGGCTTCTTTCCCAGCCGCTGGATCTTCGGCAATTACGCCGAAGCCCTGCAGATCTTCCAGTATTTCAGGTATCTGAAAAACACCCTGACCATCCTGGTCCCCTGCGTGGTCTTCGGGACCGTCACCGCCGTCCTGTGCGGCTATTCCTTTGCGCG
>CAZLYF010000173.1:0-5860 GCA_964563725.1 uncultured Oscillospiraceae bacterium
TCGTGCCCGCGGCTGCGACCGCCCCGGCGCTCGTCGTCGTCGGCGTGCTGATGATGGGCAGCGTCTCCCGCATCGACTGGAAAAGCCTGGAGGTCGCGGTCCCGGCCTTTCTCACCATCGTGATGATGCCCTTCGCGTACAGCATCTCCGACGGCATCGGCTTCGGATTCATCAGTTTCGTCCTTGTCAAGCTGGTGCTCCGGAAATGGAAGGAAGTACCGCTGCTGATGTGGATCCTGTCGGCCATCTTTGTGGTCAAGTACCTGATCGCTTTTGCGTGACCTGCCGCCAAAAGGCGCGTGAAACAGGACCCGGGCCGGCTGGCCCGGGTCCCGCTGTTTCCCTCTGCCGCGCTTCAGGCGAGCAGGCGCCTGAACGCAGCGACATGCTTCTGCGCCAGAGTCCTGGTTTTCGCTTCGGCGCAGACGCGCATCAGCGGTTCCGTTCCGGAAAACCGGCAGACTACGAAGCCGCCATCGCGGAAATATACCTTGCAGCCGTCCAGGTAGGATACGCGCTCGATGTCCCCGTCAAACGCGGGCAGAGCGCGTTCCGTCGTCAGGATGTGCTGCGCGCGGGCTTTCGCATCCGGCTCCAGGGCGATCGATTCTTCCGCCATCTCAAAGGCGCCATACCTTTCTCGCAGGCCGTCCATGATTTCGGACGGGCTTTTCCCAAGCGCGCTGACGGCCTCGACGAACAGGGCCGCCGCGTAGATGGAATCCTTGCCGTGGATATGCCCCCGGACCGTCAGCCCGCCGGAGGATTCGCCGCCCAGCACGGCATCGACTTCGTCAATTTTCTCCGATACGTGCTTGAAGCCGACTGGCACTTCATAGCACGCTTCCCCAAACGATGCGGCAAGCCTGTCCAGCATGTGGGTGGTGGACATGTTGCGGACCACCGGCCCCTTCCAGCCTTTGTGCTCGTGCAGGTAGTAATAAAGCAGGACGAGGATCTCGTTGGCGGTGATATAGCGTCCGTTACTGTCGATGATGCCCAGCCGGTCTCCGTCCCCGTCGAGCGCGATCCCTAGGTCGTAGGAGCGGTCAACCACCTTCTGGCGCAGCTCGTGGAGGCTCAGTTCACTGGGGGCCGGCATGAAGCCGCCGAAGTAGGCGTCCCGGTCGAAGTGGATCTGGTCGATGGTGCAGCGCGCCGTGTAGAGGAGCGTCATGAGGGGATAGGCCCCCGAGCCGTACATGGGATCAAACAGGATGCGCAGCCCCCTGTCGCGGATGACCACCATATCCGTTCTTTCCTGGATGTCGTCGATGAAGCGGTTGAACGGGTTTTTCATGTAGAGGACAAGGCCCTTTTCGACCGCTTCCTCAAAGGGCGTGAAGACGGGTTCCCGGCCTTCCTCCACCGCTTTGGCGATCACGCTCTCAAGCCGCCGGGTCGTCTCAAGGGGCGCGTCCCGCCCTTCCCGGACGATCAGCTTGATGCCATTGTAGTTCGACGGGTTGTGGCTGGCGGTCACCTGCATGCCATAATGGAGGTCCATGGTTTTCACGGTGTGCATCACAAGCGGCGTCGGGGCGGTCCGCTTCATGAACAGCACCCGGACCCCTCCTGCGCACAGCACCTCGGCGATCCACCGTGCAGCCTCATAGGAAAGGAACCGTCGGTCGAAGCCAACCATCACAGGCCTGTCCAGCTGCCCGTCCTGCGCCATCATGTCGCAGACGCCCTGCGCTACCCTGCAGACATTGGCGCAGATGAAATCCATGCCGATAATGGCGCGCCAGCCGCCTGTGCCGAATTGTATGCCGCTCATCGCTTTTCTCCGTCCCGCAGACCGTCTTCGCAACTCCTTGTCCGCGACAGGGCCTGTCCGCGCCTGCATGGGGCATTCCGCGCCGGGTCAACTGCATTGTCCTCCAAACAGCCTTTGCGTGCAAGCGCTGCGGCCGTCGTCTCCGGAATGCTGCCTGCTTGTTTGGAATCGCGGGGATGCGGTGATATAGTACCTGCATCAGGAGGTGACGAACGAAGTGGCATTCAGGAGGGAAGCGCTGCGCTGCCTCGGGCGGTTCCCCGAGCGGACAAGTCCGGAAATGACCACAGTCCAGACCTGGGACAAGGGGACCCATACGTTGCGGCTTGTATCGTATTTTGCGCAGAAAGGCGAGAGGGTCGGAGCCTATCTCCTCCTGCCAAAGGCTGAGCGGGCGAAACTGCCGGCCGTCCTCGCCCTTCACCAGCACGCGAACGAGTACCACCTGGGCAAGTCCGAACCGGCCGGCCTGTCCGGCGACCCCCTGTACCACTACGGCTTGGACCTGTGCCTGCGGGGCTACGCGGTGCTGTGTCCGGACCATCTGTGCTTCGAAGACCGCAGGCCGCCACAGGCCGAACGGACGGCCAATCCCCATCTGGAGGGGAGCGGCTTCGAGCGTCTGATGTTCTGCAAATACCTGCTGGAGGGCAGTTCCCTGCAGGCAAAATACCTGTCGGACCTCGTGTCCGCGCTGGACGCGCTGTGCTCCCTCCCCGAAGTCGACAGCGGGAGGATCGGAGCCATCGGGCATTCTCTGGGCGGGCAGGAGGCCCTGTGGCTTGCCTGGTACGACCGGCGGATCAGGGCGGCGGTTTCCTCCTGCGGTTTTTCTCAGATCAGAAGCATCCTGCGGGAAGGGATCAACCACAATTTTGCCATGTTCACCCCCGGTTTCCTCAACGCCGGCGACGTCGCCGACCTGGTGGGCGGCATCGCCCCGAGGGCCTTCCTGATGACCAACGGAAAAGCGGATCCGCTGTTCCCGCTGGACGGCGCGGAAGAGATCGCGGGCACAGCGCGCCGGCTGTATGATCAGGAGGGGAAGGCGGAGCATTTCCGGCATCTGGTCTTTGAGGGGGGACATTCCCTGCCTCCGGAGGTGAAAGAGGCAGCCTTCGCTTGGCTGGACCGGTTTTTGCAGCCGTCCTGACATCCGCGCGCTCCTTTGGGTTCCTGTTGCCAGAAAGACGGCGAACGATGTGTTGCATCGCAGGAGGTTGTGATGAGTCAGCTGAGAACAGTGAAGAAGATCGTTTCCGGACAAAGAGCGGTCGACGGCGCCGGCGTCAGGCTGGTCCGCGTGCTGGGCCGTGCCGACACGAAAGATTTCGATCCATTCCTGATGCTGGACGCCTTTGATTCTTCAAACCCCGAAGACTATGTGCGGGGCTTCCCCTGGCATCCGCACCGCGGGATCGAGACGGTGACCTATCTCATCAGGGGCGACATCGAGCACGGCGACAGTCTCGGCAATCACGGGAGCATCCTGGATGGCGACTGCCAATGGATGACGGCGGGATCCGGCATCGTCCACCAGGAAATGCCCAAGGCCAGCGACCGGATGCTGGGCGCGCAGCTGTGGCTGAACCTCCCCGCGAAAGACAAGATGGCGCCCCCGGCGTACGGCGACATCAGCAGCAGCGATATTCCCGTGGTCGAGGAAACCGGCGCGGTGATCCGCGTCCTCGCCGGCGACTACGCCGGAGTCAGGGGCGCGTTCGAAGGCCGCTATGTCAAGGCCGCTTATCTGGACGTCACGCTTGCGCCGGGAGCCGAATGGACGTTTTCGGACGACAGGGACAACACGCTGTTCATCTATATCTTCGATGGAAAAGCCCTGTTCGGCCCGGAGCCGGGCGCCGGCGGCGCCGAGCGTCCCGTCGATGCAAGGCAGGCCGTCCTTTTCGGCGCCGGAGACCTGTTTCGGGTCAGATCCGCGCAGCAGGGGCTGCGGTTCATCCTCCTGTCCGCCAAAGCCCTGCGCGAGGGTATCGCCTGGGGCGGCCCGATCGTGATGAACACACAGGAAGAATTGAGACAGGCCTTCCGCGAACTGGATGAGGGGACCTTCATCAAGGGGCGCTGAACACGGGCCGGCATTCACCAAAACCGTTCGGACATTCAGGGGCTGGCTTGAAATACATGCACGACCGGCTTGTCGCCGTCCGCGAAAAGTTCCTGGATGAAGAGCCTCCCGCCGGCGCAGTCGCAGGCCACCGCGCCCAGATGCTGCATGCACGTCTGCCCGTGCGCGCCGATCATGTAACCGCTCAGGTCCACCATCGCGTAGGGCTGCGCCGCTGATGCCTCAAGCGCTCCCTGCGCCGACAGCGCGAGGAGCCCGGGATCGTACAACAGCAGGCAGGCGCGGAAGTCGTCGTTCCACCATCCGCGCTGGTCGTACGGCGCCTCGGGCACGTCCGGATAGGCCTCATTTGCATCCCCGTCTGTGGGGAATTCCACGCCGTTGGCGAATCCGTACCAGGTCTTCCCGAATCCGTGCGTACCCGCGAAGACGACCGCGCTCCCCGCCGGCGAGGTGATCCAGGCGCCGCCTGTCCAGGAATCGGCATGCGAGTAGCCGTAAAGTTTCGCGACAGCGTCCCCCCCGTATGAACTGTCGTACAGGATCAGCGGCAGAGCGTGGACGCGCTCGTCCATCGCGGCGGCCCGCAAGCCCGCGCTGCTGATGGCAAACAGAGAGGGTCCCATGCCTCCCCAGCCCCCATCGCGGAACCTGCCCGTGGCCAGGTCGAAGCCGGGGGCGTTGCGTTGCGCCCAATCCGGCGGGATGGCGAACAAGTAGTCGTTGGTGGCGTAGTTGTACTCCTCGCCGCCGACGAGACACGCCGCTCCTTCCGCAGGCAGGGAGAGATCAAGGCTTCTCGACCCGTGCGTGCCCCACCCTGTCTCAAACTGCATGTGTTCGCCCCAGCAGAAGCAGAGCCGGTCCCCTATCGTTTCAAGCCCGACCCTGGGAATCTCCAGTGTCCAGCGTTCATACAGCCTCCCGCGGATATCCGTGAGCGGCTGGATGACCTCGGAAGCCGGCAGCGATCCCGCGTCGGATGAGCGCAGGGGAGGCGGGACGCTGATCTCCGCCACATGGGTATGCCAGTTGTGCCCAGTGACAAACAGCGACCCCGCGCCGCCCGCCCCAGTCGGGGAATACGCCATCGCCTCCCCGCTGTAGGAGAAGGAATGCGCCTCGTCCGCGCCATCCTCCGGCAGGCGGAAGGCGCCCAGGTATCGGAGGCACCCGGGCGACAAAAGCCCCGCGTCCGCGGCGTCAGCGTTTTCGCCGCCCCCGCTGCGGGCGTACGCCGCCTGCGCGCACAGCAGCGCGCAAAGAAACAGGATCACGACGCTTTTCCCCCATCGGCTCACAGCCATGCCACTCATCCTTTTCTCCTTTCACGCCAAAGGCTTGCGTGTCCTGTTTTCGCCATGGTATAACGCCATTGGCTGCAGTTTTGCAAAATGAGGTATACCGTACATGAGGATGAGTTCTGTGCGAAAACGCCTGTGGCTTGCCGCAGCCGCCTTTTTTTGTTCTCCCTGCGCCTCACGGCAGGCGCCGCTGCAGAAAGCTCAGCCGCGGCCGGGGCCGCCCTGGAACAGCCTGCATACGCCAATACCGCTCCGGCTTCGCTCCCGCCCTACTTTGAGCCGGAAATGGATACGGTCGTCCAGTCGGTGCTCGCGCTTTCGGGGGAGGCAGTATCTGCCTTTGCATTTGCGACAGATCTGCATTACGGCGGCGAACCATCGATCGACCATCTGTTTGGCGCTCTGGGAGGACTCGCCGCTCAAACCAACCTCAGGTTCATCGCGCTGGGAGGGGACCTGGTCCAGGACGGGATCAAGGATGCGGTTCTTGGGTACTATCGGCGTCTCAGAGCCCTCATCAGCGAAACGCTGCCTGGCGCCAGGGTCCTTCCTGTCAAAGGCAACCACGACGACGCCACTTACTACAATATACTTCAATCGCCGAAGACGATGCAATATTTCTCGCCCTCAGAGAGGCAATTGCGTTGTACCCAAATTTCCGGCAGCTTCACGAAAACGAGCTCATGC
>CAZLYF010000174.1:0-5813 GCA_964563725.1 uncultured Oscillospiraceae bacterium
ACGGGAGTGGCGTGACGGCGGAGCTTACGATCGATATCCTGCCCTGAAACACAGGTAAAAACACAGGGGACGGTTTTCTGTGTTTTTCGAGAACACAGAGAACCGTCCCCTGTGTTTCCTGTGTTTTACTCCATCAGCGACACGAGGACGCGCGCGGGGATGTCTTTCCATGAGCCCAGGTAAATCGAGCCCACCTGGTCATGGGCCAGGAAGGTATCGGGCGCGCCTTCGTCAAAGCGCTGGATGAAATAGTGTCGTCCGGGCTTCCAGGTGAAGGAAGCCCCTGCGCGCAGCCACGCGCACTGCCCGTTCGCGAAACCCATCCTGTCCAGCGCCTCGGGGAGCCCGTCGCCGAAGGCCCCCTTGAGTTCTTCCAGTCCGCCACGACGGCTGTCTGTCCAAATTCTCCAAGCACCGTTTCCATGATCCCGTCCTGCGCGCAGACGCCCTCCGTCAGCGCGAAGCGGGTGAGTCCGTTTTCCGACCTCTGCGCAGGCTGGGGGGACGGGCTTGGCGCAGCCCTCCCGCCCTGGATCTCCTGTTCGATGATGGTCGTCGTGCCCGGTCCCTGGATCAGCGCCGTCCAGCGCTCCGCGCGCGCATCGTAGGAGAGGCTTGTGAGCTGCCACCCCGTTTCATTGTGAACGATGGCCGCCTCGTCCGTCGCCTCGGACCATCCGTAATGGGCATGGACAGACCGATAGAACCTGTACAGGTCGTTCAGGGAGATCCCCTGTGCCTCCGCCCGGTATGCGCCGTCTTCCTCCATGACGGTCAGGATGGCGGAAAGGGGCGACAGCATCCGCTTCAGTTTTTCCGGCAGCGGGTCCGGCCAGGGCGGCAGGGGCGCGTACTGTATCGGCATCCAGCCCAGGTAGAGATGCACCTCGTCGGTATCCTCGTCCCATTGGGTCACCACGAAGGTGTCTGACCTGACGAGGAGACTGAAGGACCCTTCGCGGACGATGGAGTACCCGGCCCTGACGAGCGTCCGCTCGTATTCCTCCACTTCCTCGAGGCTGACGCCTCCGCACTTAAGCACCACGGCCTCCATGCCGCGCAGGGGTTCGTTTCCGGTATGGGGGTCAAGAAAAACGCCGCCCGGAAACACCGGGACATTCAGCGCCAGGCAGGCCGGCACCGCTTCCGGCCATTCCGCGAGGTGGCGCGGTTTTCTGAAACCCAAGGTCAGTTGCGCATCGCCCTGGTTCCAGTCGATGGCCAGGCCGCGGGCGTACCGAAATGCGCCGTTCTCCCTCAGGCACCAGCCGTCGTCTTCCAGCGACGCCATCAGTTTCAGAAGCTGAGGGAGCGTAACGCGGTCGTAAAACAAGTCCAGGGAGGCCAGCGTATTGTCGTCCTCATACTTCAGGAGGCTCCGCTGAGCCCTGTCCGGCAAACAAAGAGCGCCGGTCAGCTCCATCATGTTCGCGGAGACGGTTTCTTCCGCGCTGCCCGCGGGCGACAGCATCAGCAGCGCAAAAAGAAGAGCCAGGATACGGATGGATGCCTTGCGCGCCACGGGTTCGTCCTCCTTCCACGGACGCGGGACGGTTTCAATCAGTTCCCCGCCGCGCCGATGTAGAGCGAGTACCAGTGATCCAACAGGGGGACGAACTCCTCCGCGGCCTTCCGGCTGCCTTGCGGGTTGGGATGGTCATCCCCGTCCCAGTCGTAATGCAGCGTGTCCGCGCCCTGGGTCTCCGTGTGCACTTCCCGCCCGTTTTCCAGGCGATGGTGCGCGTCCGGGTGCGTCAGCACGTTGTAAAGGTCGAACGCGAACACGTTCCCGGTGCGGAGGCCGGCCAGCCATCCGCCCTCGCGGTCTGCAAGCCAGCGGCACAGCTGCCGGGTCAGCCCGGGGGTCGGGATCTCGATCATCGGGGACGGCGTCGCCAGCACGAACATCTTGTCCGGACGGCTTTCAAAGTAGGGCAGCAGGCTGTTGTAAAGCGCTTTCTCGTCGGTGATGGAATCCCCCACATCGCTGTTGGGGTAGCAGCTCTTGAACAGGACGATCCTGTTCTCGCCCGGGGCAGGGCCGATGCTGTTGTCGGCGCTCATCGTGCCCAGTTCGCTGTACACCAGGCGCATCACCCTGTCCGTGAACCAGGTGGGCCAGTCCACGGTGTCGGTATAGTCCCCGTATTCCCGCCAGCCGTAGGTGATGTCTGCCACGTGGTACCCGCGCTCGTTGAGCAGGCGGGCCATCCCTTCCTTCAGCCAGTTCTCGCCGACGCTGTGGTGGATGAAGACCAGGTTTTCCCTGGCCCTCCCGTCCTCGCCTTGGAACAGCGCCGTGTCGTCAGGCGTCGTTTCCGCCTCGACGACGGGAGGGGGCATCCACTTGTCGCCGGTGTTCCCCGCGCCGGCTGTTTCATCCGCGGCCGGCAGGAGCTCCCCTTCCGCCTGATACTCAATTTCAAAGGCTGCGGCGATATCCCTGGAAGGCATGTACAGGCTGAGCATGTCCAGCATGGCGCCCTGGATGTCCGCGCGGTCCTGCGAGGTCAGCGCCCCGAAGTCCTCCGCGGTCAGCGCGAAGGTCAGGGTCCGGCTGTCTGGGTCGACTGTCCCCGACAGGATGCCCCAGTTCGAGCCGAGGATCCAGTCAGACAGGGAGGCAAGGAAGCCTTCAACATCCAGTAAGGAGCTGTCGGCGGATGTTTCGCCCTGAGCGGTGTCCGCTTCTTCCGGATCGTCAATGGATTCCGCTTCTGGTGGCGGGATTTCTGCGTCAGCCTCGCTTCCGTCTGACACTGTGAAAGGGATGCCGTTCGCGGATGCGAACAGCTGGACGTAGGACCCCTCCTGTCCCCGAAGCTTGAGGGCCTGGCAGCCTTCAAAGGCGGAAAAATCGATCTGGCGCACGCCCGGGGGGACAAAGAGGCTCTCCAGAGCGCCGCAGTACCGGAAAGCGCCCGCCCCGATCTGCGTCAGGGACGCGGGCAGGCGGAGTTTCCTCAGGTTATAGCAGTCCTCGAAGGCGGATTCCCGGATGGAAACCACCCCTTCCGGCAAGGAGAGCTCCTCAAGCTGCCAGCAGGCGGCGAACGCCGCGGGCCCGATGAACAGCACGCTGCCGGGAACAGTAAAGGCGCTGCCGCTTTTTCCGCCCGGATAAGCCAGCAGGGAGGTCATCGACCGGTCGAACAGCGCGCCGTCCACGGACAGGAAGGCGGGATTGCCCTCCTCCACGACAATTTTGGACAGCGCGTCGCAGCCCGTGAACACGAAGGTCCCGACCCTGACGAGCCCGGCGGGAAGGGTGATGCTGCGAAAGGTCCCGGTATAGCTGAAGGCCCAGTCGTCGATGGCTGTCACGGGATACCCGCCAAGGGTCGACGGAACGATGAGGTCCGCTTCGCTGCCGCCGTAGCGGGTGATGGCCGCAGTAAACAGTCCCTCCGACTGCTCGATCAGCCGGTATTCGAGCCCGCTGCCGTCCACGAGCCCGTCCGTACGCGCCCACGCGGACGAAGCCGCGCAGGCCAGGAAGACGCAAAGGGAAACGATGGAAATCTTCTTCATGGGTCCCACCTCCGAAAGACGTATGGATGCAACAGAAGCGCGCGTGGCACTGCGTTTGGTTTGCTCCGGACAGGTCGGTCGATGGGCGTACAGGCTGAAGGATTCCGCAAAGTCAGCATTTTGGCGAACCGGACAGGGCGTATTGGCGGGATATTGGATCACTTGCATTCTATCCCCGCCCCATTTTGCTGTCAACGTCTTTGGCCAGGCCGCGAAGCTCGTTGCCGGGGCGCCGGGAGAAGCGTATACCGCAGGAAATTTGGAAAGGGGGAGGGACAGTACGATGAAACGCCTGCTATGCCTGTTTCTGTGTTCGCTCCTTCTGATTGCTGCCTCAGTTCACGCCGGCGCGCTGGTGACAGCCGAAGGCTTCCAGTACAAACTCGTCAGCCGCGGCGGCGCGTCCATCACAGGTTACACCGGCGGCGAGACGGAACTCTTCGTGCCTGCCGCGCTTGAGGGGCGCCCAGTCGTTTCCATCGGCAGGGAAGCGTTTGTCCGCAACGACCAGCTTTCGAGTGTCATCCTGCCCGAAGGCGTCACAAGCATCGCCGACGGAGCCTTCAGCGCCTGCGGCTGCCTCCTGCGCGTCAGCCTCCCCTCCACGCTCAAATCCATCGGGGTCGGCGCCTTCGCGGCCTGCTTCTGGCTGGAGGACATCGACATCCCCGCTGGCGTGACCAGGATCGAGGAAAAGACCTTCACCGCCTGTGTCGCGCTCAAGGAGCTGTCCCTGCCCGAAGGCCTGAAGGCGATTGGTGGCGCGGCCTTCGCGGGCAGCGGGCTCCAACACGTCGACCTGCCGCGAAGCCTGACACAGATCGGTCCGGAGGCCTTCGCCTCCTGCCCCGCCCTCCTCCATGTCCGCGTCCCCGACAGCGTCACCAAGATTGGCCGGCTGGCCTTCTGCGGCTCCATCATTCTTGAAAGCGTCGTCCTGCCCGTTGGGCTGACCAACCTGAAAGCGCTGTTCATGGGCTGCGCCTCCCTGCGCGAGGTCGCGATCCCCAAAAGCGTCAAAAGCATCGAGGAAAGGGAGACCTTCGACGGCTGCCCGCTGGTAAGCATCCAGGGTTTCGCGGGTTCCGCGGCGGAGAAATATGCCAGTGGCAAGAATATCCCCTTCACGACCGTCGAGCCGGTGACCGTAGTGACACTGCTGTACGGCGGCGCGGACCTGACGGGCGGGACGCTGTCCATTGACCTGGCTTCCGGGGTCGCAAGCCTGCAGTTTTCCGCTCTGACTTCGCCCGTCAATCCGTGGACGGGCGTCTCCTGGAAGAGCTCATCGCCGGGCGTGGCGTCCGTTGACGCGAACGGCCTGGTGACGGGGCATAAAAAAGGCAAAACGACCGTCACGGCGACCGCCGTCGACGGCAGCAAGACGAAGGCTTCCTGCACCGTCTATATGACCGGGCCCTGATAAAGGGCGGACGATTCGCCGTCCACCCTATGAATCGATACGAAAGCTGCCCGTATAGCGATAGCCTTTCACTTCTGGCGGCTGCGCGGCCTTGAAAAAAGAAAACCTGTCCGGATCAGCCACATACAACTGCCCCAGCGCGATGCCCATGTCGATGCGGTTCACATTGGCGAGCGCCATCTGCCCGAAAACGCCACGAGCCCTGCAGTACGCGTGCACCATGTCGCCGTCATGGGTGAAATACCACGGCTGGCCGTTTGTGGCGGAAGGCGCCAGACGGGCGGGCTCCAGGCGTTCGTCCACGCGGTCGGTGATCTCGGACAGTTCCTTGCGTTTGAATTCTGACACACTGCCGCGCCAGGCTTCTCCCTTTGCCCGGCCAAAGGCCAGCATGATCACGAACGTCAGGCCGTCCCGGTCCTTCGGCGCTTCCTCCCTTCCAGGAACGAGCCTTCCCAGGCCCAGCCAGCAGGCGCCCAGCCCCAGCGACTGGATAAACAGGTCAAGCTGCTGGTACATGAACCCCGCGTTTTCCAGCCAGCCTTCCTTTTCTTCGCTGAAAATGGCTGCATCGTGCGGCGCTCTCCACGGCTGGATGCATTTCATCTGCCCGGCGCCGATGATCTCCGAACGGATGCGGACATCGGGGTACAGCGGCTTGAGCGCCGCCGAAAAGTCCACGATTTTTCCCATCTTGGCGTCATCCACAGGCTCCGTCAAATAGCTGCGCGTCGATTTTCGTTTGCGGATCATATCCCTGAGTTCCATGGGCAGGCCTCCTCCGTTCCTGGGGAAAAAACACAGAGAACACCCATGCCAGGAGCTGGCACAGACACCTGATGGAAACTGCTCAAAGGTT
>CAZLYF010000175.1:0-5671 GCA_964563725.1 uncultured Oscillospiraceae bacterium
ATGCAATGCCTATACCAAAAAGAGTTTCGTAACACTCTGCCGTCCCCTGTGTTTCACCTGTGTTACAGCCCGAGCAGCTGCCGTGCGCGCACCACACCCCGCCGGAGGCTGGTCAGCACGGGAACGCCGAAGCCCTGCACCAGGGGTTCCAGCACGGTCATGCTGCCCTGGGCGAGTACGACAACGTCGCATTCCCCGGCGGCCTTGCGGACCGTATCGAGCACCATCGCATTGTGTTTTTCGGCCCCCTGGGTCATCAGCGCCTCCAGGGCGCCCTTCACCAGGTAGGGGACCAGCGTGATCTCCCTGCCCGCGTCCTTCGCCTTGGCTTCCACCAGCCTGCCGCTGGGCCCCACGGTGGACTCAACGGTGGCGACGAGGGCGATCCTTGAGCCGAGCCGCACAGCCTCCTCAGCCATCGGCGCGTCGACTTTCAGCACGGGGGCCGTGACAAGCCTGGCCGCGATGTCCGTCGCCTCGCCCACGGAAGAACACTGGTTGAAGATCAGGTCCACCCCCATCTGGTCGGCCTGCACGAAGTACGCGCACAGCCGGCGAACCACCCCGGGCGTCACGTGGCCGGCCGTTTTGACTTCCTTCAGCAGGCTGTCGTCGACGATGTTGATCAGCTCGGCCTCGGGCACAAGTTCCGCGAACAGCCTGTTGAGGTCGCCGTGGGACACGAGGCTTGTCTGAACGATCGCTACCCGTTTCATGATGCTGTCCTTTCCGCCGGCCCGCGGGTCGGCCGCGCGGGGAGCCGCGGCGTCACTTGACGCTCCTCATGGTCATTCCCTGCACGATACAGCGAGACGCGGCGATATACAAGGCGCTGACCGGAAGCGTCGCGATGACGGAGCCTGCCATCCGCCATCCGTTTCCTCCACGCGCATTCATCCCCGACATCCCTGCCGGACAGGGCGAACGTCGGCGTCCCCGCCCTCTCCGAGGTCAGGACCGGTCCCGGACCCTGCGGCCGGTCACTTGACCCTGCGAAGCAGCATCGGGGGGGCGATCCGGTAGATCTCGTCCGCCGAATTGATGGTCATCGTGGACCAGTGGCTCTCGTTGCCTTTGAGCTTGAGCCCCTCCTCAGCCATTTCTTCCAGATAGAGGACCAGCTCGATGATCCCGTTGCGCATGTTCCTGCCGTATTCCGTGTACAAGGGCTTGCCCACAGCCGGATAGGTTTCCCAGGTCTCGATTTTGTAGTCGTAGCCGAATTCCCCCGATGAGATCACAACGGTCCCTTCCAGCGGCGTGAGCTGGACCTTCGCTCTCCATATGCCCCGGATGTCGATGTCTCCCGTGTTCCATTCGGGGACCTCCATCTTCGCCTCGTCGCTTTCCGGACCCATCCAGAGGACGGGGCCGCCTTTGGTTATCTCGCGGACCGTGAACGTAAACTCGTTCTTCTGTTTGGCGGATGCGCCCTGATCAGAGCCGATTTTTCCAAAGATGTTGTAGCTCCTCTGCATCGCCCCGATATCCAGGTCCATGATCAGGGCGTTGTCAGTCAGGCTGTCGACGACCGCCTTGCCGTGCGCCGCTTCCAGTTCCGCCCTGTATTCCGGGTGCTCCTGCAGATAGTGACGCAAGCCGTTTTTCAGGGCTGTCTTGAGATCCTCGTCTTCGTATTGCATGACGCCCGCGCTGTCGAAGCGGAGGGTGAGGCTGGCCTGGTCCGTGGCCATGGGATAGGTCCTTCCCGACGGATCGACGAGCTTGACATAGAATTGGTCCACCAGCCCCGCCTCCCAGAGGGGGCTTCGCGGCGGAAGGGTGACGGTCAGCTTGCCTTCCCTGGCATCATAGGCAAGCGCCGGGCTGTCCGGCCTGAGCATCGCAAACACCAGGTAAGGCTCGTCGAAATAGTCCGTCAGCCAGCTGGCGGGATACAGGTGGACCTCCTGTATGTACGCGAAATCGACCAGGCCGAAATCCGGGAACGGCTGGATCCCCATACTCCCCGGCACGGAGACAAACCGCGAAAAGCTGTACGTAATATCCTTCCCTTGCTTGACCTGCCTGCCCAGCTGCAGCGGCAAGTACTGATCGTTCTGGTACGCTTCATCGCCCCGCAAGATCACCAGGCTGATATCTTCAGGTTTGCTGTATTTCTGCTTGTCAAACTCAAGTTTCACCGGTCGCATCGGGGAGGACAGCGGGCTATAACCTGGGATGATTTTCGCGATCGGCGTCCCGGCTGTCAGGAGGAAATTGTTTTCTTTCAAAGTCGGATAAAACGAGTTGTCGCTCTTTTCCTTGTATCTGTCCAAGCCTGCGGCGATCAGGGGCGCTTTCTGCGTGAGGAACTTGCCGACCAGAGCTTTAAATTGCTCGAAGCTGTTGGTCGTTTGCCCGATGATGATATTGAGCGGATTCTTCACGCTTCCGCGGAAGGCTTCCATTATTCTTTTGAGGTAATCGTCGGCTTTGGCGCCGTTTGGCACCACGTGTACGTCGCGCAGCCAGCACAACAGGTATCCCGTCATATAGCCCTGGTACCTGAGCGCAAGGTAATAATCCTTTACGCTGCCCCAGCTGCCCGGCCGCCCCAGGGCTTTGGCGTACGTATGGTCATAATCGAATCGTTCGGGGATGAAGCCGGGACCAAGCAGGGGCGCCGGGCTGCCTGTGGCCGAGGCCGCCGGATACAGGCGGAGGTCTTTCGTGTCAAGCTGGCATGTCTTGTAGTATTGCGCCGCTTCCTCCTCCAGCATGATGGCAGTGGCTTCAAAAAACCAGGAGTATGCAGCGAAATCGTAGGCGTACACATACCTGGCTGACTGGGTGACATGGAACAGCTCATGGGTGAAGGCAATCAGGTAATTGTCAAGCAGGTCCCTATAGGCCGTGTCTTCAGGAAATGTGAAAAGCGGCTGGACCGGCATCGCCAGATAGGGGTCGTGGTACGCGGGGTTCAGCGTCTCGCCCGCCTCCCTGACCTTGTAGCTGATGAACACCTTCACGTGCGGCGGGGGATCGAATTTCCGCACGGTATACAGGTATGCGTCGGCCTTCCGGGCGCATTGGATGGTATGCGTCATCTGCCTTGGGAGGACCTTCTCCTGTACCCACTCATCGTCGTATTGCTGCTTCAGCGCCTTCCATTCCGCCGATTCACGGACAAAAGCGATGCTCGCGAACAGATCGAAAATATTCTCGAGGTATCCGACACTGGACGAACGAAGATGGTCTTTCACTTTCATCCATGGATGAAACAACTTGTCGGCATTGAGCGCGGCGTCTATGTCTGCGTCGGGGTCATACGAAGAAGAAAGGAGATCGTGCTTCTTGTAGAATGCGATCTCGTCCTCCCACATATTCCTCAACGCGTTTGGGTCGGCGAAACCGAGTCTCCTGGGCCAGTAGAAGCTGTATCGGGTGAGGTCTTTTTCCGTATGCTCCAGATAAGGCTCATCGCCGAAATACTCCTTGAACTGGCGATGGCTCTGAATGGGGTAGGCCGCCAGGTGGACAAGACCCAGGGCAACCGACAGGATGAGGGCGCTGTTGTGGCTGGACTCCGCCACAAGCACGGAGCCTTCCAGGCGGCCTGCGAGCCTCTGCGGGCCTTCGGCCCCTTCTTCCAGGCGGAAGACGCTTACGCTGTCGTACAAGGCGGGGGGGACTCCAGTCTTTGACAGGTCACAGCGGATCTCGAAAGCGCCCGGGATGATATCTTCCGGCGTGAGCCCCGCGTCAAACTCATAAGCGTCGAAAACAAGCTGGTCGGCCAGTTCGGGGTCCAGGCTGTGATGTTCGATTTCTGCTTCATCCAGCTGCTCAAGGGACAGCGCGCGTTCCCTGTCGAGCCCGTTTTCCGCGATGGAGACCGTCAGAGCCTCTCCGGCGGCGACGGTCTGCGCCCTGGTGCCCGAGACCGGCGTCACCGGAGGGACATTGGCCAGCGCCGGGTCCATGTCGCCTCCGAACGTCCACTCGTCGTTCGCTCCATTGCCCTGGGGTCCTGGCGTCGCGGCTGAGCCGGACTCTTCTGTCTGCGCCTGCGTGGTCGCGGTCGCGCCTGCCTTCGCCGTGGCTTGCGGTGTCTCACTTCCCTCGCTTCCGCCGTTCTCTTTCTTCAAGTCCATTCGCATGACAAGCGTCAGTACGACCTCTTTCTGGCCCGGCGGGCTCATCTGGGCTTCGATCGCCCCAGTCAGCGCCAGGCGGGCGCCTTCCATGAAGATCACGCCGGATATGCCGATCGTACCCTCGTCATGAGCAACTGTAGCCGTGAAGACGCCCCTGTCCATGCTGACAATCACGTCGTCTGCGAGGCTCGCCTCCTGTCCGCTCTGGATCATCACCAGCGTCAGGCCATTTTCATCAAATTCCGCCATCATCGGGAATTCCGTCCCGATCATGCTTTGCATCTGTTCCTTCTCCCCTTGGTAGGTGTCCGTGACCTGGTCCAGGTTCTCGATACGGGTAACAGAGGCCGTGCCGCTCCACCCGCCCCGTATGTCTTCTTCGGTGACGTCGGTTTTCGCTTTCGCCGTATCCAGGTCGGCCGAAACGGTTCCGCGGGCGGACACGGCAGTCCAGAGGCCTGAGAACTCCGTCACGCTCCCCGAAGCCACATCCCGGAAGGTGGTCCTGTATTCGCCGCTGATCGTTACCCGGCCATTCTCCCGGCTGAGCGTGCCGGTATAGCTGGCCTCGATCCCGGATGCCTCGTC
This sequence comes from uncultured Oscillospiraceae bacterium, assembly GCA_964563725.1. Lineage (GTDB taxonomy): Bacteria > Bacillota > Clostridia > Christensenellales > Aristaeellaceae > CAZLYF01. The sequence goes on from CAZLYF010000175.1 coordinate 4,689, forward strand.
CTTGTATCCCGCGCTGATCATCCCGTCACGCAGGGTGAGCGGCAGCGTGCCGGAAGCGCCCGGATCCCCGGAAAAAATCATCAACCCGGCAGTTTCACCCGTCATGGTGATCGTGCTGTCCGTGGTATGCCTTTTCCCGATCATCATGGCGTAGGCGGCGTCTGTTTTCCCGTCAAGGGTCGCGCGAAGCACTTCGAAGGTGTTGCTGTAGGACCCGTTGAGCGGCGAGTCGAAAGCCGGAACCCCGGCTGCGGGGGTCATCTGCGGCGCGGGCGTCGCTGCCGCCGTTGGCGCCGGCGTCGCGGGCCCTATGGGGACGGGGGTCACGGCTGCTGTCGGCGCGGGTTTCGCGGCCGCCGTTGGCGCCGGCGTCGCGGGCCCTGCGGGGACGGGGGTCACGGCTGCTGTCGGCGCGGGCGTCGCCGCTTTGGTTGGGATGGGCGCCCTCTCCGCCGTCGGGAAGGGCGTATCTTCCGCAAACGGGAGAGCGGTTGGCGCTGCGGTGGGGCCGGGTTCTGTCCATGCCTGCACCTCGCATTGCCCCTCGTCGTTGAACCCGACCGCCACGGCCGTCCCATTCTTCTTTACCCCGACCGTGTGCCACTTGCCTGCGGCAATCTCGGCGATGCCGGTCCATCCGCCGACATCGCAGCGCCCGTCCGGGTCAGCCCCGGTTGCGACGGCTGTACCGTCCCGCCTGATCCCCACCGTGTGGTACCCGCCGGCAGCGACCTCGACGAGGTCCCTCCACAGCCTTACATCGCAGCGGCCGTCTGCGTTGTACCCCTGGGCGACGGCCGTGCCGTCCCTTTTCAAGCCGACCGTGTGAAAGTCTCCCGCGGCGATGGCGGCGATCCCCGTCCATCTGCCGAGGTTGCATTGGCGGTACTGGTTGTCGCCCGCAGCGACGACTGTCCCGTCGTTTTTGAGGCCCACCGAATGCCGCGGACCCGCGGAGACCGCGACGATCCCTGTCCAGCCGC
>CAZLYF010000176.1:0-2574 GCA_964563725.1 uncultured Oscillospiraceae bacterium
CCCGGCCCACTGCACGCGGCCGCCCTCCGAAAGCCTCATCGCGCGCACGCCCCTGGCGGCGCGTCCGTTGAGGGGGACCTCCTCAAGCGGGAAGCGGATGAACATGCCGGTTCCGGAGAGGCAGAAGCAGTCCGCCGACGCGTCCGCGAAGCAGACACTGACCAGGCTGTCGCCTTCTTCAAGCGCAAGCGCCGCGAAACGGGACCTGCGGACAGCGTACTCTGTCGCGGCGCTGCGCTTGACGTAGCCCCCGGCCGTGAAAAGAAGGAGGTCCGGCAGGGAGGCCCAGTCGCCGGGCGCGATCTCCAGCATGCCGACGCAGCCTTCGCCCTGCCCAAGGCCGCTGAGAACGCCCGAAAGGGAGATGCCCCTGTCCTTGGGGCGCAGGGAGTCTTCAAGCTGCGTGACCGGCAGGGCATAGCAGTTGCCCATCCCCGTAAACAAAAGGAGCAGGCGGTCCGTCTGTGTCCTGAAGAGGAAGCGTGGCATGCCTGAGGCATCGGCCGGCAATTCGAGCTTCTCGAAGATCCTGGGGTGCATCCTGCGAAGCTGGCCGCCGCGGGTCAGAAACACGACGGCGTCTTCCGCGACGGGCGAGTCGTCAAAGGAAAGGGCCTCCTGCGCCTCGTCCTGCCCGACGATGGCCGTGCGCCGTGCGTCGCCGTACCTGTCGGCGATCTCGTTGAGTTCGTCCCTGACGACCTTGAGCAGTTTCCTGTCGCTCTTGAGGATCGCTTCCAGTCGCGCGACCAGCGCCTCCGTCTCCGCGTGCTCCCTGCGCAGCGCGAGGATCTCCAGCCCTGTCAGGCGCTGGAGGCGCAGGTCCAGGATGGCCTGCGCCTGCGCGTCCGTAAACCCGAAGCGGGCGATGAGCCTCTCCTTGGCTTCCTTCGCGTTTTTTGAGGAGCGAATCAGCTGGAGGACTTCATCCAGGTGGTCCACCGCCAAAATCAGGCCTTCCAACAGGTGCGCGCGCGCCTTTGCCTGATCGAGGTCGTAGCGCGTACGCCGGGTCACGACATCTTTCTGATGGCCGATATAGTGAAGAAGAACCTCCTTCAGGCCCATCTGCACGGGCTTGCCCCCGGCGATGGCGACCATGTTGACGCCGAAAGTGACCTGAAGGTCGCTGTATTTGTACAGGTATCCGAGCACAGTGGAGGGATCAGCGTCCTTTTTCAGTTCGATCACCGCGCGCATGCCCGTGCGGTCCGACTCGTCCCGGATGTCCATGACGCAGCCCAGGGCAAGCTTCTTTTCCTCCGTCAGCTTCAGGATCTTTTCGAGCATCTGGGCCTTGTTGACCTGGTAGGGGACTTCCGTGACGCACAGGAGGCTGCGCCCCGCCTTGCCCTGTTCCACCGTGACCTTCGCGCGAAGCGTCAGCCTGCCCCGCCCGGTCTCATAGGCGGTCCTGATCTCGGGCGTGTCGAGGAGCACCCCGCCCGTGGGGAAATCCGGCGCGGGGAGGACCTGCATGAGCTCGTCCAGGCTCACATGAGGCTTGTCTATGCAGAGGATGACGGCTTTGACCGCTTCCCTGAGGTTGTGGGGAGGGATGTTCGTGGCCAGGCCGACGGCGATCCCGGAGGCGCCGTTGACCAGCAGGTTCGGGTACCGCGCGGGAAGAAGTTCGGGCTCCTTGAGCGTGTCATCGAAATTGAGGCGGAAAGGCACGGTGTCCTTGTTCAGGTCCCTGAGCATTTCCATCGCCAGGGGCGTCATCCTCGCCTCGGTGTAGCGCATCGCCGCCGCGCTGTCCCCGTCGATGGACCCGAAATTGCCATGGCCGTCCACGAGCATCCCCCGCAGGGAAAACGGCTGCGCCAGGCGGACGAGCGCGTCGTATACGGAAACGTCCCCGTGCGGGTGGTACTTGCCCAGGCAGTCGCCGACGATGCGCGCGCACTTCCTGTGCGGTTTGTCCGCGGACAGACCCAGCTCGAGCATCGTGAAGAGGATGCGGCGCTGCACGGGCTTGAGGCCGTCCTCAACCCTTGGCAGCGCGCGCTCGAGGATCACGTACTCCGCGTAGGGCATCATGCTGGCGTGGATGACGCGTTCCAATGATTCCTGGATGATGTCGGGCGCCGTTTCGGCGGGCGGGGCTTTTGGCATGGCGACGCTCCTTGGCCGGCGTTGGTCCCGAAGGCTTCGGGCTACCGGCTGTCCTGGGCTTTTTCCGCGGCCTGAAAATGATCGGGCCGGTTGAAGTCGGCGAACCTGGAGATGTATTCCCTCCTGGGCTCGACCTTTTCACCCATGAGGATGGTGATGACCCGTTCCGCTTCCGCGCAGTCTTCCAGGGTGACCTGCAGGAGCCTGCGCCTTGAGGGGTCCATGGTCGTTTCCCAGAGCTGCTCGGGGTTCATCTCGCCAAGACCCTTGTAGCGCTGGACGGTATAGTTCCTGTTTCCCGCCGTCAGGGCCTTGAGCGCCTTGTCATCGTAGGCGTAACGGACCGCGGCGCCCGATCTGACCTGGTACAGGGGAGGCATGCCGATGTATACATGGCCCTGCGAGACCAGTTCGCGCATGTAGCGGAAAAAGAAGGTCAGCAGGATGGCGCGGATA
>CAZLYF010000176.1:2598-5603 GCA_964563725.1 uncultured Oscillospiraceae bacterium
CGACAGGATGACCACCTTGTGGTACCTGAGCGTCGACAGCTGGAAGTCTTCGTCGATGCCTGTGCCCAGCGCCGTGATGATCGACCTGAACTCCTCGTTGCCCAGGACCTGGTCCAGGCGTTTCCTTTCCGCGTTGAGGGGCTTGCCCCTCAACGGCAGCACCGCCTGAAAGCGTCTGTCCCGGCCCTGCTTGGCGCTGCCGCCCGCGCTGTCGCCCTCCACGATGAGAAGCTCGTTCTCAAGAGGATTGCGGCCGGTACAGCTGGAGAGCTTGCCCACAAGGGGGGCGGCTTCCAGGCCGTTCTTCGCGCGCGCCACATCGCGGGCCTTGCGGGCGGCCTCCCGGACCTTCGCGGAGCGGATCGACTTCTCCACGATCCGCTGGGCAAGCTCCGCGTTGCCCAGATCCTCCAGGAATTCCGTCAGCTTCTGGGCCGCGATGGACTCCACCGCCGGCCGCACATCGCTGTTGCCGAGGCGCCCCTTCGTCTGGCCTTCGAACTGCGGGTTCCTGACCTTGACGGAAAGCACCGCGGTGAGGCCCTCGCGGAAGTCCTCGCCGGAGAGATTGAGGTCCTTTTCCTTGAGCGCGCCGATCTTCCTGGCGTAATCGTTGAAGGCCCTGGTCAGCGCGGCCCTGAAACCGGCTTCGTGGGTCCCGCCCTCCGGCGTGGGGATATTGTTGGCGTAGGAGAAGACGGACTCGGTGTAGGCGTCCGTGTACTGCATCGCGGCTTCCAGCACGACGCCTTCCTTCTGTCCCTCCAGGGTGATGGGGGTCTCGTGCAGGGGCGTTTTGTCCCCGGTCATGTAGCGGACATAGTCCTTCAGTCCGCCCTCGTAGCAGAACTCGCGCGTCTGCGGCTCCTCGGAGGATGCCCTCCCGTCCGTGAAGGTGACGCGGACCCCTTTGATGAGATAGGCGAGCTCCCTGAGCCTGCGCGATACGATGTCGGCGCTGAACCTCAATTCCTCAAACACGCTGTCATCCGGCAGGAAACTGACGAGGGTGCCGCGCTTGCGCGTGTTTCCCACGCGTACGAGGCCGGACACCGGATGTCCGGGCAGCAGCTTTTTCTCCTTTGGATCATAAACGCTTTCAAAGCGCATCTGCCAGTGCGTCCAGTCGCGGAAACTGTCCACCGTCATCCATTTCGACAGGGCGTTGACCACCGAGGCGCCGACTCCGTGAAGGCCCCCGGAGTAGCCGTAGTTTTTGTTGTCGAACTTCCCGCCCGCGTGAAGCTTCGTGTAGACGATCTCAATGCCCGGGATGCCCAGCGTCGGATGATTGTCCACAGGCACGCCCCTGCCGTTGTCCCATACGCTGCAGGAACCGTCCCTGTTGAGCGTCACGGCAATTTCGGAGGCATGGCCGCTGGAAGCCTCGTCCATCGCGTTGTCCACGATCTCCCACAACAGGTGATGAAGGCCTCTTGAGCCGGTCGAACCGATGTACATGCCCGGCCGCATCCTGACAGCGTCGAGGCCTTCGAGCACCTGGATGCTTCCGGAGGTATACGACTGAACCATCGCCGATCCCTCCAAAATCCCGAAAACGCCTGCGCCGCCTGAGGCTTTTGCCGGCCCCGGAACCGGACCGAGTATAGCATATCCCAAAAATGCTGTACAATCCGCCCGCCGGTTGCCCGCCGGTCGCGCCCATGCTAACATAAAAAAAAGGAGAGTTGCCTGCAATGCGGAAAGGGAAAGGCCTTGCCGTCCCGCTGGCGGTCGCCGGCCTGGCGCTGCTTCTCCTGCTCCTTGGCGGGCAGGGACGAAAAGCCCCGGAGGGGACGGAGGCAGACGCGCCGCCTGCGTCCGTTGCGGAGAGCGCGCCGCCCGCGGCAGCCGCCCAAAGCCCCGCGCAGACGGCGCTGCCGGTCGCGCGGGATGGGACCTACCATACCAGGGACGAGGTCGCCCTGTATATCCGCCTGTACCGCTCCCTGCCGTCGAACTTCATCACCAAGGCCGAGGCGAGGGCGCTGGGCTGGGAGGGCGGGGGCCTCAAACGCTTCGCGCCGGGCAAAAGCATCGGCGGGGACAGGTTTGGCAACTACGAAGGCCTGCTGCCGGAAGCGCAGGGGAGGGTCTATTATGAATGCGACATCGTCCTCCCTGAAGCGGACTCCAGGGGAGGGGAGCGCATCGTGTTTTCAAACGACGGGCTCATCTACCACACGCGCGACCATTACAGGAGCTTCACGCAGCTCTGCGGGGACGGGGAACCTTGAGAAGGGTCGAGCTTGACGGACGGAAGATGGATAACCGCGCGGCCGCCCACAGCTACCTGGCCGCCGCGCTTTCCTTTCCCGAACATTACGGGGCCGGCCTGGACGCGCTCAGCGACTGCCTTGGCGAACTCAGGGACGTGCGCGTCGTCCTCAGGTATACCGTCGCCCTTGTCAATTCCCTGGGAACCTATGGCCAAAGGATGGTCCGGGTGTTTTCGGACCAGGCAAGCGCGCGAAAGGATTTCGTGTTCGAGGCCAGGGACTTTTCGTGAACCCTTCGTCGGGGACCCGTTCCCGCCGGGGAGACGGAGAGAGGGGGAGACTTCCATATGCACAAACGCAGCATGGAATATTTGGTCATTTTCGGCACTATCCCCACAGACGGAGGAGTGTTATAATCCCTCCATCCACAGAGGCAACCCCCGGTCCCGGCGCGGTCCGTCCGCTCCCTCAGTCCACTTCAGAAGGAGGCTGTTTCATGTCAAGCGTATCCCTGAGCCACATGTACAAGGTATATCCGGGCGGCGTCACCGCCGTCAACGACTTTACCCTGGATATCGAAGACAAGGAATTTGTCGTGCTGGTCGGGCCTTCAGGCTGCGGGAAATCCACAACGCTGCGGATGGTCGCCGGGCTTGAGGAGATCTCCGACGGGGAGCTGTACATCGGTGAAAAACTGGTCAATGACGTCGCCCCGAAGGACCGGGACATCGCGATGGTTTTTCAGAACTACGCGCTGTATCCCCATATGACCGTCTATGACAACAT
>CAZLYF010000177.1:0-5590 GCA_964563725.1 uncultured Oscillospiraceae bacterium
GCAGGTCAAAGCGCTTCACCGGGTGGCTGACGGTGCGCAGCAGGGGGTTCCCGATGGTGATGATCTCCTTGACAGACATGTCTCCTCCTGTTCAGGCCATGGAAGCGGGATTGACCTCAAGCGTGACGCCGCAGGGCCAGGGTTCGCCGGCAAGGTCCTTGAGCGCGGAAAGGAGCTCCTCGGCGGCCGGATGGGAAAGCAGCTTCAGGAACACCTGCGCGCGGGCTCGGCCCATCATCCTCCTGATGGGCGCCATGTCCTCCCGGAAAAACAGGACCAGCTTTTTCAGGTCCGGCCTGCCAGCGAACAGCTGCCCGAGACGCCTGAAGAGCTCCGCGCTGGTTTCGCGGGCCTGCTCCTCCTCTCCCGCCTCGCACAGCAGGCGGACAAGGGTGGTGAAAGGGGGATAGAGGCCCTTGCGGCGGCGTTCGAACTCGGTGTTGAAAAAGGACCGGTAGTCCTGCCTGGCGGCCGCGAGGATCGCGTAATGGTCGGGCTTGTAGGTCTGTATGACCACCTCGCCCGGGCTGTCCGCCCGCCCGGCCCTGCCCGCCACCTGCGTCAGCAGCTGGAAACTGCGCTCCGCCGCGCGGTAGTCGGGCAGGTTGACCGACAGATCGGCCAGCACCGCGCCCACCAGGGTGACCTGAGGGAAATCCAGTCCCTTGGCGATCATCTGCGTGCCGACCATCACGCGCGCCGCCCCGCTGCGGAAGCGGTCGAGCAGCTCGCGGTGGCTGTCCTTGCCGGAGGTCGTGTCAATGTCGAGCCGCACGATCTCCACCTGCGGATAGAGCTTTGCGACCTCCTCCTCCACCTTCTGCGTGCCCGCGCCGCAGACGCGGATATACCGGCTCCCGCACTCAGGGCATTTTTCCGGGAAGGGGATCTTCGCGCCGCAGTAGTGGCAGTGCAGGAGCCCGTCGGCGGAATGGTAGGTCACGCTGACGTCGCAGTCCCGGCAGCCCATCACGTGGCCGCATTTGCGGCAGACCACGCTGGGAGCGTAACCCCGCCGGTTGATGAACAGCATCGCCTGCTGCCCCCGGGACAGGCAGCTGTCCAGGCGACTGCGCAGCTCGCGCGAAAACATTCCGGTATTCCCCAGGCGCAGCTCCTCGCGCATGTCGACGACCGTCACATGCGCCAGGGGCCGGTTCAGGACGCGGTTATGCATCTCCAGCAGCATGTGGTCTCCCCGCACCGCCCTGGCGAACGAAAGGATGCTGGGCGTCGCGCTGGCCAGCACGAGCACCGCGCCCTCCCGCTTCGCCCGGCTCGCCGCGACCTCCCTGGCGTCGTATCGGGGATTGCGGTCGGAGAGGTAGCTCCCCTCGTGCTCCTCGTCCACGACGATCAGGCCCAGGTTTTCCACCGGCGCGAACACAGCCGAGCGCGCCCCAATCACCACCCTCGCCCTGCCCGAACGGATCCTGCGCCACTCGTCGAAGCGCTCCCCCGCCGACAGGCGGGAATGCAGCACGGCCGCCACATCCCCGAAGCGGGCGCGGAACCAGGTCACCATCTGCGGCGTGAGGATGATCTCCGGCGTGAGGATGACGGCGCCCTTCCCCCGGACGAGGCATTCCCTGACCATGCGGATGTAGACTTCGGTCTTGCCGCTGCCCGTGACGCCGTGCAGCAGAAAGGAACCGCCTCCCCCGCGCAGGGCGGGGATGAGCTCGCCGAGCGCTTCCTCCTGTTCGCCGGTCAGCGCTGGATCGGGTTCGGGCACGATCTCGTCGGGATAGGGGGAGCGGAGCCGCTCATACTCGAAGACGCGGACGGCGCCCTGCTTTTCCAGGGTGTCCAGCGCTTCCAGGGGCGAGCGCACGAGAAGCCTCAGCTCGCCCACGGGGTGCGCCTCCCCGTCCATGAGGAGGTCCAGCAGCAGCCGCCGCCTGGGCGAACGGGACTGGGCCTCCCTTGCCTTTTTGAGGCTTTCCCCGGATACGAGCAGCTGCGCGGCCTTTTCGGTCTTCACCCCGACGCGGCCTTCGCGCATCTCCGCGGGCAGCATGAGCCTCAGCGTCTCGGCCAGCGGGCAATGGGCCGTGCGGCTGAGCTCCTTGGCAAGCTCGATGAGGTCCGGCAGCAGGGCCGGGTAGTCTTCGAGCGGGCCGAGGACGTCGCGGACCTTTTCGGGATCGCCCGCTTCCGGGCGGCGGACCTCCAGCACGAAGCCTTCCCTGCGCTGGCTGCCAAAGGGGACCGACACCCGCGTCCCCGCAACCAGGCGCATCCCTTCCGGGACGCGGTAGGTGAACACGCGGTCCACGTCCGCGTGGGCGATGTCCACGATCACCCCGGCGTACAGGGGTCCCCCCGCCGGGGGCAGGGCGCTCACCGCGTTCCCCGGCGCAGCGCCAGCACCCTGTCCAGCAGCGCGTCCGCCGCTTCCCGCTTGCTCATCAGCGGGAGCGCTGCGCTGCCGCCGGCCGTGATGAGGGTCAGGACGTTCGTGTCCACATCGAACCCGGCGCCGGGCGCAGTCACGTCGTTGAGCGCGATCAGGTCCAGGTTCTTGTCCCTGAGCTTTTTGCGGGCGTTTTCGTCGCCGCCGCCGGTTTCCGCGGCGAAGCCGACAAAGGTCTGCCCCGGCTTCTTCCCGCGGCCCAGTTCCCGGGCCGCGTCGCGCGTCTGCACGAGCTCCAGCGTGAGGCCCTCAACTCCCTGTTTGCCAATCTTGGCAGCCGAAGGGGCGGCGGGGCGGAAGTCCGCGGGGGCGGCCGCCTGGATGAGCAGGTCCTGGCTGTCTGCCAGGGGAAGGACAGCCTGATAGAGTTCTTCGGTCGTCACCACGCGGACAAGCTCCACTCCGGCAGGGGGAGGGAGCGACACAGGCCCGGAGACCAGCGTGACCCGGGCGCCCCGGTCCGCCGCCGCCTGCGCCAGGGCGTAGCCCATTTTGCCGCTGGAACGGTTGGAAAGGAAGCGAACCGGGTCGATCGCCTCCCGGGTGGGACCGGCGGTGACCAGCACACTGAGCCCCGCGAGGTCCTTCCCGCGCCCAAAGAGACCCGCGCAGGCGGCCACGATCGCCTCCGGCTCGCTCATGCGCCCGGCTCCCGTGTCGCCGCAGGCGAGCTGGCCGCCTTCGGGCCCGACGGTCCGGCAGCCGCGGGAAAGCAGGACTTCCAGGTTGCGCCGGGTCGATGGCGCTTCCCACATCGCGGTGTTCATGGCGGGCGCGAGCAGCACGGGCGCCCTCGTGGCCAGAAAGACAGCTGTGAGCATGTCGTCGGCGAGGCCGCAGGCGAACTTCGCAAGGCAGTGGGCGGTCGCCGGGGCGACCAGCAAAAGCTCCGCCGCCTTGGCCAGGGCGATGTGTCCCACCTCGCCCTCCTGGGGGTCTTCGAAGGCGTCTACGTGCACCCGGTGCCCGGACAGCGTCTCAAAGGACAGCGGCTGCACGAGCCGGCAGGCGCCGCGGGTCATGATGACGCGCACCGAGGCGCCTTCCTTTTTGAGCAGCGATACCAGCGCGCAGCCCTTGTAGGCCGCGATGCCTCCGCTGACGCCAAGGACCACCGATCTGCCCGCGAGCGCCTCCATCCTATTCTTCGTCCTCGAGGTTGCGGTGATAGGTGAGCAGCCCGCGGTTGATCTCCTCGATGGCGACGCCGATGGGCTTCCTCTCCTTGGGGTTGACCAGGGGCTGCGCCCCGTCGACAAGCTGCCGCGCACGCTTGGCCACCTGCAGCACAAGGGTGTAGTTGCTGTCCGTCTTGTTTTTCAGTTCCTCGATCCCGGGCTGGTTGATGGGCATGTGCTCCTCCTCATTCTTCCTCGATCTGCGGGAAATACCGGGTGGTTCGCTGCTTTTCGGCGGCGACGATGCAGCAGAGCCTGTCGAAGGCGAGTTCAAGGTCGTCGTTGACCAGCGCGTACTGATAGCTGCCCATCTTGCCGACCTCTTCCCGGGCGTTGCGCAGCCGCCTTGCGATTTCTTCGGGGTCATCGGTGTTGCGCGTATGCAGCCTGACCCTCAGGGCCTTGAAATTGGGCGGGAGGATGAAGACGGACACGCAGTCCCTGACCTTCCGCATCACGCGCATCGCGCCCTGGGAATCGATGTCCAGCAGCATGTTCATGCCCGCCCGGATCCCCTCCTCGATAGGCTTCATGAGGGTGCCGTAGCGGTAGCCGTGAACGTTCGCGTACTCCAGGAACTGGTCCTGCGCGACCAGGTCCCCGAACTGCCTGTCGGTGACGAAGTGGTAGTGGACCCCGTCGTACTCGCCCTCCCGCGGCTGCCTGGTCGTCGCGCTCACCGAAAACCTGAAACTCGGGTCGGCGAGGAGAAGCCTGTCGCACAGCGTGCCTTTGCCGGTCCCCGAGGGTCCCGAGATCACCAGGAGCATGCCCAGGCGCGTTTCCTTCATCAGGTTTCCCCTTCGCTGTCCTGGAAACGGTTGGCGATCGTTTCCGGCTGCAGGGCGGACAGGACCACGTGGCCGGAATCCATCACCAGGACCGCGCGGGTCCTCCTGCCGGCCGTTCCGTCCACAAGCCGCTGCGCGTCCCTGGCATCCTGGATCATGCGCTTGACGGGAGCCGAGTCGGGGCTGACGACGGAGACCAGCCTCCCCGGCGCCGCCATGTTCCCAAAGCCGATGTTGATGAGCCTCACGTTTCTACTCCACGTTCTGAATTTGCTCCCTGAGCTTCTCGATCTCGTTCTTCGCCTCCAGCGCCAGGCGCGCCACGCCGATGTCTCCGGCCTTGGAGGCGATGGTGTTCGTTTCCCGGTGCATCTCCTGGACCAGAAAATCCAGGCGCCTGCCGCACTCGCCCTCGGCGCTGAGCAGCTCCCGCATCGCGCCCAGGTGGGAAGAGAGGCGCGCGAGCTCCTCGTCGATGGCGCAGCGGTCGGCAAAGAGCGCGAGCTCCTGCGCGAGGCGCTGCGGATCCGCCTCCGCCGCAGCCGTGTCCTTCAAACGCGCCTCGAGTTTTTCCCGGTGCAGGGCCGGGATCGCGGGGGCCAGCCGGGCCATGCCCGCAACGAGCCCTTCAAGCAGGCGCAGGTGGGCTCTCAGGTCGCTCTCGGCGGCGGCGCCCTCCCGCCCACGCATCCCGGCCACTTCGTCAAGCACGTCTGAAAGGAGTTTCATGAACAGCGCGGACAGGGCCTCGGGGTCGTCCTCTTCATCGGAAAGGGAAAAAAGGCCAGGCAGCGCGGCAAGGCCGGACAGCTGCACGTCGTTCTTGAGCCCCGTCCTGCGCGCGAGGCGCTTGAACGCCCGCGCATAGGCCCCGGCCAGGGGGAGGTCCGCTTCGACGCGCCGGGCCCCCTCCCGTCCGTCGCGGTACTGCAGCGTTACGTCCGCGTGGCCCCGGCGCAGCCGCCGGCCGATCTCCCGGCGGGCTATCCCTTCCAGAAAACCGAGCTCCCCCGGAAAGCGGAAGTTGAGGTCCAGGTAGCGGTGGTTGACGGTCCTGATCTCCAGCGTCATCTCCCGGGCGTCTTCAGACAGGGTCTTCCTGCCATATCCGGTCATGCTGTACAGAAAGCTCCCCCCTTCCGCCGCACAATTATAGCACGGGAGACCAGCGCTGAAAAGAACGCAGGACGGGGATGCCAAAAGAG
>CAZLYF010000178.1:0-5563 GCA_964563725.1 uncultured Oscillospiraceae bacterium
AAATCCTGCAGACAAGCATTGATACTCATCATTGTCCCCCTTCGAGCCGGAAACATAGGGGACGGTTCTATGTGTTTTTCGTCAAAACACATAGAACCGTCCCCTGTGTTTTCAAGTCAGATTTGATCCGTTCCGTCTGCCTCATCACGCAGCATACGCTTATACAAGTTTTCGGCAAAATCCAAGAATTCATTCCATTCCTTCGGGTTGATGAAGGGGTTTTTGCCTTCCGGATGGTCGCACATCTGTTGATGCTTTTCCCGCGTCTTGTTCTGCCCCGTATGATTGCCAAGCGCAATATCCACTGGCTCATCGCGAACTTTTGCAAGGCTTTCCAGATAGAAGTCCCGGTAATCCGCGTTGCCATGCTGGCCGATGAAATCCCGGCAGAGCGTATTGACCCCAATGCCACCATATAAACCTGCGGTATGGGTTTCCCTTCCGTCCGTTACTTCGAAGATATAGGTCATGACGCCTTTGGTATGGCCAGGAGTGGATACCGCACGAATCCTGGTATTCCCCAAAGCGATGATATCCCCGTCTTTTAGTTCGACGTCGGGCGTGAACAGTTCCGTATACGAGTACCTCGAATCAGCGATGAGCGCCATCTCAGGCCTTTTGCGGAACATGTCGGCATCAGGCGCGCCAAGACAGGTTAAGGCACCGGACAATGAAACCATCAATGAAGTTCCGCCGAAATGGTCGAAGTGGCCGTGGGTATGCAGTATGTATTTGATGTTTGCCGGGTCAAATCCCATTTCCCAGACAGACTGGACCAGGAGCGCCCTGGTTGTGGGGTAGGTCGTATCGATCAGGATCAGCCCTTCGCCGGTATCTATAAGATGAGAACCGACGTCAGCGTTCCCCACGAAATAGAGGTTGCCGAATATCTTGAATGGCTTCATACGGTATTGTTCAGGGTACCGGTAGAAATGTTCGTACTTCTCTACGACAAAGGCGTATTTCGACGGCATAATGTCACTCCTCCTATTTCATGATAAGTGATGGTACAAAAGAGACGATCTGCGGGAAGACGGCGCACAGGACAAGAATGGCCACTATTGCAGCGAGAAATGGAAGGACTCCTTTTGCGATCTTGTATACGGGGATACTGCCGATACTGCTGACAACAAACAGCAGGCCGCCTACCGGCGGAGTGAGGTTTCCAACCACTGCGGTCACGCACAATATCACACCGAAAGCGATTGGATCATATCCTATGCTCAAAATGACCGGCAGAAGCAGCGGCGTAAGTATTGGGACGATGGTTGCGTCAGTTAAAAAACATCCAAGGAAAAGGACAAACGCGGTGATGATCAGCATGAGCAGAGTCGGCTGAGAAGTAATACTGATCAGGGCTTTTGTCATAGCCTGCGGCACTTGTTCCCGAGCCAGAATCCATCCGAATGTCTGCCCGGTTCCCATCAGCAGCAACACGTTGGTGCTTGACTTGGCGGACCTGATCAGTACATCCTTTATGTAAGTCAATTTGAGTTCTCTTGAAGAAAAACCCAGAATGGCTGCGTATGCCACGGCGATAGCGCCCGCTTCCGTAGCGGTAAAAACGCCTGTGAGGATACCAAGGATCGTGATGACCGGCAGCATCAAAGCCGGAAAAGCGTGGAAAAACGATCTCAAAATAACTCTCAGCGGAGCTATCCTTTCATTCCTCGCTTTATACCCACGCCGGCGGGATATGATATAGGAGATGATCATTAGCGCCAAACCTATGAGTACACCCGGAACTATACCGGCCAGAAACAACCTTGCCACGGATGTCCCGGTAATGGAGGCATAGATCACCATGATGATACTGGGCGGAATGACCGGCCCCAGCACAGCTGCGCTTGCAATGACCCCGCCGCTGAAGTCGTCGTCATAGCCTTCCTTGCGCAGCGCAGGGATCATCATGGAACCAACAGAAGCAGCGGCTGCCGTGCAGGAGCCGCACATTCCGGCAAAAAGCATGCACCCAAGGATGCTGATGTGCGCAAGACTGCCGCGTATATGGCCGATGAGCTTGGAACTGAAATCGAGGATGTTCTTTGTGATGCCTCCCCGGTTCATCAATTCCCCCGCCAGCATGAAAAGAGGTATGGCCAGTAGCGAAAAACTGTTGACATTCGCGAAAAGCTTCTGCGGGATCAGCATCAGCGGGATGTCACCTGATAGTATGATATACGTAACCGACGACAATCCGATCGCGGCGAAAATTGGCAGCCCGCTCGTAAGCAAAACCAGGAAAACGACAAACATGATCACGATTGGGTTCATAAACTTCCTCCTTTCTTCACTTTTGCTGAAACGTCGGATACGATATTGCGAAGCGTGCTGATCAAAATCAGCAAACCAGACAATGACAGAACCATGTAAACTATGCCCATTGGAATATGTAGACTGGACGATACCTGTTTCATATTCATCTGCGCAAACTGGTATCCGTAAACCATCAATACGACAGCCATGCAAATAACCAGAATATTTAAAACGAGAATGTATATGAATTGAGACACTCCCTTGAGCTTTTGCGGTATAAGATCAACAGCAATCAGGCATCTGTCCCTGACACAGACACCGGCGCCAAGAGAAACGGTGATCACAAACAGATATCTGCACGCTTCGTCCGACCATGAAATCGATGAATTGATAACAAAACGTGCGAATATCTGTGACAGACAGATGATAACGATGGCCAGGACACAAATGGCAAGTATGTAATTGAGAACCATGTCAAATACTTTCCATACGGTCTTCATAGCGCCATACCCCCTCCAAAGCGGACATCCTGAGGTTTGATTGCATTACAGTGATGGCGGCGGGAGTTCCGCCGCCATCTTTATCTGCAATTGATTCGGTTAGTTGATCGCACGGATGGAATCCAGCATATCCTTTGGAAGCAGTTCGCCATAGAGATCCTGCACAACGGAATCCATCGCAACAGCGATCTCGCTCATCGCCTCTTCCGACAACTCAATAAACTCAATGCCGCTGGTCTTCATCTTCGAAACGTAATCTTCGGTATCAGTGACCAGGTTTGCCCGGTCTGTTTTTGTCGCCAGCTCCAGGTTCTCAAGGATGGAGTTTTGCTGCTCGGCAGTCAGAGACTGCCAGAGATTGTCGTTGATGATGCAGAACATCGGTCCGCCGATGTGGCTGGTCATCGTACAATACTTGACCTGTTCATAAATACCTCCGGTATATACGGAGGGAATGGGCAGCTCAACGCCGCTGATCAGGCCGGTTTGAAGCCCGGTATACACATCACCATAAGGCAGGATCGTCGCATTGCATCCGAGAGCAGAGAACATTTTTACGTAAAGCGTAACATCCGGCACGCGCAATTTACGCCCTTTGAAGTCATCCAGGCTGTTGATCGGAGAATCTTTGGTCCATACCTGACGATATCCCTCATTGAACAGGCCTATGATGCGCATCCCTGTCTGAGCAAGAAACTCGTCAATCATCTGCTTGCTGATATCGCTCTGGAAAAATTTGTAGGCATGTTCGGTATCTCTGAAGAGGAAGGGAACGCTGTACACCGCAAACTTGGGATAGAAATTTTCCACGGCTCCGGCAGCGATGATGCACATATCGACCGAACCCATTTGAACGCCTTCCAGGAAGTCGTTCTGGGCACCCAAAGTGCTGGAAGGGAACACCTGAATATCGATGGCCCCGTTTGTGGCGGCCTTTACGTTGGCGCTCATGTCATTTGCGCAGCGGATAATCGAGGTGGTGTCGGCAAGCGTCGCAGCCAAGGTAAGGGTCTTTGCCTTCACCGGGCTTTCGGCTGCTGCTGAGCCCAACCAACTGAGGCCCATACATAAAACCAAAGCCAGTGCCAGAAGTCTCCTGGTTGATTTGAATTCCTTCATCATTTCTTCCTCCTATGATACTATACTATGCAATTGGTTATGGGAATACAACGATTATTATGTCTTCTCCTTCCTTTTGAATTTACAGCAGGGAACATTCATGAATCATAGGGATACTACATATTCGGCTTCATTCTGTCAACACCAGATCGAGAAAATGGCGATATGCATAAATATTCAAGAATGATTTGTATACAATAAACAAAATGTGTTACATATTTGTTTATAACAGCAAAACAAATCTGAATAATTGGTGACGGGGTGTGGCCTATGTACGGCGCGCGAAGAATTTGCCGCTTTGCGATGGGGGTCTCCAGCTCCAGCCCTGTCTTTGTGATGAAGCAACAATTGGCTGGCTCTCCGCGTGGGCCCTGCCCCCTGCCGCATGCCCGGAAACTGCTGCTCACCGCTTACTCACTAAGCGCGCGCGGTGCGGCGCTTTACAGGTCTTTGATTTGCGTTTTTTTGACTTCGTAGCCGAGGGTCGTGATACTCTTTTCAATGTCCTCCACGGACAGCTTGCTTTCGTCGAAGCTCAGCTTGACTTTGCTGGCGTTGAACAGGACGTTCAGGGATTCCTTGTCCACGCCGTTGAGGATCTTCAGGGCGTTGAGGATCTTCTGCATGCAGGAGGGGCAGGTGAGGGGCCCGAGCTGAAGGGTGGCCTTTTTCATTTCTGTTCTCCTTTCTATCTCAGTTTGTACCGGATCAGGCGCATGCCGTTGAGGATCACCGCCAGGATGCTTGCCTCGTGTACCAGCATGCCGATGGACATGTTCATCCACTCGCTGAAGAAAACGCTGGCCAGCAGGACCAGCACGACGCCCACGGCGATGAGGATGTTCTGCCGCATGTTGCGGTATATGGCCTTGACGAGACCCAGCGCGTGCGGCAGGCGGCTGAAATTGGAATTCATCAGGACGACGTCGCTGGTTTCAATGGCAACGTCCGTGCCGCTGCCCATGGCGATGCCGATGTGCGCCAGGGCCAGGGAGGGGCTGTCGTTTACGCCGTCGCCCACGAAGGCGACCACGCGGCCACGGGACTGGAGATCCCGGATGTAGGCCGATTTGTCTTCCGGCAGCATGTGGCCATGCGCTTCTGTGAGGCCCAGCTCCCTGGCCACCAGGTCTACCGTGCCCTGATTGTCGCCCGACAGCACGACGAGGTTCCTGACGCCCAGCTTTATCAGCTTGGACAGGTCCTCCCTGACGCCGGGGCGCACCTGGTCCCGGACGCCCATGAGGGCCATGAGCTCCCCGTCGACGGATGCGAGCACGAGGGAGTTGCCGTTTTTCTGGAAGGCGTCGATATCCACGAGCGCCTTTTCGCCCATGCGGACGTTTTCCTTCTCCATCAAGGCCGTGTTCCCCACGGCGACACGATGGCCGTCGACGGAGGCTACGATACCGCCGCCCTTGACCACGTCCGTCCTTTCGACGGGGCAGGGCGGGGTCTCGCCCAGGTATTCCACAATAGCCCTGGCCAACGGATGATCGGACAGTTTTTCGACCGCGGCGAGGTACGCCTTGATTTCCCCGGCATCATCCGTATACAGCGCGGTATCCGCCACTTTGGGGTTGCCGGCAGTCAATGTGCCCGTCTTGTCAAACACGATGGTATCCACGCGGCTGAAATCCCGGATGACCTCGCTGCCCTTGAGCAGCACGCCGTGCTTCGCGCCGTTG
>CAZLYF010000179.1:0-5548 GCA_964563725.1 uncultured Oscillospiraceae bacterium
GGCGCCATCAAGAACATCGGCATGGGCTGCGGTTCCCGCGCAGGAAAAATGAACCAGCACCGCAGCGGCAAGGCATCCATCGATCCGCAGCTGTGCCGGGGCTGCCTGCGCTGTTTCAGGGAGTGCGCGAACGGCGCGCTCAGGTTTGACTCTGCCAGCAGAAAAATGACGGTGATCCTTAAGAACTGCGTGGGCTGCGGCCGCTGCCTGGGCGCGTGCAATTTTGACGCCATCTCCTTCAAGGACAGCAATGCCGCGGCGCTGCTCAGCCGCCGCATGGCCGAGTACGCCAAGGCCGTGGTGGACGGGCGCCCCTGCTTCCACATATCGCTGGTGACGGATGTGTCTCCCAACTGCGACTGCCACGGCGAAAACGACGCGCCCATCCTGCCCGACATCGGCATGTTTGCCTCCCCCGACCCGCTGGCGCTGGACCAGGCCTGCGCGGACGCCTGCCTGAAGGCGCAGCCGATGCCGGGAAGCCAGCTGGCCGACAACCTGTCAAGGCCGGGCTTCGTCGACTGCCACGACCACTTCCTCAATTCCACGCCGGACTCCCAGTGGCGCACCTGCCTGGAGCACGCCGAAAAAATCGGCCTGGGTACCCGTGAGTACGAATTGATCGTGGTCTGACAGGCGTCCAGGGAAGGCGGAGACAGCGCGCGGTCACCAGGACCAGCCGTCCGCTTCCATGGTGGGCAGCGTATCGTAGCCCGCCGTCACATAGCTGCTGAAATCCGTGTCGATCCGGAGCCTGCGGGCATCGTTTTCCCGCTGCAGGGACAGCCAGTCGCGCAGATAGTCCAGGCGCTCGACGATATGCGCAAAATAGCTCAGGGAGATCTCGATCTCGGCATGGCCGGAGACCGTGAGCCAGCAGCGCTCATAGGCCATCCGAAGGCGGACATAGCGGCCGATCAGGATGCGCAGTTCGTCCTCAAAGCCGATCAGCTCCCCGACAGAAGGCGCTCCGGCGCCGAAGCGCGCGATGATCCTGCGGCTGAGGTCCAGCTTGTCCAGCATGAGGTCAAAGGCGTCCAGGAGATAGAGGAGCTGGTCCCTGACCACTCCTTCGGCAAGCTTTTCGGCCATCGGCCGCGCCTCGCAGGCGATTTTCCGGATCTCTTGGCAGGCGGACGCAGGGATGCTGAAATAGGGTCGCTGCGGATGGCGGGAATGGCGCTCGAAGACCGGCTTGACCCCTGCGGGCAGGCTCATGTCGTAGGCTTTCAGCCCTTCAGGGGGCGCCGGCCCCCTGACCGCGCCGCCGAAGATCGGTTCATCAAACAGCGCCATCACGCATTCGCACCTGTTTGCGGACCAGATGGGTGGAATACGGTAGATTCCGGCCATCTTCAGGATCACGGCGGCGTATCCCGGCAGGCCCAGGGCGCGGTCCGCCCAGGCGCCGGCAGCTTCCCGTCCGGGATCTTCCCCGCCCCAGGCGACGTCGGCGGCATAGGCGTAGAGGTAGTACCCCGGCCCCGGCTGGGCGTAGGCGCCGTGGTCGTTCCAGTCGGTCAGCAGCATCCCTTCCGCGCCTTCCCCGATCCCTTCAAGGGTCAGGTTCACCACGTTGGTGACCGCGCCATCCAGCCGCGGGAAAAGCGTGTTCCAATTGCCGGTGCCCGGACAGACCCAGAAAGGCCTCCCGTTGCGCCGGTATACAGCGGGGGTCCCGTAGCGCTCCTTCGGATCGTAGACCCAGTCAAGGTAGACGATGTCGTCCGGCATCAGATCGACCAGTTCCGGATGACGCTGGAAGAAGTCCCCGAACAGCATGATGCGCTTCCCGTATCCTGCGGCGATCTGATGGATCCGCAGGACGTAGTACAGATACAGCCCGCCCCTGCCCATGTCGCGGCCGGCGCTCCGGCTGTGTCCGATGTCGTAGGGTTCGTCCAGGCAGGCGTTGAGCCAGGGGCTGTGAAACAGCGGGAGGTATTCCGAGTAGAGGTCCCCGATGAGCCTGAAGGAGCCTTCGCTGGTGGTGCTCAGCGACCAGAACATGTCGCTTTCCGCGAGTTCCCTGTATTCAGGCCTGGTCAGGATGCGCCGGCAGTGCCCGAGGGACTGAAGGCAGGCCTGCAGTTCGATTCCGTTTGCCTCGCAGCGCTCCTGCAGCGCCTTGAGGTCCCCGGCGGTCATCGGGCCGCTGCCCCGGCAGATCTCAGGATGCTTCTGAAAGTCAAAGGTATGCTCCGTGTACAGCTGAAGCACATTGTATCTGAGCCGGCCCAGGAGATCGGCCAATTCAAGCAGGTGGTCCCGCGTGTACACCTTACCGCGGGACAGGTCCAGCATCAGGCCGCGGTTTATCAGCGACGGCCAGTCGGCAATGCGCAGGCAGCCCAGGGGCCTGCCCTTTGACTGGGCGATGATCTGCCCAAGCGTGTCCAGGCCGTACCGCAGGCCTTCCCTGTCTGCCGCCCGCAGCGCGACCCCGCCCGGTGAAACGGATAGGGCATAACCCTGGGCTTCCGTCACCCTGCCCGGGTCCTCCGGGCATCCGGCTTCGTACAGGAAGCCCCTGCCGGTTTCGCATCGCTGCGGCCTGAGCCCCGGGGGGAGGACGCCGATCAGGCCCTCCCCGCCCAGGCAACGGGCCGTCCCCTCCAGCAGTCGCGGCGGACACGCGCCTTCGCGGTATTCGATTTGTTTGATCTGCGGGTACAACGCGTATTTCACGTTGGTCCTCCGTTCGTCTGTCGTCAGGGGATGCGCGGTTTTTCTGGGATGCGCCGCCCCGTGAGCATTCGGGAGGGAGTGGGGCGGTTTCGGTATGCTCCTCAGTGATCAGGCCCCGTCCGCATCACGATACCAGATTTGGTCCGCACATGCACCGTGCAATGTCCTTCTCGCCTTCCAGCGCCAATCCCCTTTGACAGTTCATCCCTGTGGTCTATAATGGGTACAGAAACCGCAGCCGCTCGGATGCCCTCTGTACTTGCATGAACCAACGCATCCATATCCTACCCAAAATGGCCCACACAGCCCAACCGGTGAAGTTGAAGGGGGGATTTGGCATGAAACATCTTCTTCTTGCCCTTCTCGTTCTGTCCCTGCTGATAGGAGTCCCCGTTCCCATGTCGCGCGCGGAGGAGGAGGAATACGTTAGCGGCGATTACCGTTATTCCACCAACGCGGACGGGACCGCCACGATTGCGCGGTATACGGGATCCGGCACCGAACTCGTCCTGCCGGAAAAACTGGACGGGCGGCAGGTCACCGCCATCGGCGATCACGCGTTCGACAGCAGATGGGGCCTCCGGTCCCTGACCCTTCCGGAAGGCATCACGCGCATCGGGGACCTGGCGTTCTACGAGTGCGAGAGCCTTGTGTCCCTTGCGCTGCCCGACAGCGTGGCGAGCCTGGGGGTGAACCCCTTCTGCCTCTGTCCCGCGCGCCTCTCCGTCCCGCCCGGCCATCCCGCGCTGGCCGTCATGGACGGCGTGCTGTTTGACAAAACGCAGAATAAACTGATCTCTTTCCCGTACGGAGACAAACGCGGCTCCTACCGTGTCCCAGAGGGTACCCTGGGCATCGGCGGGATGGCCTTCTTCGAGTGCGACAGCCTCGTCACGGTGATCCTGCCTGACGGATTGACCGACATCGGCGACGAGGCCTTCAGCAGCTGCTACAGGCTTATGTCCCTCAGGCTGCCGGGAAGCCTCAGGCACATCGGTAAATGGGCCTTCAGCGAGTGCTTCCCCCTCTTCTCGCTGGAGCTCCCGGAGGGCCTCGAATACATCGGCGACATGGCCTTCTATGATTGCGCTTCCCTCGAATCCCTGATCCTGCCGCTCAGCCTGAAGAGCTTCGGGGACAACCCCTTTGCCCGCTGCCCGGCCCGGATCTCCGTCAAGCCCGGGCACCCAACGCTGGAAGCGCCCGACGGCGTGCTGATAGACAGTAAGCAGCGGACACTGATCGCGTTCCCGTTCGCGTCCGACCGGGCTGCGTACGTGGTGCCCGACAATATCCGGTCCATCGGTGTCTGCGCGTTCTACGAATGCCAAAGCCTGGCCGAAATCACTTTGCCGGAAGGGCTTGAGGAGATTGGCGGCTGGGCCTTCTACGAGACCGGCCTCCGATCCCTGGCTTTTCCCGGAAGCCTCCGCTCCATCGGCGACAACGCGTTCAGCCTCTGCTATGATCTCGACTCCGTGACCCTCCCGGAGGGGCTGGAAACCGTCGGAGAATACGCCTTCAACGGCTGCTTCAACCTGGTCTCCCTGACTCTGCCGAAAAGCCTGTCCTTCATCGGCGAAGCCGCGTTCCATACCAGCGACGAACTGATCGTGCAGGCGTTCAGGGGTTCTTTCGCCGCGGAATGGGCCTATGCGGAGGGGCTCACGATCCGGTACCTGAAGGGCCGCGACCCGGACTACAGGATCAGGTTCGACGATTTCTCCTGGCCTCCCAGCCCCGCCGAACCGGTCGAAGGCCCCACGCCGGGCGGACCAGAGGCCGCGCTGTTTGGCGAGGGGGTCGCTTCCATCACCTCGAGCGGTTGGGGCAATCTGGTGGACTTCGCCTATGTCGGCGAGAGCACGGTCCACCGGGCCTTTTTCGAAGGCGAATACTGCATCGCCAGCTGGACGCCGGAAGGGACAGAGATGGTGATGGTCGGAAATGACAACCCCAACGGCTTCCTCACCCTGGAGGACGCGATCGTGTGTTTGGACAGTGACGCCGGCTGGGTGATCAGCAGATGGGACGCGTCCGCCTATTACCACCCGGACCCAGACGAGGGGCCTCCGGAAGACACCGGGTACGGGTGGCGGGATACGCCGCTGTCCCTTGACCCGGCGTACACGGCGTTCTTCGCGGACAGCGAACACATCTACTACTTCACTGATTCTTATACCGTCGGCCGCATCAGCCGGGACGGACAGGCAAGCGAGGTGCTGGGCACTGTCTCCGGGCCCGTGCTCGCCATGCTGCCGGGCAGGAAGGTCCTGCTGGCCAATTTTGACTTGAACCAGCTGCGGTTGTGGGACGGGCAGAAAGAGACCGTCCTCTATGGTCCGCAGGAGACGATCCTGTCGGCCTTCTCCTTCGGCAGGACCGTATGGGTCCAGCACGAGGGCTGGTTCGGCCCGGTCGAGAACGGGATGGTCGCCTTCCGACTTAATGGACGCTATGAGGTGATGGCAGGTTCCCAGGACCAGCTGGTGCTGCTGGTGCTCCCTGACGAAGACGCCGTAACCTTCGACGTGATGATCTTCAACGAGCCCTACCGCGCGTACGCGCTGATGGGGCGCATCGCATACTCGGACATCGCGCATATCGAGATGCGGACAGACCGGGTCATCGTCTGGGGCGATTGGGACAGCCTGACATTCGAGCTCCCAGCGCCTGAACGATGGATGCCCTTTGGTGGATTAGGGAGTAGGGAATAGGGAGTAGGGAGTAGGGAGTAGGGAGTGGGGAGTAGGGAATAGGGAGTAGGGAGTAGGGAGTGGGGAGTAGGGAGTAGGGAGTAGGGAGTGTACAAGTCAGGACATGGTTCAGCTTTTAGGTTCAGGACATGGTTCAGTCCTGG
>CAZLYF010000180.1:0-5527 GCA_964563725.1 uncultured Oscillospiraceae bacterium
CCTCGGAGAAGGACACCCTGGCCGGCAAGCTGACCCAGGCCGAGAAGGACCTCGCCGCGGCGAAGAAAGGCGCCGAGACCCTGGCTGCGGACAAGGCCTCCCTGGCAGACAAGCTCGCGCAGGTTGAAACGGCCCTGCTGGCCGCGCAGGAGAAGCCGGAAGTGACGGTTGAGGAGCCGCAGCTCTTCACAAGTTCCGCGCAGGGCTTTGCGGGCCTGGTCCCCGTCACTGTAACCTTTGACGAGAATGGCGCGATCCTTTCCCTTGTCGTGGGCGGGGAAGGCTTCGCGGAGACGCCCGGTATCGGAGACAAGGCGCTGGAGGAAAACTTCGCAGCCCAGTTTATCGGAAAGGCGCCTCCCGTGGCCGCGGCGGACATCGACGCCATATCCGGCGCGACCTACACGACCGAAGCCGTGATCAAGGCGGTGAACCAGGCCTACGATGACTACATGGCGCAATAAGCCCCTCTGAAAGCCCGAAACGAAGGCCGCCCCTCTGTACAGGGGGGCGGCCTTCGTTGATGCGCGTTTGCCCCCGTCAGCGCCCGTCCAGCGCGCGCCCCAGCGACGCCAGGGCCTTTTCCAGCGCGTGGCGCGGGCAAGCCAGGCTCATGCGAGCGCGGAGCGTCTCGCCGTAATGGCTGCCCGGGTCCAGGTGCAGGCCCGCCTCGTCGTACAGGAAGGCGGTCAACTCTTCCTCGCTTGAAAAGCTCCGGCTCCAGTCCATCCAGAGAAGATAGCTCCCCTCGCCCCCATGGACCGGCACCTGCGGCAGGCGCTGCGCAAAAAACGCCTTCACCAGCGCCATGTTGCCCTCGATCACCCGGTTGCTCTCCCTGAGCCAGTCCAGCCCTTCGGGCGTATAGGCGGCCAGCAGGCACTCGTAGGCCACGGGGTCCATGCTTCCGTAGTGGTCGCGGGTCCGGCGGTCGGCGAAGGCTTCCCGCAGGGGCCTGTCGGGGATGAGCATGTTGGCGTGGTTGAAGCCCGTCGTGCCGAAGGCCTTGCCCAGGGAGGTGGCCACGATGCAGCGCCCGGCAGCGCCGGGGATGCTCAGGTACGAGGGCGCAACCCGCCCGTTCAGGCTGTTTTCCGCGAAGATCTCGTCGGAGAACACCGTGACGCGGTGCT
Organism: uncultured Oscillospiraceae bacterium; assembly: GCA_964563725.1. Taxonomy (GTDB): domain Bacteria; phylum Bacillota; class Clostridia; order Christensenellales; family Aristaeellaceae; genus CAZLYF01. The sequence continues at coordinate 1,134 of CAZLYF010000180.1, forward strand.
TTCCCGCCAGGAACGCAAGGCGCTGAAGGTCCCCGCTGTCCCAGATCTGCCCAATGGGATTGTGCGGGTTGCACAGGACGAACAGCTTCGCGTCCCCCCTGGCCATCGCTTTGCCGATGGATGGGAAGTCCATTCGGTAACGCCCCTCCCTCAGGACGAGGGGGCACTTCACCGTGCGCCGGTTCAGGCGCGACGCAGCCTGCTCATAGCGGGAATAGACAGGGGGGGTCACGATGACGCCTTCCCCTTCAACGGTGAGGAGGCGGATGGCGACGGCGACGGAGAAGATCGTCCCGAGCGTGGGGACGATCCATTCCGGCTCCGCCGCAAAGCCTCTCGCCTCCCGCATCCAGCGGACGACGGCGCCGCGGTAGGCGTCGTCCGTCAGCGTAAAGCCGAAACGGCCGTTTGAGGCCATGCGGGCCACCGCTTCCCTGATCACGGACGCGACGGGATACAGCGGCTCCGCGCCCAGAAAGCTCACGTTCCCGAGGCGCCGCACCCCCGGCGGCACGCAGGCTTCATACAGGCTTGCCGGGCTCCCCTGGGCAAGGGTCTCAAAGTCATGCGCCATAGGCGTTCCCGCCTTTCCCGCGGATGCTCCAGACAAAGGTCCGCGCCGGCTCCCCGCTGTCTTCCTCCCTGCCCATGATCTCCTCAAGGCCAAACAGGCCGTCGAAGCTCTCCGGGTCCGGCGTGAAGGCCTCCCCCGCGGCCATACGGGAAAACTCCTCCGCGATGTCCAGCCCGGACAGGCCCTCGACAAGGCGGATGAAATCCGCGTTGCCGCAGTTCCCCTCCTCGCCCCCCAGCCCGATGAGCTCAAGGACCACCTCGTCGATGCCGGACCGGCCGCCGGTCGCCCGCCTGATGCGGGCGTCCAGGCCCGCCAGATAGAAGAAGCCGCGGCCGTAGGGGACGCGCTGCGCCCTGCGCTCCGTCCAGCTCCGGGCCGCCGCCTCCCTGTTGGGCAGCTGCCTGAAGGGGCTCAGGTAATACTGGTCCGTCCTCCGCTGGATCTCGTGAAGCGCCTGCGCGCGGGTGATCTCCCTCAGGCGCAGCGGGAGCATCACGCTGTAGTACTCCGCGCCGCCCTCCAGGTACCAGGTGCACTCGCCGTAGGGCTCGTCCTTCATCCGGGTCCAGTTGTGCGCCATTTCGTGGCAGAGGAGGTTCTTGAGGCCGTCGAGCGAGGGGCGCATCGCATCGCTGTAGCCAAACATGTAGGACCGGTGGAGGGCTGTCCCGCCGCCGCTTTTCTCAAAGGGGTCCCTGCGGACAAAGATCCTGTAGGGCTTTCCCCCGTCGCGGAAGAACGCCGCCATCTTTACAAACATCCGCCTCGTCCAAGAGGCGACGGCCCCGAGGTCGAAGCCCGGCTCGGAAAACCAGTAGAAGCCGAAGCGCCCGTCTTCCTGGGCGCGCACACGCCCGACGGCGTAAAACGCATTGACCAGGAGCGCCGGCTTGCCGCTTAACTCAAACGCGCCCTCGCCATGCGAACTCACCCCGGCGCAGCCCTCGGGCATGCGGGAAAGTTCCCATTCAAACCTGAGACGGCAGGGCCCGCAGGAGGCGACCGTCGCGAGGAAGGTGATGCCTGCGCCGTTGGCGCCGCCCTCCTCGTTTCGAAAATCGAAATAGGGGCTTGACCGGTATCCCTCCGGCAGCTCGCGCGGCGTGATGCGGTAGGAGATGCCGATCGTGCCCGCGGGCGCGCGCCCTGCCCGCCACGCCCGCGCCCTGACCGGGTAGGCTTCTTCTTCAGCGTCCGAAAGCGGCAGCTCGCCCAGATCGTCCCAGGCGCGCAATGCTTCCATCGGGCAGAAGGGGATCGTCACGGTCATGAGATTGACGCGGAACAGCTCGTCCCCCGCGCCGTAGGAAAATCCCTCCAAACGATACCCGAGGTCCATGTGTTCCACCCGGCTTTCCCCGCCCGCCGGCCGCGCGGTCAGGAGGACCGACGGCAGTTCCCTGTCCATGCCTTCCCCGCCGCCTTTCACGTCGCTTGTCCCCCCGCCTTCTCCCGCCGGGCAGAGGTCTCGTACACGAACCGGGCGCAGGCGAGGTCCTCCACCGCCAGGCCGAGCGCGTCGAATACGGTGATCTCGTCTTCGCGGACGCGTCCCCTGACCTTGTTCAGGATCAGCTGGCCAAGGGTTCCGACGATATGCCCCTCGGCGATCAACCCTTCCTTCATCGCAAGGAGGTATTCGCCGCTCTCGCTCTTCATGGCCTCGACGCTGTCCGCGTAGAGGCTCGAGGCGGCGACAAGGTCGGAGGACAGTTCCCTTTTTGCGGGCGTGAACGCGCCGACCGCGTTGATATGGGTCCCGGGCCTTACCATGTGTCTGAACAGGAAGGGCTCCCCGCAGGGGGTGAGGGTGCAGACGATGTCGGCGTCCCGGACGGCCTCCTCCGCCGAGGCGCACACGGCAACCGGGACGGCGTGCGCCGCTTGCGTTTCGTCCCTGAATCTCTCCGCGCTGTCCTGCGACAGGTCATAGACGGAGATCCTTTCGATTTCCCGGACGCACAGGATCGCCGCGGCATGGGAGCGGGCCTGCGCCCCGGCCCCGACGAGCGCCAGCCGCCGCGCGTCCTTCCTGGCCAGCAGGTCCGTCGCGACCGCGCTGACCGCCCCCGTGCGCAGCTCCGTCACCGTCCCCGCCTCCACCAGGGCCTGCACGCTGCAGTGCCGCGACTCGAACAGCAGGATATACCCGATATGCGACGGATAGCCTGTCCCCGCATTGGGGGGATAGGCCGCGATGACCTTGGCGCCGAAGTGCCCGCTGCCTACGAAAGCGGGCATGAAGCCGAACTTCGCGCTGTTGGGCATCGTGCAGATCATCCGCTGCGGCTGCCCGTTTTCCCCGGTTTCCAGCCCGGCCAGCGCTTGCCGCATCAGCGCCACGCACTGACGGGGGCTGAGCAGCCTCCTGACTTCTTCCCCTTCGATGAGCCTCATGGGAGCCTCCTTCCTGTCGTTTGCAACGCGGATGCTCAGCCGCCCACCCGCAGGCGCCTGACAAGCAGGGAAGGGGCGGCGACTGCATAGCTGTTGAGGATGACCATGGGCAGCACCTTTACGTCGTCCGCGGCGCGCTCCACGCAGGCGAGCAGCTCGGGGACGCTGCCATTCATGGTCAGGCCGCCGGCGGTCCCGCAAGGCCGGCCGCCCCGCACCGCGACGGCCCTGCAGGGGATCGCGAACCGGCCCGACGCGATGTTGATGGAATGGAACACGTCGAAAGACTCAAACACGTACAGCCCGTCCCCCAGTTCACGCAGCAGGCTTTCCCGGGCCGCCCCGCCCGGCGCCAGCAGGAAGTTCCTGGGCATGGCGGCGGTCCTTGTGTGGACGCTCCCGCTCAGCAGCGTCTTCCTGCCTGCGTTTCCCGTGGGCGGCACGTCCATCTCACGGGCGGAAGACAGCGTGTGCAGCAGGCCCGTCAGCTTCCCCCGGGTAACAAGCGGGACGGCGAAACAGGCGCTCCCCTCGCAGTCGAAGGGAAAACTGAAACCGCTTTCGCCAAGGTCCGGCAGGTCCCTGAGGGTCACGGCGCTGGAAAAGGCCTTTTCGCCAAGCCTCCCGGCAAGCGCCGTGCCGCCCGACAGATACAGGGGGCCGGAAAACATCTGCCAGGCCGTGGCAAGGATATTGCAGGCCACGGAGGCGTCCAGCACCGCCCGGTATTCCCCCGCCGCCACGCCGGTCTCCGGCAGCTGCGCGGCTTCCCATTTGCCAAGCTGCTCAAGAAAATACGTCTCAGTGATCCCACATAGGCCGCGCGCGGTGAGCTGCTCCTCAAACACATGGCGGTGTCCGCCCCTCTCCCGTACGAGCAGCGCCTGGGCGCCGCACCTCATGCGGGAGGAGCTCATGTCGCGCCCGCGGGAGTTGACCAGCCCCGTCGTGCGGATCGTCTCATACAGGGTGACCTTGCTTAAGGAGGGTCTGCCCGCGCGGCCGGCGAGGAAGCGCTCAATCTCAAGGGCCCGCTGCTTCATCTCCGGAACGCCGCTGTGCTTAGGCTCTTTCTCCTGAAGGCCCTGCTGGCCCGGGCCGTTCATGGGCTCGGGCGCCGACGCCTCCGAGAAGGCGCTGTTTTGCATGGCCCGGCCCATGACGTCCAGGGGGTCTTCCTCAAGGTCCTGCGTATATGCCATGCCGGTCCCGCCGGCGGTGACGCGGACAAACAGTTCTGTCACGCAGGAAGCGGACGCGCCGCAAAAGGCGCCCCCGGACACCGATACCGAGAGGGAATCCTCCTTTTCGGCCTCCGCTTCAGCTGCCTCCGCGCCCGGCGGCAGCGCGTGGATCTTCTTCCGGTACCCCTCAAGTTCCTTCATCCTGCTCACCCGCCGCTGACAGCCATCTCGGAGAT
>CAZLYF010000181.1:0-5525 GCA_964563725.1 uncultured Oscillospiraceae bacterium
GTCCGCCAGATCGAGGCCAACCTCGTGATGCGCAACTACAAGGGCTTCCTGTGAGCCCCCTGCCGTGAAGACGGACCCGTCACCGAGGCCGGAGCAGCGGCGGGAGCCGCAGAGGGAGAGACGATGAACCTGATTTTTCTTGGGCCGCCCGGCGCTGGCAAGGGCACCCACGCGTCCAGGCTGATGCGCCGGCTTTCCATCCCCCAGATCTCGACGGGAGACATGCTGCGCGAGGCGATCCGTCTGGGCACCGGGCTCGGGGCGCGCGCCAAAGGGCACATCGACGCCGGTGAACTGGTCCCCGACGAGGTCGTGGTGGGCATGGTCAGGGAAAGGCTCGCGAGGGACGACTGCAGCAAGGGCTTCATCCTCGACGGCTTCCCGAGGACAGTTCCCCAGGCGGAAGCCCTTTCGGGTTTCGCCGCCATCGATGCGGTCCTGGACATTGAGGTCCCCGACGAAGTGGTTCTTTCCAGGCTCGGCGGGCGCAGGATCTGCGCTTCCTGCAATGGCATCCATCACCTGTCAAAGCTCGCGGACCCTCATACCTGCCCTGACTGCGGCGGCGAACTGGTCGTCCGCAAGGATGACCAGCCCCAGACCATCCTCAACCGGCTCAACGTGTACCGGGCGCAGACGGAGCCTTTGGTCGCCTACTACCGGGAGAAAGGCCTGCTCCGCCCTGTATCAGGCGTGGGAAGCGTGGATGACAACTACTCGAAGGTCCTTCAGGCGCTGGGTATAGACGGGCGATGATTACGATCAAAAGCCCCGCACAGATCGCCAGGATGCGAAGCGCCGGGCATCTGCTGCATGATGTGATGTGCAGGATCAGAAGCGCGATCAGGGAAGGCGAATCAACGGCCGCCCTTGACGCCTACGCCGAGGAGATGATCAGGAAAGCCCGCGCGGTGCCTTCCTTCCTCCACTACAGGGGCTACCCGGCTTCCGTGTGCATCTCCATTGACGACGAGGTGGTGCATGGGATCCCCTCGGAAGATGTCGCCTTCAGGGAAGGCAGCATCGTCAGCGTCGATTGCGGACTGGTCCTCGACGGCTGGCACGCTGACAGCGCCTTCACGGTCGGCATCGGGGAAATCGGGGCCGAGCTTCAGCAGCTCATCGACGTGACGGAGGCCTGCTTTTTCGCAGCAGCAAGGGCAGCGGTGGCGGGAAACAGGCTGGGCGATATCGGCCACGCGGTCCAGGACCTTGCGGAGAGCCACGGCTACGGCGTGATACGCGCCCTCACGGGCCATGGCATCGGAAGGGAGATGCATGAAGACCCTTCCGTTCCCAATACCGGAGAACGCGGTCACGGCATCAGGCTGAAGGGCGGAATGACGATCGCTGTGGAACCCATGATCGCCCTGGGCGGCTGGCAGGTGTTCGAGAAGGAGGACGGCTGGACGGTGGTAACCAGCGACCACTCCCCCTGCGCGCATTACGAACACACGATCGCGGTCACCGGAGGCCTGCCGGAGATCCTCACGCTTCCGGGATACTCTTTCCCCGTCGGGGAAGAACGCTCTTCGGGCGGGGTAAGCTGATTGAAACCGGAATTGCGCAAAGGAATCGTCGCCATTTCTAAAAAAGGTCGTGACAAGGGCCGGCTGTTTATGGTATTATACGAGGTGGACGCTGATTTTGTCGTGATCTGCGACGGGGACCTGAGGAAGCTGGAACGCCCCAAAAAGAAGCGCAGGAAGCATCTTCAGCCCATCGGGCGCGAGCTGCAGGAGCTCATCGCGCTTAATGAGTCCGGAAGGCTCCTTAACAGCGATATCAGAAAGGGCATCCTGCGGGTGACTGAAGAAAGCGACCAGCCAGCCGACGCTGCCGATGAAGGAGGGCCGTGTGTTTGTCCAAAAGTGATATCATCGAAATCGAAGGAAAGGTGATCGAGGCGCTGCCCAACGCGATGTTCCAGGTGGAGCTCCCCAACGGGCATCGCATCATGGCGCACATATCCGGGAAGATGAGGATGAATTTCATCCGGATATATCCGGGCGACCGGGTAACGATCGAGCTTTCCCCGTATGACCTCACGCGCGGCCGAATCACCTGGCGCAGCAAGAACTGATTTTTTCCGGGCATCGATTGCAGGCAGGGAGGGATTCCTTATGAAGGTACGTCCGTCGGTGAAGACCATGTGCGAGAAATGCAAGATCATCAAGCGCAAGGGAAACGTCATGGTGATCTGCGAGAATCCCAAGCATAAGCAGAAACAGGGCTGAAACCCCTGAGAGCGGCCGCGTGGGCGGCTGCCCGGCGCAGGCCGGGACCACGCGGCGCATTCTGGCAGATCCGGGCTCTTCCCGCTCCGTGTGACGGCGGGAAGCGAAGCGAATTATTTGGAGGTGTGACCACAGCATGGCACGTATAGCGGGTGTTGACCTGCCACGGGAAAAGCGCGTGGAAGTGGGCCTGACGTACATATTCGGGATCGGTCCGGCCCTGTCCCGGAAGATACTGGCCGAAACCGAAATCAATCCCGATACCCGCGTGAAGGAGTTGTCTGAAACCGACATCAGCAAGCTGCGCGAGTATATCGAGCACCATGTGAAGTCCGAAGGCGATCTGCGCAGGGAAGTTTCCCTGAATATCAAGCGTCTGGTCGAGATCGGCTGCTACAGGGGCGTCCGTCACCGCAAGAGCCTCCCTGTGCGCGGGCAGAACACCAAACAGAACGCCCGCACGCGCAAAGGGCCGAAAAAGCAGGTGGCCGGCAAAAAGAAGGTCCCCGCTGCCAAATAGGGCCAGCTGACGGAAGCGCCTCCTGAATGAGGCAAGAAGGAGATCGATGTATGGCACCTAAAGCGAACCTGAAGAAGGTCACGCGCAAGCGCCGCGAAAAGAAGCTTGTCGAGCGCGGCGTCGTGCATATCAAATCGTCGTTCAACAACACCATTGTCACCATCACCGACACCGCCGGCAATGCCCTCAGCTGGGCGTCGTCGGGCGGGATGGGTTTTCGCGGCAACAAGAAATCCACCCCTTTCGCCGCGCAGATGGCGGCGGAAACGGCAGCGAAGGCGGCGACCGAGTTTGGCCTCCGCACCGTCGACGTGTTTGTGAAGGGGCCCGGGTCGGGACGCGAGGCGGCCATCCGTTCCCTGCAGACGGCCGGTCTTGAAGTCAGTTTGATCAAGGATGTGACGCCCATCCCGCACAACGGCTGCCGCCCGCCCAAGCGCAGAAGGGTGTAATGAGGAGGATCGCCAATGGCTAGATATTCTGCATCCGTATGCCGGCTGTGCCGCCGGGAGGGCACAAAGCTTTTCCTCAAGGGGGAAAAATGTTTCTCCCAGAAATGCGCGGTCGGCAAGCGGCCGACGCCCCCGGGCCAGCACGGCCAGGCGCGGCAGCGGAAGATGAGCGAATACGGGACCCAGCTGAGGGAGAAACAGAAGGCTCGCCGCGCCTACGGCCTCATGGAGTCGCAGTTCAAGCACACCTATGACCGCGCGCTCGCCCTCAAAGGCGTCACGGGCGAAAATCTCCTGCAGCTCCTCGAGCGCAGGCTTGACAACGTCGTATACAGATCCGGGCTTGCCTCCTCGCGTCCCTTCGCAAGACAGCTGATCAACCATGGACATTTTCTTGTCAATGGCCGCAAGGTAGACATCCCGTCCTACTGCGTGGATATCAACGATGTGATCACGGTCCGCGCGCGAAGCAGGGAGATGGTCCATTTCAAGGCTGCCAGGGAAGGGACGGCCCGCATCCTGCCCAAGTGGCTCTCCTTCAATGCCGACGGGCTGACAGCCTCCGTCGTGGCCCTCCCCGCGCGCGAAGACATCGATTTCGCCCTGCAGGAGAACATGATCGTCGAATTCTACTCGCGCTGACGCAGCCGGTTTTTCCATCCGGCCGGACGATTGTTGTTTAGGAGGGGCATAAGCCGTGAACGTAGGTATAGAAACCCGCATCGAGTACACCGGTTCCAGGGAAGACGAGTTTTTCGGCCGTTTTGTCGTGGAACCGCTGGAGCGCGGGTTTGGGCACACGCTGGGGAACGCCCTCCGTCGCGTGCTGCTGAGCTCCCTGCCCGGCGCCGCCGTGACCAGCGTCAATATCGAAGGCGTCCAGCATGAGTTTTCCACCATCCCCGGCGTCAAGGAAGACGTGACCGAGATCATCCTGAACCTCAAGGAGCTGACGATCCGGTCCTACTCGGACGAGACCAAGACCGTGGAGATCGACGCCTCAGGCCCCTGCGAGGTGACCGCGGCAGACATCCGCACGGACAGCGACGTGGAGATCGTCAATCCGAAGCTCTATATCGCGACGCTCGGCAAGGATGCGCGGCTGCGCATGCGCATGAACGTCAAAAAAGGGAGCGGGTACGTGCCCGCGGAAAAAAACAAGTCCAATCCGATGCCCATCGGGGAGATTCCCATCGACTCCATTTTCACCCCGATGAAAAAGGTGAACTACCTCGTCGAGGATACGCGCGTCGGCCAGATCACGGACTACGACAAGCTGGTTCTGGAGGTATGGACCAACGGCAGCCTCAGCCCGGAGGAAGCCATCGGCATGGCGGCCAAGATCCTGACGGAACAGCTGACCCTGTTCACAGGCCTGACTGAGCGCTCGCGCGAACCCGCCGAGCAGGAGCCCGACGAGGCAGGGAGCGGAAACAGCCTGGAGATGACGATCGAAGAACTCGATCTGTCTGTGCGCGCGTTCAACTGCCTCAAACGCGCGGGGATCAACACCGTCGGCGAACTGGTCCAGAAAAACCAGGAAGATATGATGAAAGTGCGCAATCTGGGAAAGAAGAGCCTTGAAGAGGTCGAGCAGAAACTGACCCTCCTGGGCCTGTCCCTGCGCCAGCCGGAAGCATGACCGCTGCCCAAAGCGGCGCGAAGGAGGATCGATCCACATGGCATCACAACGCAAGCTCAACCTGACGAGCGACCAGCGCAAAGCCCTTCTGCGCAATCAGGTCAGCAGCCTGCTCTGGCACGGCCGGATTGAAACCACCCTGGCAAGGGCGAAGGAGATCCGCAGCATCGCGGAAAAGATGGTCACGCTGGCGATCCGCGAGCATGACCGGACCGTCGGAGCCAAAAAGGAGTATCATAACGAGAAGGGGCAGATCGTTGCCATCGACGTCGTCAACGACGCGCCTTCCAAGCTCCATGCCCGGCGGCTGCTGATGGCCTACCTGTACGATTTTCAGGAAATCAAGAAGAAGGACGAGTCCAAATCCGAATACAAGGAGCGCACGAAGGACAACAGGCATCCGCTGGTTGAGAAGCTGTTCCGCGACTACGGCCCGAAGTATCGCGCCCGCAACGCCCAGAAGGATTGCGCCGGCGGCTACACGAGGATCAGCAGGCTGGGCCCGAGGCGGGGCGACGCCGCGGAGATGTGCATCATCGAAATGCTTTGAGCGGTTTCAGGCGCTCCCAACGGCAGGCAAGGCCTGCCATTTTTTTTGCTTCCCCCATCCATCAGTGCCGCCTGCCCGCCCCTTCCATTTTCGGCGCTGAAGAGATATAATCGGGATGGAGAAG
>CAZLYF010000182.1:0-5506 GCA_964563725.1 uncultured Oscillospiraceae bacterium
CGGGCATGGTGCTTGGCTGCGCCCATGCGGACCGTGCCTGGGCAGCCGGAGCGGACTACATGGTCACCCCCAGGCTCAACCTGAGGATGCTGGACCATTGCCTGGACAAGGGGTATCCCGTCCTGACAGGCTGCTCAAACAGGACGGACATCGAGACTGCGCTGGAAAGGGGCATCAGGACCGTCAGGTTCTTCCCCGCGGAAGCGCTGGGGGGCCTTGAGCGGATCGGGACGCTGGCGGCTTCCTACAGTGAGCTGCGCTTCATCCCCGCCGGGGGATCGGGCCCGGAAACCTTTCCGCCTATCTGGATCATCCCAGGGTAGTTGCCTGCGCCGGCAGCTGGATGGCGCCGGAGGATGCCGTTGCGGCCAAGGACTGGGCGCGGGTCGAGCGCCTGGCACGGGAAGCCGTGCGGTTTGCGCTGGGCTTTGAGATCCGCCATGTGGGTATCAACTGCGAGGACCCCGCCCGGGCCAGGGAGGCCGCTGAGAGGCTGAGCCTGCTCACGGGCTGGCCCGTCCAGCCCGAAAGCGACAGGGCCGTGTACGTTGGTGAGCAGCTGGAAGTCATGAAGCTCATGAACCGCGGCAACCGGGGCCACCTCGCCCTGGCCTGCGGCAGCGTGGAGCGCGCGATATGGCACCTGTCTAGGCGCGGTTTCCGCTTCGATATGGCAACGCTGATGACCGGGGAGGAAGGCAAGCCGGCTTTCGTCTATCTGGAGGACGAGATCGCCGGGTTTTCCTTCCACCTGATCAGGAAATAGCAAAGGTGACAGCTTCGATGAATCGCTAGCCAACGCGCAAAAAGCGCTGGGGCTCCACCTCTGGGGGCTGGAAGAGGATGGGGATCCGCTTCCCAAGCCGTCAAAACCGCCGTTCGCGGACCTTCCCGAAGGTGTTTTGCTGGTCGCTGTGACCGTATATCCAGACCTGTTCAGGCATGAAATGGACAACCGCTCCGTCCGGACCAACGTGTCCATCCCAGCCTGGCTCAAGAAAGCGGCGGAGGCGGCCGGGCTCAATCACAGCCAGGTCCTCCAGGAAGCCTTGCGGGAAAGGCTGTCCGCAATGTGAGTCGTTGCATGCCCGTTTGATCCGGCTCCCGTTGCGCCGGGCTGACGATGCCTGCAAGAGAATGGCTACGATATGCAAGAAACATCAAGAAACCGCCATTGTTCCCGCGCAAACCGTCCCATCCCCAAGTATTGACACAACCGCAAATATGTGCTTATCTGATAACGAAATCCAGCAGGCGCCGGGGGAAAAGGCAGCCGATTGGGGTTGCCTCCGCGTAGGGCAAGCCGACTGTCGTGGCCAGTCGATCATAGGGACGGCATTGATACGCGGGAAGCTTGTCCCGGCGCTTTCCGGACCGCTGCGCGACCGGCGGATACCGGGGCCCCATCAGCCTTGATTGTTTCTATCAGCCGGACAGGCTGTAGAAGGATACCCTGAACAAACAGAAGGAGGAAGTACAATGAAACGACTGATCACGATCCTGACAGCCCTGGCCATGCTTCTGAGTTTGTCCGCGGTCCTGGCCGAGCCGGCTGCCGAACCCACGGATTCCCTGGTGCTGTACACGGCCGCCAGCGCGACGGAGTATGAGCTGATCGTCGGCATGTTCAATGAGAAGTACCCCAACATCAATGTCGAGATCGTCAGCGGAGGCACCGGCGAGCTGGCAAGCCGCATCACCGCGGAAAAGGACAACCCCTATGGCGATGTGCTCATGAGCGGCGGCGGAACCACATACAGGGGCATCGCCGATATGGTCCTTCCCTACGCCACCGTCAACCTGGACAAGCTGTTCCCGGATTTCGTGCCAGAGGACAACCTGTACACCCCCTGCTACGTCAACGTCAACAGCATCATCGTGAACAAGACCATGATCGAGGAGCTGGGCGTCACGGTGGACGGCTGGGGCTCGCTGGCCGACGAGCGCCTGAAGGGCAAGATCTCCTATGCCAGCCCTGCCGATTCCTCCTCCGCGATGGAGGCCCTGATCAACATGCTGGCCGCGATGTCGCCCACCGGCAAGATCGATGACGGCTGGGACTTCGCCCGCTCCTTCCTGAAAAACCTTGACGGCAAGCTGGCCAGCGGTTCCTCGGCTGCGTACAAAAACGTCGTCGAGGGCGAGTACCCCGTCGGCCTGACCAATGAAGACAAAACCATTTCCTACATGAAAGACGGCGCCGACGTATTCGCGGTGTATCCCAAGGAGGGCATCACCCTCCGCACCAGCAACACCGGCATCATCAAGGGCGGGGCCAACACCTTCAACGCCCGGCTGTTTGTGGACTTTGTCACGTCCTTTGAGTGCCAGACGGCCATGGAGGCGGACCTGAACGTCCGTCCCGCGCGCACAGACGTCGTCATGACAACGCCGGGCCGCGCCGCCACGGAAGAGCTGGTCACCATCCCCTACCCCGACAACGTCTCCTCGTCTGACATCAAGACCATGTTCCAGGACATTTGGACGAGTTTCTGACGCGCTGACGGAAGCCCTGCCTCCCTCGCCGCGACAGCGGGAGGGAGGCAGGCGCTGTGTGGCGCCAAGACGACCGCTTTTCCCATGGCAGGCCATGGGCGCGAAGGGCCCGACAGGGACCCGGCATGGAGCGAGAAAACATTGGCTGTATCGATTGAAATCCAGCATGTGAAAAAGCAGTATGACGACAACGTGGTGATCAGGGACCTGAGCGCGCTGATCAGGAGCGGCGAGCTGTTTACCCTTCTGGGGCCCTCCGGCTGCGGCAAGACCACGCTGCTCAGGATGATCGCGGGCTTCAACTCGATCGAGGCGGGGACCATCTCCTTCGACGGGCGGGTCGTGAACGACATCCCCGTATACAAGCGCAACTTCGGCATGGTGTTCCAGAACTACGCCATCTTTCCCAACATGACCGTCTACCGCAACATCGAGTACGGCCTGAAAAACAAGAAGCTGAGCAGGCCTGAGATCGCCCGACGGGTCGAAAGCATCATGGAAACCGTGAGGATCGCCCCCTACAGGGACCGCTACCCGGAGAAGCTCTCCGGCGGGCAGCAGCAGCGGGTCGCGCTGGCCAGGGCGATCGTCGTGAAGCCCCAGGTGCTGCTGATGGACGAACCGCTCTCCAACCTGGACGCGAAGCTGCGCCTGGAAATGCGAGAAGCCATCCGCGAGATCCAGAAGGACATCGGCATCACCACCATTTATGTGACGCATGATCAGGAAGAGGCGCTGGCGATATCCGACCGCATCGGGGTGATGAGCCGCGGCGATATCCTGCAGGTCGATGAGCCCGAAAGGATCTACCAGCGGCCGCACAGCACGTTTGTCGCGGATTTCATCGGCCATTCCAATCACTTCGCGGGCAGGGTGACTGAATGGCAGGGCGGCAAGACGGGGATCGCCCTTGACAACGGGCATCCGATCGTGGTGCCCGTCCTGAAACAACTGCGCAAAGGCGACGCGGTGCACGTGTATGTCAGGCCGGAGGAGTTTGTGTTCACCAGCCCGGAGCAGGGCATGAAGGGCCGCGTGCTGGTGAAGCTTTTCCTTGGAAGGTACATCAACTACCGCATTGACCTGGGCGGCGGCGAACCCGCTGAAGTGACGGTCGACGCCACCACCGTGGAGCGCATCCACAGCGCGGGGGACGACGTATATCTCACGGTCAACGTGCAGCGGGCCAACGTGTTTCACCCCGAAACCGGCGTGACCCTGATGGAGGGGGTGCTGAGCAATGCTTCCTAAAAAGGGGGTACGCTTCGACTTCTGGAGCCTGGTCAGCATCGTTTCGATGATCACGTTTGGCCTGTTCCTGATCGTGCCGGTTGCCCAGATGATCCTGTACGCGTTTCAGAACAGGGAAGGCGCCTTCACGCTGGACAACATCATCAAGTTTTTCTCGCGCCCCTACTACACAAGGAGCATGACCAACAGCATTTCCGTGGTGCTCAGCGCCACGGTGCTGGTCATCGCCATCGGCGTCCCCCTGGCCTACATCTCCAGCGCCTTCAAGATCAAGGGCAGGCGGCTTACGGATATCCTGATCATCATCTCCATGCTTTCGCCTCCCTTTCTGGGGGCGTACTCCTGGATCCTGGTGCTCGGGCGAAACGGAGCCATCACAACCTTTTTCAGGGACGCGCTGGGCATCCGTTTGCCCAGTATCTACGGCTTTGGCGGCATCCTGCTGGTTTTTGTTCTCAAGCTTTACCCCTATATTTACATGTACACCAAGGGAGCGCTCAAAAAGGTGGACGCGTCGCTGGGCGAAGCGGCGGAAAGCCTTGGATACCACGGCATCCGCAAGGTGATGAAGGTCAGCCTGCCCCTGGTGCTGCCCACCATCCTGGCCGGAGCGACCATCGTTTTCCTGCGCGCGTTCGCGGACTACGGCACGCCCAGGCTGATCGGCGAAGGCTACAACACACTGCCCGTCATCATCTATCAGGAATGGGTGAGCGAAACGGGCACCAACGCGTATTTTGCCTCGGCGGTTGCGCTAATCATGATGCTGATCGCGGCGATCGTCTTCCTTATGCAAAAATGGTTCAGCAGCCGCCGCAGCACCACCATGAGCATGCTGAACCCGCCTCAGCCCAGGCAGCTGCGCGGGCTGCCCAACGTTTTGGCGCACGCCTACGTGTACCTGGTGGTCTTCCTGTCGACGCTGCCCCAGCTGTACATCATCATCATCTCGTTCCGCAATACGAAGGGGATGATGTGGGCAGAGGGATACGGCATCAGCAGCTACGTGACCACCTTCACCCGGTCGCTGTCGTCCATCCTCAACACCTTCAAGTTCGCGATCATCGCGATCCTGATCATCGTGGTCCTGGGCACGCTGTTCGCATATCTGTCAGCGCGCAGGAAAAACCTGGTTTCGCGCTTTCTGGACGTATTCATCATGTTCCCCTACGTGATCCCGGGCACGATATTCGGCCTGATCCTGCTGATGACCTACAACAAGGGGCCGCTGGTGCTCAGCGGTACGGCGGCGATCATCATCATCTCCTACGTGATCAGGCGCATGCCCTATACGGTCAGGTCCAGTGCCGCCATCCTCAGGCAGATCAGCCCCAGCATCGAGGAGGCGTCCGCGAGCCTTGGGTACGGGGCCATGCGGACCTTCTTCAAGGTCACCATGCCTGTGATGATGTCGGGCATCATCTCGGGCGCGATCCTGTCGTGGATCACCATCATCAATGAGCTGTCGTCGACCCTGATGCTGTATACCGGAAAAACGCAGACCATGACGGTCACGATCTTCCAGGAAATCAGCCGGGGCGGTTACGGCACGGCGGCGGCCCTGTCGACGATCCTGACGGTCACAATGGTCGTGTCGCTGCTGCTGTTCTTCAGGCTGACCCGATCCGAGGACATCGATTTGTAAACGACGCCGCGAAAACACAGGGGACGGTTCTCTGTGTTTCTGAAATCACAGAGAACCGTCAGAGTGTTACGAAACGAGCATTCCAAAGGCGTCAGAATGACAGAATATGGAAGG
>CAZLYF010000183.1:0-5441 GCA_964563725.1 uncultured Oscillospiraceae bacterium
CCTTAAAGCCGGAGGGAGAATCCACCCAGTTATCCAGGCCGCCGCGGGCCAGCGCCCCGCACAGCGGCGCGGCATCCCGTGCGTCCTCCACCCTCAGCGCCGGGACCACGCCGATCAGCGACAGCCGCTCGATCACTCCCCCTTGGTCTGTCATTTCCGTTCCACTCTCCGCACAGCTCACTCTTCACGCTGCATTCTGCACGCAGCACTCTGCACGCTACTCCCTGTTCCCTTCTTCTAACTACTATTCACTACTCACTAACAACGCCCCCGTGCTCCCGGAACGCCCGCCATACGTTCTCGAAAAAATCGTCGTCCTCCGGGATGGGCCGCACCTCGCGCCAGGCGCACGCGTACCCGTCCTCGCCGCGGCGCAGCTCCTGCGTCAAGCCGCCGCGGCTGCCGTCGTCCAGGGTGAAGGCGAACAGTTCCGGGAGCCCCGGATGCGGCTTCGACCCCGAGGGGTCCGTGTACAGGGCGCTGCCGCGGCTTTTCCCGCCACGCCCAAGATAGTCTTCCATGGCGCACAGGTAGGCTTCCTGGGCCAGCAGCGTGTCCCTGAGCCGCAGCGCCCTCCCCAGTCCGGCGGGAGCGCCCGCGCGCACGTCGCCCGCGAAGCCTGCAAGCTCCCGGCGCACCTGCCGGAGGGCCTCGCTGATGCCCTCCCCGCTGCGGACAGGGCCCCCGACGAGGCTCATGCGTCGGGCAGCCCCTTCACGGCGCGTCCTGACGTTGTCTTCACCGCCCAGCAGGGCCTTCGACAGCTCCAGGATCTCCAGCGCCTGCGGCCCGGCCATCCGGCCGAAGGTCTCCTCCTCCGGCGGTTCGCCCCGTCCGTGGGCGCAGATGCACTGGGCAGCGCGCAGGCTGCCCGCCTGGCCCGCGTTCAGGGCGCTGCCTCCGGGGCGGTAGACGCCGTGGCTCGCGGCCGCCTCGCCCGCCGCGAACAGGCCCTCCAGGCTGGTCCGCCACCAGCAGTCCACGGCGAGGCCTCCGTTGTTGTGCTGCGCGCAAAGGGCGATCTCCAGCGGTTCCTGGGCCAGGTCGACGCCTTTGTCCAGGTAAAAGTCCACGGCGGGCCGGTTCATGTGCGAAAGGCGCTCCAGGGGCGTCCCGAAACAGGCGCCCGCTTTCCGCAGATACGCGTGGGCCTCGGGCGACAGGCCCCCGAAATCGATCTCCTCCCCGCCCGGGTTGCGGCGGAAATCCAGGAAGACCCTGCGGCCCTTCGCGCTTTCGATGTAGACCAGGATGTCGATCAGGGAGGAGCCGCCCGCGGCCTTGCGCACGTCGAAGGGCCACTGATACCCCTTCATGAACAGGTTCGACAGCTGCTCCCCCCTATTCTGGAAGAAGCCGTCCAGGAACTCGCGCGCGTCCCCGCCCCGGGCGTCCGTGGAAACCATGCGGGGCAGGCACTGCATGAAGGTGCCCGACACGTTCCAGCGCGGCCGCAGGGAGGCGAGCCCGTACTGCCACTCCGTCAGGTTGCGGCCGGCGGCGCCTGCCTCGAAGGCGAGCCCCGTGGCGCCGTAGTGCCCTTGCGGATATACGCTGTCCAGGTACATCCCCGCCGGCCCGCCCGTTGCCCACACGATGTTCTTGCAGTTGAACAGGGCAAAGGCATCCGGCGCGTCCCTGAGCCGGTCCAGGTCCAGGCAAAGCAGGCCGAAAGCCTTGCGGCCGTCGCTCAGGATCCGCACGGCCTGCATCCTGTCAAAGACGCGGATGCCCTTTGCCTCCACAGCCGCCTGCAGGCACTCCGTCATTTTGCGGGAGGTGTAGGGGCCGGCGCTGGTGGCGCGGCGGCGCGGATCGTGATCCGTCTTGTAGCCGACATATTCGCCGAATCGGTTCCTGGGGAAGGGGACGCCGAGCTCGACGAGTCGAAAAAAGCACTGCGCTGACAGCGCCGCTTCGCACAAAGCCAGGTCGCCGTCCACGCACTGGCCGGAAAACAGGGTCTGCCCCATGTCACGTACGCTGTCGGGCTCGTCGCCCGAGAGCGTCAGCTTGTAATAGGTCTGCTTGTCGCTGCCGGTGTTGCGGGAGGTCCCGGCCAGCACGTACTCCGTCACGATGGCGACGTCCCGCTGGCCGAAACCGTACAGGCGGTCCGCCGCGTTGTACCCGGCCGCGCCCGTGCCCACGACGACGGTGTTGAGCGAATGCACGGGCAGCGTGAACGCGCCAACGGCAGCGCGGCCTTCCCTCATCGTCCGGCCCCCCTCACAGGCGCCTGATGTGGAAGCCCCCGTCCACATCGTAGAAATTGCCTGTTGAGTACAGGAAGTCGTCGCCCGCGAGCGTCGAGACCGCGTTGGCGACGTCCTCCGGCGTGCCCCAGCGTGCGAGGGGAAAGGCGCCCGCCGCGATCAGCGCGTCATACTTCTCCTTTACGCCGCTGGTCATGTCCGTCAGGATGACGCCCGGGCGCACCTCGTGCACCAGGATGCCCTCGCGGGCCAGCCGGTCGGCGTACAGCAGGGTCAGCATGGACACGCCCGCCTTCGACACGCAGTACTCGCCCCGGTTGACGGAGGACACCGCCGCGGAGCAGGAGCTGACATTGATGACGGTGCCCCGCTTTTCCCCCGTCTGCTTCTGTTTGAGCATCTGCCGCGCCACGGCCTGCGTGAGGAACATGTTGCCCTTTGTGTTGATGTTGATCACGCGGTCCCAGCTTTCCTCCGTCATGTCCAGCAGGTCGCTGCGCACGTTTGGTCCCACGCCCGCGTTGTTCACCAGCACGTCGATGGCCCCGAACGTCCTGACCGTTTCCTCCACCAGGCGCAGGCGGTCCGCGGCCTGATCCACGCTGCCCTGGACGTAGAACACCTCCGCGCCCCGGCTCCTGATCTCCTCCACGCTCCTTTGGTGGGCTGCGGGCTCCCGCGTCGCCATCACGGCGATGTTGAAGCCGTCCTCCGCCAGGCGCCTGGCGATGGCGAGGCCGATGCCCCGGCTGCCCCCGGTGACGATGGCCGTTTTCCTCATTTACGCTTCCTCCTCCTGATCCGGCATGAGCAGCACCTTGACGGACGGGACGGAACGGTCCGAGGCGGTTTCCAGCGCCTCCTGCAGTTTCGAAAGCGGGAAGCGGTGGGTGACCAGCCGGTCGAGCCCGATGTCCGCGGCCAGCCCCAGCGCGATGGGGAAGTCCCAGCAGTAGCCCTGCGAGCCCTGCACGCGCAGCTCATTGTTGACGATGCGCATGACGGGGATCGTGATCTCCTTTTGTTCGAAGATCCCCACCACCGTGGCCAGCCCTTTCTTTCGAAGCAGCGACATCGCCTGCACGAAGGTCTGTTCCCGGCCCACGCACTCAAAGGACTTGTCCACGCCCCGGCCTTCCGTGGCCTCCTTCACAGCGTCCCCGAGGCTCTCCCCGAGCCGCGCGTCCACCGTGCGGGTCGCGCCCAGCGCCCTGGCCATGTCCAGCCTAAAGGCGTCCGTATCCGTCACGATGATCTCCGATGCGCCCATGCGCTTGCAGACGGCGGCGGTGAGCAGCCCGATCGCGCCGGCGCCGATGACCAGCACCGTCTCTCCGATGCGTACGTCCGCCCGGCGGGCCGCGTGCACCGCGACGGCTGTCGGCTCGATCAGCGCCCCCGCCTCGTAGCTGAGGGCTTCCGGCAGCTTGAACACGCTGGAAGCCTTGAGCGTGATGTAGTCCGCCATCGCGCCGTCGCCCCGGCGGTAGATGAAGCTCAGCTTGTCGCAGGAACCGTATTCCCCGTGCCGGCAGGCCTCGCACGCGCCGCAGGCCTCGCAGGGTTCCGCCGTGACGCGGTCGCCCACGCGCAGGCCTTGCACCGCGCCGCCCAGGGCCGTGATGTCCCCGGAAAACTCGTGCCCGATGGTGGAGGGCAAGGGGACGCTGGGATGTTTGGCCCGGAAGGTGTGAAGGTCGCTTCCGCACAGGGCGCTGGCGCGGACACGGACGACCGCTTCATCTTCTTTGGGCGGGGGCACTTCCCGCGTGAAGAAGCCCGTCTTCCCCTCGGCGATCACCTGGCCGACGCGGCTCAAAAACGCGCTCATGCCTTCTCCCTCTCTTCCGCTTCCCTGCGGAACCTCTTGAACAGGGGCGCGTAGACCTTCGCGTCGCGCATCACGCAGCCCGTCGTGCCATGGTCGCGCATGATCTGCGTGCATTTGGAGCAGGTGGTGCAGCACTTCTTCGGGTCCATCGCGCCCTTCGCAAGGATGTCCCGGGGGGCGTCCGGGTAGGCGAAGCTGGACCTGCCCAGGCCGGCAAAGCGGCAGTGGCCTGAAGCGACGTTCGCGGCCGCGGCGTAGGGCAGGAACTGGCGCAGCCAGGTGTAGCCGTTGCCGACCACCGGCACCTCCCCGGCCTCCGCCTGGATCATGCGGGTGAACTCGAACAGCCACGCTTTCCAGCGGGTGCTCGTCGGGCACCGGGATGCCCAGGCTGCTCTGGTCAAAGGGGCGCGTCACCTGCGGATAGATGTAGTAGGGGTTGCCGGCGGAATTGCTCAGCAGCCCGACGCCCTTGCCGCACAGCATCCGCACCAGCTCCATCGGCTCCCGCGGGTCAAATTTCCAGCTGTCCGTTTGGTCCGCGCCGAAGCCGTAGGGATAGGGGTGCGCGTCGAACACGTTGAACCGGCAGGCGATGAGGAAGCCTTCCCCGGTCTCGCGGCGGACGGCGTCGATGGCCTCGCGCAGCAGGCGGGTACGGTTTTCAAAGCTGCCCCCGTAGCGTCCTTTACGGGTGTGGCTCGCCAGCAGTTCGCTCAGCAGGTAGCGGTGGCAGCTCTTGATGTCCACTCCGTCGAAGCCGGCGTCCATTGCCAGCCTGGCCGAACGCGCGTAGCTGCCGATCAGGTCATCCAGATAAGAGTCGCTCACCACCGGCGCGTCCGGGGCAACGCCGGAGCGGGGGTCCAGGAGCGGGTCGTGCTGCGGGATGATCGGCGCAGGCCTGTGGCCGTACGGGCGGCAGTAGCGGCCGGAATGCGTCAGCTGCAGGATGCTGACCGGGCGGTGCGCCGCGCCGTTTAAGCGGGCGGCCTCTGCCTGCGTCTCTGAAAGAAGCGCGGCGAACTGCCCGGCGTTATCACGCGTGAGCATCATCTGCAGCTCGTTGGCGCGCCCCTCCTCCACCACAGCGCAGGCTTCCCACCACAAAAGCCCCGCCCCGCCGCCCGCGAGGCGCAGGTAGCGGCGCCGTACCAGCTCGCTCGGGGAGCCGTCCGGGTTGGAATCGCAGCCTTCCATGGGCAGGACCGCCAGCGCGTTGGGGGCGGCAAGGCCGCCGACCCGCACCGGCCGGGCCAGGGGGGAGAGGTCTTCCAGGAGGGGGATATCAGCGCGGAGCCGGGCGATCGTCGTCCGTAGCTCCTCAAGGGTGGAAAAGTGGAACGGTTCGTGCGGCGCCATCCGTGCTGCCTCCGATGCAATGAATGTATTAT
>CAZLYF010000184.1:0-5367 GCA_964563725.1 uncultured Oscillospiraceae bacterium
CTTGCCGCCGCCGCATTGGCCTCGTCCAGCGCGGCCGCGGATTCCTTTTTCAGTTGATCGACCTCTCCGGCGGACGACGCCTTCAGCGCCTCCAGGTCCCTGGACAGGCTGTTGTTCCTGCCGCCGCCGACGATTGCGAACACCACGGCGACGACAAGCGCGACCGCGAGGATGCCGATGATGGCTTTCGTGCTGTTTTTCATGGTTCAAACGTCCTCCCCTGCAAGTATTCGTTTGCTCTGCGCAGATAATAAGCACAATCGGCCGCCCCTGTCAAACCATTCGGGAAATCAGGAGCCGTCGGCTGCGGCGGGCAATCCCTGGCCCCGCCACTCCGTGAGTTCCTCAAGGCGCCTGCGCGGACGCGGCCCGGGCGTTTCCGCCGGGTATCCCAGGGCGACCGCGGCGACCAGCAGGCCGTTGCGCCCGAGCCATCGGCAGATCGCGTCGTGGGCGCTGAAGGTGTCGGCAATCCAGAGGGAACCGACGCCAAATTCCCGCGCGCGCAGGAGCATGTTCTGGATCGCGGCGCCGATGGACTGCGTATCGACCAGCGTCATGACGGGGTCAAGCCTTCCGGAGCCCGCCCAGGGCGCGGCGTCCTCCGGATTGAACACGAAAACCGTCGCCGGCGCCTTGAGCATGATATGGAAGCTGTACGCGGCGCTTCCCGTGTCAAGCCCGCGGCCGTCATCTTTTCGAGGCCCTCCTGAAGGCAGGCGGCCATGCGCTGCCGCTCCTCTCCCTGCACGACGACAAAGCGCAGGGGCTGCCGGTTTTTGCCGGAAGGGGCGAGGCGGGCCGCGTCCAGGATCGCTTCGATGGTCTCCCGCGGGAGGGGATCGGGCCTGAACCTTCGTACGCTGCGGCGGGAACGGATGGCTTCCTCCACCTGCATGGGCGTCTCCTTTCCTCCCGCCCGCGCCGTAGCGTCAGGCGGTTTTGCCTGGCAGGGAGCGTTCCTGAACCGGGATCATCTGCCCGGGGCAGGCGCGTCGAACAAATCGAGATTCGCGGGGCATCTCTTTCTCTTTCCCGCCTGGATTTCCTTGACGAGCTCCACGACCCTGTCGTTGAAGGGGGTCGGGACGCCGCGCGCCCGTCCATAGCTTGACACGGCGCCATTGATCGCGTCGATCTCGCAGGCTTTGCCCGCCTCCAGGTCCTGCAGCATGCTGGGCCTGACCGCGCGGTGCTTCTTCATCGCCAGGGGGATGATCAGGTAGGCCAGGAACCGCTTGGCGGCGTTTCCGTAATCCATCAGCTTCGCGACGTCCTTGCCCTGGACCTTTGCGAACGAAATGCTCTGCGCGCGCCCGACGTCGATGCATTCCTTCATGACGCGCTGGGCCAGCTTCCGCGCCTTTTTATTGTCGACCACATCCCCGTAGCTGCCGCCCATCACCGTGCCGACCCCGCTGAAGGCCGCGTTGATGAGCAGCTTGCTCCACCTGGCACCGAGCAGATCGCCTTCGGTCTCCACCGGGCACATGCGCTTAAGCACGCCCTTGATCTCATCGTACCGTTTATCCTGTTTCCCGCTGAGGCTGCCCATCCCGAACGAGAGCCCGCGGGGGTCCGACGTGAGGCGGGACAGGCCGGGCTCCGTCAGCGTGGCCCCCCACGCGACGATGCAGCCGTACACGCGGTCCCTGCCGAGGACTTCCGCGAGCGCCGGTTCAGGGATCCCGTTTTGCAGCGTGCAGACCACGCCGGTCCTGCCAAGAAAGGGCTTGAGGAACTGAGCGGTCTTTCTGTTGTCAAGCACCTTCGTCAGGAGAAGGATGAGGTCATAGCCGTCCTTCATTTCTTCCGGGAGCAGGGCCTTGACGGGTACGGTCAGGTCCGCAGCGCCCCTGACGCGCGCGCCGAAGCGCCTCAGGGCATCCACATGTTCCTTGTTTCGGTTGACCAGGTCGACATCCAGGCCCGCCCTGGCGAGATAGGCGCCCAGGACGATCCCCAGAGAGCCGGCGCCATAGATCGCGATCCTCATGGTCCTGCCTCCGTCACCCCTGCGGCTCATGGAAGCATCATAACCCGGGCAGAACCGACGCGCAACAGCCGGAGAGCTTTACGGAACTGCGGCGGTCAGCCCCTAAAAAGGACGCCGGCCCTGCCTGACGGCCGGGCCGGCGCGAACGCCTGGCGTTCAGTCGAAGAACACGCGGAACTGTCCGTACCCGCGGGCTTCCAGTTCGTCAAGGGCGATGAAATCCAGCGCCCCGCTGTTGATGCAGTAGCGCAGGCCCCCTTCGGCCTTCGGGCCGTCCGTGAACAGATGTCCAAGATGGCTGTCGCCGCTCCTGCTGCGTACTTCCACCCGCTCCATGCCGACAGATGAATCTCCGTGATAGGTCACGACGTCCCATTGGATCGGCCTTGTGAAGGAGGGCCATCCGGAACCGGAATCGAATTTGTCCCCGGACAGGAACAGCGGCTCTCCGGTGACGACGTCCGCATACAGCCCGGGCCGCTTGTTGTCCCAGTACTCGTTTTGGAAAGGGTATTCTGTCTGGCTTTCCTGGGTGATCCCGTACTGCTGCTCCGTGAGCTTCCCTCGGATCTCATCCTCGGAAGGCTTCGGATACCGCGAGCCGAAGACAAGGGGCTTTTCGTCCGGGACAGCGTCAAGGTCGATATGGCAGTAGCCGCCGGGATTCTTGTACAGGTAGTCCTGGTGGTAATCCTCCGCGAGGACGTAGTTCTCAAGGGGTTCGATCTGGGTGACGATCTCAGCGCCGTATTTCTCCTGTTCCCGCGCGGTCGCCGCTTCGATGAGCTCCCTGTCCTGCCCGTCCACGTAGAAGATGCCGGAACGGTATTGCGTCCCCCGGTCGTTTCCCTGCCTGTTGAGGCTGGTCGGGTCAATGATCCCGTAGAACCGGCCGATGATCTCCTCCAGCCCGATCCTGTCAGGGTCGTATACGACGCGGACGGTCTCCGCGTGCCCGGTCCCGGCGATGGAATGGTAATCCGTCTGTTCGCCGTTTCCGTTGGCGTACCCTACGCTGGTGTATTCGATGCCGAGCATGCGGTCGAAATAGGCCTGCACGCCCCAAAAGCAGCCTCCGGCAAGGTAAATTTCCCTGTAGCGGCTGTTTTTGTAGTCGGGCACGATCCTTATCGTGCCGTTTTCAGCCTTCGGCCCTTCCCCGCTGCCAGCTTTCAGCGAGGCGATCCCCAGGACCCCCACGCCGGCAAGCAAAAAGGCGCTGATTTTTTTGAGAGAAATGCGTTTCATGTTCCTTGTCCTTTCCTTTCCGGCAGGAGAAATGCCCGCCGGAGACTCGTGAGTTTTCGCGCCCGGTCAGCTGGACTGCATCGCGCCGAAGAAAACCAGCCAGGCCAGCACGGTTTTCGGCGCGAGGCTCAGGACGATGCAGCCGCGTTCACCGTAGGCCCGGGGGGAAACGGGCACCGCGATGCCCTTCAGACGACTCATCGGCAACCTCCCTCCCGGAACCTTGGTTGTATTATACACGCTTTCTTCCCTCCTAAACGCATTCCGCTACGGCGTGCCCGCGGTTCGGCGGTTGACATCGGCGGCGGGCGGATTTACTCTCCTCATAGCCATCTCGGGCGGCGCAGCAAGGGAAAACCGGAGAAGCCTTTTCCGGGCGCTGACCGCGGACGCCGCCGTGCGCATGACAAGACTGACGCAGGCGGGTCCGGCGCGGCGGAAGAGTGAGGACGGCCTATGAAATACGGGATCTACTATGCCTACTGGGAAGAGGACTGGTCGGCGGAATACCTGCCCTATATCGAAAAAACCGCGGCGCTGGGTTTCGATTGTCTCGAGATCGCCTGTACGCCCCTGCCCGGATACAGCCTGGAGAAGCTCAGGGAGATCCGCCGCTGCGCGGAAGGGAGCGGCATCCTCCTGACCGCGGGGCACGGCCCGTCCGCCAGGCAAAACCTGGCGGACGCCGACGAAGCGGTCGTGAAAAGCGCGAAGGCCTTCTACGCGGACCTGCTGATGCGGCTGGAGGTCCTTGACGTCCACACCATCGGGGGGGGCATCTACAGCTACTGGCCGGTGGACTACACGAAGGAGATCGACAAGCGGGCGGACTGGGAACGAAGCGTCAGGAATGTACGCGAAGTGGGCAGGATCGCCCTGGACCGCGGCGTGGATTACTGCCTGGAAGCCCTGAACCGCTTCGAGGGCTATCTGATCAACACGGCGGCGGAAGCCGTGGAATTCGTACGGCAGGTGGACTGCCCGGCCGTGAAGGTCCATCTGGACACCTTCCACATGAACATCGAGGAGGATTCCATCGGCGGCGCGATCCGCGCCGCGGGTGGGCTGCTCGGCCATTTCCACACGGGGGAATGCAACCGGCGCGTACCCGGGAAAGGGCGGATGCCCTGGTTTGAGATCGGCTGCGCGCTTAGGGACATCGGGTACGGGGGGCCTGTCGTGATGGAGCCCTTCGTGAGGGAGGGCGGCCGCGTGGGCAGGGACATCCGGATCTGGCGCGACATCAGCGCAGGGGCGGACGTGGCGCAGCTGGACGCAGAAGCCGCGGCGTCCCTTCAGTTTCTGCGCCACGTGTTCGAAGGCTGACCGGCCCGCGCGGCGCCCGGAGAGAGGAGACATACGGATGAAGACGCTGGTTCTGGACGGCTCCGCGGACGGCGACCGGGAGGGCCTGCGCGTCAGCCGTTTGCTTCAAAACGCCCTGGGCGCACGCGGGGACGAAGTGGAACTGCTGCGGGCGCGCGAACTGCAAATCACGGACTGCGGCGGCTGCTTTTCCTGCTGGGTGCGCAGCCCCGGCGTCTGCGTCCACGCGGACGACAACCGCCGCGTCGCAAGGGCTGCGGCGAATTGCGGCCTGCTGGTCCTTTTGACCCCGGTGACCTTCGGCGGCTATTCCTCAACGCTCAAGCGCGCCCTGGACCACATGATCCAGAACGTGTCGCCCCGTTTTGTCAGCCTCCGGGGAGAAACGCGCCATCAAAAAAGGTACGGCGCCTATCCCGACCTGCTGGTCCTTGGGTGGATGGACGGCCCCGACGGGATGGCCCAGCGCGTGTTCGGGCATCTCGCGGGGAGGAACGCGCTCAATTTCCATGCGGAACGCGCGGACAGCACGGTCCTGTTCTCCAGCCAGGACGACGCGGAGGCCGCGGGCGTCATCGACGGCCTGCTTCGCGCCGGGCGGCGCGCGTTGCCCCCTGATGACGGCGGGATCGCCATGCCGGAAGACCTGACGGGAGTGACGAGGAAGATCAGACGGGCAGTTCTGCTGACGGGGAGCCCGGGAAGGGAGAAGAGCAGTTCCGCCGCGCTCGGGCGCCGTCTGCTTGGCCGTCTGGAAGCCCTGGGCGTAGGGACGGAAACGGTCGACCTGTACTCCG
>CAZLYF010000185.1:0-5367 GCA_964563725.1 uncultured Oscillospiraceae bacterium
CGCCGGAATCCACGGGACACCCTTCGCGGGGTGTCCTTTTTGCGTGGACCCTGTCATGATTTCCCAGCCGATTTTCAGCCTGATTTTTCAGCCTTCACAAAAATGCCGAAAATGCCTTGACAAGCCCGCGATCGATGGGTACACTTGGAAAAGCTTGCCATGGGCAGACAATAACCGACATCAGGCTGCGGTACACGGGGGACAGATGACGCCATATCCTTTCCGGGATCCCTTCTGCGAGATGGAAAACGCTGAGACGGACAAAAGATGCTGCTTGACCAGACGCGGGGCACGGCCGTCGCTCTGGGGCCGGATTCCCGATTCGGGCTGACCGAAGGGAAAGCGCACCCCATATCCTCTCATCGCACCTGCCGCAAGGCCTGAACAATAAGCCCCTTCACGAACAGACTGGCGTGCCATCCCCCCAAGCCAAACAAGACCGCAGCGGCGCGCTGTGCGCGCCGACTGCCGCAATCCATGCCGTATCAAAGGAGGAAACAATGATCAGCCCTGATGATCTCGCTTCGATGACAGTGATCGAATTGAAAAAATTCGCCAGGGAAAACGGTATCTCTCTGGGCAGCGTGACAGCGAAAGCTGCCATATACCAGAAGATCACGGAGAGGCTGCAGCAGGAACTGGAAGAGAAGTTGTCGGCCGCCTCACCACCGCAGGAAAGCGCAAAACAGGCCCGCCGCGCCATGATCATCTCGGACGACAGCGACGACACCCCTGTTTTGACAGCCGCCGCGCCCGTCCGCCCCGCCGCCGCGGCCCCTGCGCAGGCAGACGCCCCCGCGGTCCCCCCACTTCCGCCGCCGGCAAAGAACAAGCCTGTATTCACGCTTCAGGGCGCCCGGGCCTGGCATAACCCGCATCCTTTTTCGCCGCAAAGCTCCGCGAAGTTTGCGCCTCAGGCGGGACCGCAGATCAACCTGGCCCCCTTTGCAGGGCATAACCTCCCGGAAGCCCTGCAGTCCGCGGCCCAGCAGCCGCGGCAGGCGCTGCCGTACGCCCCGCGCTTTGGACCGGAGGCAAAGGCAGCGCAGCCTGAACCGGCTGCGCCGCCTGTTCCGCAGCATGTCTATCGCCCCGCCGCTTTTACGGCGCCTGTCGCTCCCCGCCCCATGCCTGCAGCCCCTGCCTATTATCAGCCGGGGTACCGGGGGCCGGTCTTCCAGGGCCAGCCTCAGTTGGAAGAAGGCGCGCAGCCTCAGAATGCGGGTGGGCTGCCGCCGCTCTCCGCGCCTTACCAGCGGCCGGCCTATCCGGAATATCCCTCCGAGGCGGGCCCGGCTGTCAGGCCTTTTTCCGCTGCAGGCCTCGCCGGCAGGGCCAGGGAAGCGGGGCAGCCCTTTGCGCGGGAGTTTGGAGGGGTCAACCCGGCAGTCCCGGAAATGCTTGCGACGGGGGACTGCGGCGACGGCGCAGGCGTGCTTGAGATCCATCCGGACGGATATGGCTTTCTCCGGGCGGGCAATTACCTGATCGGGAAAAACGACGTCTATGTCTCAAACGCGCAGATCAGGCGCTTTCGTCTGCGCAACGGCGACCATGTCGAAGGGAAGACCCGGCCGCAGCGCGACACTGACAGATATGCCGCCATGCTGTACATCACCAAAATCAACGGAGAAGAAGCGGAAGACGTCGGCGAAAGGAAAAATTTCGACGAGCTGACGCCCGTTTATCCCAACAGGCGCATCAATCTCTCTTCCCAGGACGAGAACGACATGGTGCTCCGCCTCATCGACATGTTCTCGCCCGTCGGCTATGGCCAGCGCGCCATGATCGTCGCGGCGCCCAAGGCCGGAAAAACGACGATCCTCAAAAAGATCGCCATGGCGATCAGGAAGCAGCATGAGAACATCCACCTGATGATGCTCCTGGTCGACGAAAGGCCCGAGGAAGTAACGGACCTGAAGGAGACGGTCGGGGGGGACATTCTGTATTCAACGTTCGACGAACCGGCCGAAAACCATATCCGCGTCAGCGAGCTCGTGCTGGAAAGGGCCATGCGCCTTGTGGAAAAGGGCGGGGACGTCGTGGTCCTGATGGACAGCCTGACCCGCCTGTCGAGGGCGTACAACACCCTGGCGCCATCGACCGCGCGCGTGATGTCCGGAGGCCTGGCGGCCGGCGTCCTCAATAAACCCAAACGCTTTTTCGGCGCAGCGCGCAACCTCAAGGAAGGCGGGAGCCTGACCGTGATCGCCACCGCGCTCATCGAGACGGGCAGCCGCATGGATGACGTGATCTTTGAGGAATTCAAGGGGACGGGCAACATGGAACTCACGCTTGACAGACAGCTCTCGGAAATGCGTGTCTTTCCGGCGGTCAGCGTTGCGCGCAGCGGCACACGCCACGAGGAACTCCTCCTTTCGTCCGAGGAGATCAGGGTCGCCGAAAAGATCCGCGGCATGATCTCCGGCGCCTCGGAACAGAATGGCGTCTCAATGATCCTGTCGATGATGGAGAAAACGAAGGACAACGACGATTTCGTGGCGCGTTTTGACGATTGGATGGCTTTGATGAAAAACAGCAGCTACTCCCCGCCGGGCAGGCAGTACTGAGGAGGGAAAGGCATGGACATTCGAACAGAGCGCTTTGGCCTGGACCCGCAGGGCCGTCCCGCCGACCTGATCACCATCACCAACCGCGCGGGCGCAAGCGTTTCCCTGACGGATTTCGGGGCGCACCTGGTGTCCGTGAAGGTCCCTGACCGGGAGGGAAGGCTGCGGGAGGTCTGTCTGGGTTTTGACTCTCCCGAACCGTACGCCAGGACCGGAAACGGATATCTGGGCGCGACGGTCGGGAGGTACGCCAACCGCATCGGCGGCGCCTCTTTCCCGCTCAACGGGCGCATCTATCTCCTGTCTGCCAATGACGGGCCCAACACGCTGCACGGCGGCAGGGAAGGATTCGACAAAAGACGCTGGGAGTACCAGACCAGGAAGGACCCGGCGTCCGGAACGGTCGTGATGAACCTCCTGTCCGCGGACGGCGAGGAGGGCTTCCCCGGAGAACTGCGCGTCGGGGTTTCCTTCTCCTTTGGCGACGACAACCGGCTCGTCATCCTCTATTCGGCCGAGACGGACGCCGATACCGTGATCAACCTGACGAACCACGCGTATTTCAATCTCGCCGGAGAAGGGGACATCCTCGGCCATCTGATCAGGATCGACGCCGCCCGCGTGATCAGCGTCGACAGCTCGCTGATCCCCACGGGGGAGATGACGCCGGTGGACGGCACGCTGTACGACCTGCGCAGCTTCACCCGCATCGGCGACAGGATCGCGCGCGCGGACGAACACCCGATGCTCCAGGCTGCGAAGGGATTCGACGTCGGCTATGTGCTGTCGGGGCAGGGCCTGCGCCTGTGCGCGGAGCTTCGCGACCCAGCGTCCGGAAGAAGTATGGAACTGCATACAGACCAGCCCGGCGTCCAGTTCTATTCCGGGCAGGGACTCAAGGGGAGCGGGCACGGGGGAATGGAGCACAGGGCGTATTCAGGGCTGGCGATGGAGACCCAGCACCATCCGGACAGCGTCCATCATCCCGCGTTCGGCAGCACGGTCCTCAGACCCGGCGAGCTGTACAGAACGACGACAGCCTACGCCTTCGGCATATTCCCATAAGCGCGGACCCGGACGTTCAGAGAAGGAAGATGCGGTTTTTTTCGCAGGCGTCCCGTGTCCCGGGGTCCCAGTAGGAGGACTGCACCTCCCCGATATGGGCCTTTCCCAGGAGCAGCATGCACATCCGGCTTTGGCCGATCCCGCCCCCGATGGTGTCGGGGAGTTCTCCTTTGAGCAGCGCGCGGTGGAAAGGAAGGCCGCGGCGGCTGTCGCAGCCGGAAAGCCTCAGCTGGCTGTCCAGCGATTCCGGCGTGACGCGGATACCCATGGAGGAGATCTCCATCGCGCAGCCCAGGACCTCGTCCCAGAACACGATGTCGCCGTTGAGCTCCCAGTCGTCATAATCGGGCGCCCTGCTGTCGTGCCTCGCGCCTGAATGGAGCGGCCCCCCGATCTGGAGGATGCCGACGGTCCCGTGCCTCTTCGCAAACAGGGTCTCGCGCTCCTTGGGCGGCAGCTGCGGATACGCGTCCTCCAGTTCCTGGGCCGTGGCAAACGTGATTTCGCGCTCCAGCGAGACCGGCAGCGCGGGATATCTCCATTTCAGGAGGTCGAAGGTGCAGCAGATGGCTGTCACGATGCGCTGCATCGCGTCCTTGAGCGTCGCCAGGGTCCGCATGCCTCTTGTGATAACTTTTTCCCAGTCCCACTGGTCGACGTATATGGAATGAAGGTTATCCAGCGCTTCGTCGCGGCGCAGCGCGTTCATGTCGGCGTACAGGCCTTCCCCCACCGGAAACCCATACTGCCTGAGCGCCATGCGCTTCCATTTGGCCAGGGACTGAACGACCTGCACGCAGGTGCCGTTGTCCCTGATGTCAAAGGAAACGGGACGCTCGACGCCGCTGAGGTCGTCGTTGAGCCCGGAGGCTTCCTCGACGAACAGAGGCGCGGATACGCGTTTGAGGTTCAGGGCCTTGGAGAGAAAGTCCTCAAACGTCTTCTTGATCAGCGCAATGGCTTCCTGGGTTTCATACAGGGATAGATACGGACGGTAATCGTCCGGGGCCTTCATGCCGGTCATACGCCGCCTCCTGGCGCGCCTGCGGGGCCGGTCCCTGAGCAGGGAACGAGACGGCGCGCGCCGCCACAGCATAGGCGCGCGCCACGCCGGCGTCAAGCCTGCGGCGCCCCGGGTTCAGGTTCTTTCGGACAGTTCGCGATGACAAGCGGCGGTGCCTATGGTATACTCCGCCCATGGCATCGCGCTTGGAAAATTCCCCGCGCCAGAGGATCGTGGCGGCATGAAGATCGGCAGGCAGACGCGCAACATGGTCCTCAACGGCGTGTTCATTGTCGGCACGTTCGCCGCGGTCGTTTATTTTGCCCTCCGTTCCGGCGACATCAGCCAGGTCGCGCAGGCGCTCCGTTCAGTGGACCTGCTCTGGCTGCTGGGAGGCGTCGTCTGCTTCCTGATCAATGTGACGCTCGAGGGGACCACGCTACACGTTTTCCTGGTTTTCCAGAATATCGGCTCGCGGCTTTCATCCTGCCTGCTGATCGGCCTGATCGGCATGTACTACTCCGCGATCACGCCCTCGGCGAGCGGCGGCCAGCCCGTTCAGATATTCCTGTTCAAGAAGCGAGGGATCCCGATCGGGATCACATCGTCGGCCCTCGCCGTCAAGTTCTTTTGCTGGCAGTGCGCGCTGCTGCTGCTGGGCGGGCTGGCATGGATCAACAACCCGGGGCTGGTGTCGGCGAGCACAAACCAGGCAGTGTGGCTGGTCAG
>CAZLYF010000186.1:0-5354 GCA_964563725.1 uncultured Oscillospiraceae bacterium
CCGGCGCGTCGCTGTCCTGGCCGGGCAGCGCCGCCCGGGCCTGTTTTCGCTCGGATGCGGAAACTACAAACTGGGGAAGCAGCTGTTTGAGTGACCGCGATCCGCGCTCCCGCGTGACGGAGGCGGAGCCCCAAATGGGATGCCGCCGCGATCGCGCGGCAGCGGACGGGGGCCCTGACGGCGGAAACAAAATTTGAATCGGGGTGGAGGCGGGACCGAAGAAGGAGTACACGCGCCGCGAGTTTGGGCAGCTGAAGTACCTTCGCAGACCTGCTGTTTTCCGAGCCGCCCAAGTTCAGCGCGGAGGCCGACGGAAAGGCGGACGAGGTGATGCAGCGGCGCCTGGACGAATTGCTGGAGGGGTCGAATATCCTGTGCAAGCTCAACGAGGCCGCGGAGAGCTGCGCCGCGCTGGGTGACGTATACGGGAAGGTCAACTGGGACCGGGAACTGGCGGACTATGGCGCTGTGCGCCGGGAATGATTACTTGTTCATCATAGGGCCTAAGCACAACTGGGTCCAAAAAATGCACTGCAAATCTACTAAAACATGCACGGTAAAAGCTTGTAAATCTGCACGGTGTGCGCAATGCTTTCCGCCGGGAGGAGAGCGCCCATGGGTCTTTGTGAACAATAAACTTTCCGGCTTATTCGCAGGATTTGCAGATCGATGCATTCGTCGGGACGGTGTCATCGCGTCGTTTATGCATCAACTGAAATAACATATTCTTGGAGATTGTGTTCTTGCCGTTTCCGCGTCAATGCACGGCACAATGCCAGAAAAGGCGTTTACTCAAAAGCCATCAAACGGATATCATCCCTGCCGGCCGCATACGCCTGCGCCCCTTTGGTATGTCCGGAGCGGCTCAGGAGGAGGTAGAGGCGTTTCTCCGCGGGAACCAGGGCGCTTTTGCGCTCGAGGCCGCGGATTACGCTCTCATCGAGCTTTTCATTGCGCCATTTGGCTTCGCCAAAGGCGGTCGTCATGGTTCCTTCCGCAACGAGGTCGATCTCCTCTTCCTTCTTCAGTGCCGGGTTGTTGCCCCACCACCGGCTGCGGTTGGTAAACAGGTCCGGCAGCACGCCGGTTTTGTTCCATCGATCAAAATGGTCAAGGAAGATTTGCTCGAAGCCCTGGCCCATATAGTCGGGCAGCGCAGGCAGGACCACCTGATCGTACACCCGTTCCCCCAGTCCGGACATGACCGCGCTGAGGTTTGGCATCACGAAGCGGTACCAGAATCGAAAACACCCGTCCGTGATGCGGTAGATGGTTTTCCTGCCCTGCTTTTCAAAGGCTGGTTTTTCTTTCTGTACGATGCCGAGGTCGGACAGCGAATCCAGGTAATGGTTCAGCGCCCCGGAATTCAGGCCGATCTTTGAAGCGATTTCGCTGTTTCGGCTTGCGCCGCAAGCGATGGCGTTCAGAATGCCGTTGTATACGCGCGGTTCCCTCAGTTCCTGTTTGAGCAGGTTGGAAGGTTCCTCAAAAAGCCGGCCGGACGCGGTGAGGAACAGGGAGCGGAGATTGCCGCTGAGGCTCTCTTTCGTATCCACGTAACGCAGATATTCAGGAACCCCGCCCGTCGCGCAATGGAGGACGGCGGCGTCATTGCGGGACATGGACGAGAGCATTTCCCTTGATTCAAAATACGTGAAGGGTTTCAGATGGATCTGTGAGGAGCGCCTTCCGTACAGGGGGCTTTTCGCGCCCAGCACCTGTCGCTCCATGAAACTCATGGATGAACCGCACAGGATCAGCTGAAGCTGCCCCCCACGCCATTCATGGTCGCAGAAACGCTGCAGGAGAGAGGAGATCTCCGGCACGGATGCGGCGAGATACGGATACTCGTCGATCACGAACACGATGCGTTTATCCTGAGCCAAATGTCCCAAATAGGAAAACAGATCCTGGTAGCTGGAAAAGGGCGCCATCGCAGCGCCCTGTCCAGTGTATGTGTGAACAGCCCTCGACATGCCCTGCAGGTTCACCGCGCCGTCCGCTTCGATCCCCATGAAATATATGGCTGGCTTGTCCGTGATGAAACGCTGGATCAACCAGGTTTTTCCAATGCGTCTTCGGCCGTAGATGACGTCGAAAACAAAACCGCTTCCTCCGTGCTGCCGCTCCAAGGCTGCCAATTCATCCTGCCTGCCGACAAACTTCATTCGCCATCCCCCTCACAGCCGCGCTTTCCTTCCGCCATAGAGGATATCACAGGCTTCGGGTTTTAGCAATAACACGATATTGGAAACCGTGTTATTGCTGTCTGCTGCTGCCACGCCGCCGGCGGATGAGCGGCCGGGCGCGACGGAAAGGCTCCGCGGTCAGCAGCCGACCCCAGCGCCCCTGCCCATGGGCCGTCATCGCGATGGCAAAGGCAGACCGCGCCTTCCCGAGCCAGGCGGCCTTCAGGCGGCTGCAGATAATATAGAAACATAATATGTAGAATCGTATTTCTGTTGATTATGATTCTATATTGTGATATCCTGTCCACAGCGGGAGGTGACTGGGATGTTCATCGGAAGGAAAAGGGAACTGCGATGGCTTGATGAGCAGTATCGTTCCAAACGCTTCGAGCTGAGCATCCTGTATGGGCGCAGGCGCGTGGGCAAAACATCCCTTATCCGGGAGTTCATCAAGGATAAGAAAGCGATCTATTTCCTGGCGACCCAGGCAGGCGACGAAACCAATCTTCAGTTCCTGTCGCAGAGCATCATCCATACGCTGCATCCGGGAATGGACCTGGCGCCCTTCGCGACCTTCGACGCGGCGTTTCAGTATGTCGCGCAGGCATCGCGTGATGAACGGCTTGTATTTGTGATCGACGAGTATCCCTATCTGGCGCAGTCAGGCGAAGGGATCTCCTCGCGCCTGCAGCGGGCCATCGACCTGTACTTTCAAGGCGGCCTGGGGATGATAATCCTCTGCGGTTCCTCCATGCACTTCATGGAGCAGCAGGTGCTGCAGGAGAAGAGCCCCCTGTATGGGCGAAGAACGGCCCAGATGAAGATCCTGCCCTTCACTTTCGCGGAATGCTGTCAGTACTTAAGGGGCCTGAAATCGGAGGATATCGCTGTATATTACGGGATCACGGGGGGCGTCGCGGAATACCTTGGCTTCATCGATACGGACCTGCCGCTGTCAGGGAATATCATCCGCCTGTTCTTTGAAGGCCGCGGCCGCCTGTATGAAGAGCCGGCGAACCTGCTCAACCAGGAGCTCCGAGACCCCCGCGTGTACAACGACGTCCTTGCAGCCATTGCGGGAGGCGCCAGCAAGCACAACGAAATCGCAACGAAAGCCGGCCTGTCTGTGGTCAGCCTGCACCCCTATCTCAAAACCCTGATGGAACTGCAGATTGCCAGGAAAGAGTTCCCGCCCGGAAGCCAGGGAAGCAGCAAGCCCATTTACCGGATGGGGGACCTGATGTACCGCTTCTGGTACCGCTTTGTCAGCCAAGGCAGAAGCTTAGTGGAAACAGGACAGGGAATGGCTTACTATGAACAGGCGGTCCAGCCGATGCTGCCGGACTATATGGGTGAGGTATTCGAGCGGATCGTACTGGAGTACATGCAGCTTGCGAATGCGCGGGGAAGGTTCCCTGAATTGCTTACGGAGATGGGCCGGTGGTGGGGAACCGACAGAGAGCTCAAGCGATCCGTCGAGATCGATTTCGTGGGCCTTTCCACCACTCATGCGGTCGTCGGCGAAGCGAAATGGACGCATGAGCGCGTGGGTTCGGGGCTGTACAGAGATCTGGTCCAAAAAAGCCGGTGGATTGCAGGCGTCAAGCAATACTACTTGTTCAGCAGGAACGGTTTCACCATGGATCTGGTGAAGGAAAGCCGCCAGGATCCCAATCTGCGGTTGGTGGACCTGCCGGCGATGATGAGCACGTTTGAGGAGGGTGGGTAACACATGGGACGGTTCTATGTGTTTCTCAAAACACATAGAACCGTCCCATGTGTTCATCGGGTGTAGGATGGCCTTGAATCGTGACGCCTGATCGTATTTCCGCGATGGCGCCGCTCCCGTTCTGACCTGGAGGTGGACTCTATGAAGATCATGATTGTCGGCGTGTCCTGCGTCGGGAAATCCACCGTGGGCAAGCTCCTGGCGGACCGGCTTGGGTACCGTTTTTTCGATTTCGACTTCGAGGTCGAAGCGTTTTTCGACAGCCACATCACCTTTTTGAAACGGAAGTACCTCACCGAGCGCATTTATCGGGAAAATGCCAGCGTGGTGCTGGCCAAGATCCTCAGGGAAAACAGCGACGATTTCGTGATTGCAATGCCGCCGAGCGGGCTGATGGACAGCTACTGGCGCATCATCCGCAAGGACAATCAGCTGATCACTGTCGCATTGAAGGACAAAGCCAGGAACATCCTGAAGCGGCTCACGTTCTATGACGATTACTCGCGCCTGATGGAGGAGCCGGTGGTCACCAAGAAAAACGAAAAGCGCTACCGGCATGATATCGCGCTGGACAACGAGTACTTCGGGGTCAGCTACAGGAAGGCGAAGATACACCTGTCTGTCGAGGGCAAGACCGCCCAGCAGGCAGCCGACGAGCTGAAGGAGATGCTCCTTAAGCGGGACAATTCCGTGTGTTCTTCGGAAATGGCATAGAACCTTCCCTCACCCCAGCAGGCCGCTGCGGTTGACGTAGGTGGTATGCAGGAGGGCATGCGGCCGGTGGCCGTTGGGTTCGCCCAGGTACTGCGCGTACAGTTCCTTCACCGCCGGGTTCTCGTGGGATTTGCGCACAGGCAGTTCCCTGTCCAGCTTGTACACCGCCTCAAGCCGCGGCTTCATCCTGCTGTTGTTCTTGATGGGGTTTCCCCCTCCCCCGATGCAGCCCCCGGGGCAGGCCATGATTTCAATGAAGTGATAGCCGGACTTGCCGGCCTTCACCAGTTCCATCAGCCTGCGCGCGTTGCCCAGGCCGTTGACGACCGCTACCCTGACGCTTGTGCCGTTCAGGTCCACGGCCGCCTCCTTGACGCCCTCCAGGCCGCGCACGGCTTCCACCTCCAGGCCCGGGAACGGCTTCCCGGTGACCAGTTCGTGCACCGTGCGCAGGGCGGCTTCCATCACGCCGCCCGTGGAGCCAAAGATCTCCCCGGCGCCCGAGCCCAGCCCGAACGGCGCGTCAAACGGCGTGTCCGGAAGCGTGTCGAAGCGGATGCCCGCGCTGCGGATCATCCGCGCCAGTTCCTGCGCCGTGATCACGGCGTCGACGTCGCGGATCCCGTTTCGGCCGAGTTCCGGACGGGTTTCTTCATACTTTTTCGCGGTGCAGGGCATGACGGACACGCTAAGGATGTCCTTGGGGTCCTTGCCGATCTTTT
>CAZLYF010000187.1:0-5344 GCA_964563725.1 uncultured Oscillospiraceae bacterium
TCATGCGGATGAACCAGGCGCTCCTGGCGTAGTAGAGCAGGGGCGTGTCGCAGCGCCAGCAGTGGGGGTAGTTGTGGGTGTAGGGGCGCCTGTCAAACAGCAGCCCGCGGGCTTTGAGGTCCTCAAGGATCAGGGGGTCGGCGTCCTTGACGAAGCTGCCCGCCCAGGGGGTCCCCGCCGTGAAATTCCCCTGCGCGTCCACCAGCTGCACGAAGGGCAGGCCCGCCCGCTGCCCGATGCGGGCGTCGTCCTCGCCGAAAGCCGGCGCGATGTGCACGATGCCGGTGCCGTCGGTCAGGGTGACATAGTCGTCGCTGACCACGTACCAGGCCTTTGCGGAGACCTCCGCGAAGCGGTAGAGAGGCTCGTACTCCTTGCCGCAGAGGCGGCTGCCGGGAAAACACTCCCCGATGAGAAGCTCCTGACGCTCTTCCTCCGAAAAGACCGCGCCCACCAGCGCTTTCGCCATGACGAGGGTCTCGCCCCTGAAATGGAGGCGGCAGTATTCCTCCTTCGCGTTGACGCAGAGCCCGACGTTGGACGGGAGCGTCCAGGGCGTCGTCGTCCAGGCAAGCAGGCTCGTCCCTTCCTCTCCCTTGAGCCTGAAGCGGACGAAGGCCGCGTCCTCCGTCACCTCCTCGTACCCCTGCGCCACTTCGTGGGACGAAAGCGCCGTTCCGCAGCGGGGGCAATAGGGCACGACCTTGTGCCCCTTGTACAGCAGGCCCTTGTCCGCGATCTGCCTGAGGCTCCACCAGACGCTTTCGATATACTCGTCATGGTAGGTGACGTACGGGTGCTCCATATCCAGCCAGAAAGCGACGCGCTCGGACATCTCCTGCCATTCGCCGAGGTACTTCCAGACGCTTTGCTTGCACTCGCGGATGAAGGGCTCGATGCCGAAGCGCTCGATCTGGGGCTTGCCGTCAAGGCCCAGCTTGCGCTCGACCTCCAGCTCCACCGGCAGGCCGTGGGTGTCCCAGCCGGCGATGCGCAGCACGTCCCTGCCCTTCATCGTCTGGTAGCGGGGGATCAGGTCCTTCATCGCCCTTGTGACCACGTGCCCGATATGGGGCCTTCCGTTGGCGGTGGGCGGCCCGTCGTAGAAGGTGAAGCGCTTCGCGCCCCTGCGGAAGGCGAAACTCTTCCCGATGATCCCGTTCTCTTTCCAGAACGCGGCGACCTGCTTTTCGCGCCCGGCAAAATCCATGTCCGTCGGCACCTTCTGATACATGAAGCCCTCCGTAAAAAAACCGTCCTCTTGGGACGGAAGGTTCCGCGGTACCACCCAATTTGGCGGGGATCCCGCCCCGCCCGCTCGCGCTGCCCTTTACCGGTGGCTGCCGTGAGGTTTGACCTCCCGCTCCGGGTTGATCCGCTGCGGGATTATGCCGCCGGGCTTGCACCGTCCCCGGCTCGCTGGGGGGCTCTTCCCGCAACCGTCCCCTTCATCGCGGCGCCATGATACCCCATCCGGGCGCGGAAGTAAAGCGGCGGGCCGCCCCGGGCCTTTGCACCCCTTGGGCTTTGATGTATAATGACCCCGCCAAAAAGAAGCGGCCTGGGGCCGGAAGGTGGTCGGGATGGTCAACGCGCGCGAGTTCGCCAGGGCGCTCAGCCTGACCACCCTTTCGCCCTCGTCGCGGCTGGAGTGGGAGATCTCCTCGGCGGAATTCAACCGGCCCGGGCTCGAGTTCACGGGCTTCTACGAACACTTCGCCTACGAGCGCCCCCAGGTGATCGGCAAAGGGGAAATGGCCTACCTGGACTCGCTCGGGGACGCGGACAGGAAGAAGTGCTTCGGGAAGTTTTTTTCCTACCCCCTGCCCTGCGTGATCATCTGCCGGGGCTTCCGGCCGCACGAGGACATGCTGGACTTCGCCAGGGAACGCGACATCGAGGTGCTCCAGTCCGAGGCCTCCACGACGAGGTTCATCGTGGACGCCATCCTGTATCTCAACCGCGTCCTCGCGCCGAGCACCACCATGCACGCGGTGCTCGTGGATGTGTACGGCGTGGGCGTCCTGCTTACGGGCGAAAGCGGCGTGGGAAAGAGCGAGTCCGCGCTGGAACTGGTCAAGCGCGGCCATCAGCTGGTGGCGGACGACGTGGTCGACATCCGCCGGGTCAGCGAAAACAGGCTCATCGGCATGGCGCCTGAGGCCGTGCGCCATTTCATGGAGATCCGCGGGCTGGGCATCATCGATATCCGCGCCATGTTCGGGATCGGGTCGGTGCTGATGAACAAGGGCATCGACATGGAGGTCCACCTGGAGCCCTGGAAGGAAAAAAAGGAGTATGACCGCCTGGGCCTCGCGGAGGAATTCACCACCATCCTCGACGTCAGGATCCCGCACCTGGTCGTCCCGGTCCGGCCCGGGCGGAACCTGGCGATCATCATCGAGGTGGCGACGCGCAGCTTCAGCCTGAAAAAAATGGGCTATTCCGCCGCGCGCGAACTGGACAGGCGCCTCAATGACCTGATGAACGGCGGCAAGGGGGAATAGACGGGGTGTCCAGGCTCTACATCGGCATCGACCTGGGGGGGACGCACATCGCCGCCGGGGCCGTCGACAGCGAAGGGAAGGTGATTGCCAAGGCCGAGACGGCGACGCTGCCGGGGCGGCCGTACGCGCAGATCGTCAAGGACATGGCGGACTGCTCTGTCAAGGCGCTCAGGGACTGCGGGCGCACGGCCGCCGACGCCGCCAGTATCGGCGTGGGCATCCCGGGGGTCGCGGAGAATGAGCGCGGCACGGTGTATTTCTGCACCAACCTCGGCTGGACGGACGTCCCGCTGCGCGAAGAGCTGCAAAGGCACATCCCTCTCCCGGTCTACATCGACAACGACGCCACCGCCGCGGGCTACGCGGAAAGCGTCGCAGGCGTCAGCCGCCACGCAAGGAGCAGCGTGTTCCTGACCCTGGGCACGGGGGTGGGGGGCGGGATCATCATCGACGGCAGGCCCTGGACGGGCGCCCACGGGGTCGCCAGCGAGATCGGGCATCTGACGCTTGAGATCGACGGGATCCCCTGCACCTGCGGCAAGGACGGCTGCGTGGAGAGATACTGTTCCGCCACCGCCCTCATCCGCATGGCGCGCGACGCGGCGAGGATGCATCCCGGCTGCGACATCGTTCGGCGCGCCCGCGGCAGCGCTGAGGACATCACCGCCAAGATGGTCGTCGATTCGGCGAAGGAGGGGGACGGGATCGCGCTGAGCATCTTCCGCCGCTACGTCAAATACCTCTCCCTGGCGATCAACAACATCATATCCTTCCTCGACCCGGAAATGGTGGTCCTGGGCGGCGGCGTTAGCAACGCGGGAGCCTTCCTGCTGGACGCGGTGCGCGAGGCGCTGCCCCGCTATCTGATGTTCAAGGCGCTGCCTTACGCGCGGGTGGAACTGGCGCGCCTGGGCAACGAGGCCGGGATCATCGGGGCCGCGATGCTTGGAAAGATGTGCCTTGAAGGAGACGAGACAGCATGAAGGCAAGCCTGATCAGGACACTGTACCGTGAGACGCCGCCGGACGGGACGGAGCTGACGGTGACCGGATGGGTGAGGACCCTGCGCGACAGCAGGGCCTTCGCCTTCATCGAACTCAACGACGGCAGC
Organism: uncultured Oscillospiraceae bacterium; assembly: GCA_964563725.1. Classification (GTDB taxonomy): domain Bacteria; phylum Bacillota; class Clostridia; order Christensenellales; family Aristaeellaceae; genus CAZLYF01. Next base: position 3,619 of record CAZLYF010000187.1, read on the forward strand.
TTTTTCCGCAACCTCCAGGTCGTCTGCGACGGGACGCTCGGGAACTACGCGGAAGTGGTCCGGATCTCCCAGGGAAGTTCCCTCGTCGTCACGGGCACGCTGATCCATACGCCCGGGATGAAGCAGCCCTTTGAACTCAGAGCCTCCGGGGTGCAGGTCGCGGGCCTGTGCGCGCCTGATTTTCCGCTGCAGAAGAAGCGCCACTCCTTTGAGTACCTGCGCACGATCGCGCACCTGCGTCCGCGCTCCAACACCTTCAGCGCGGCGTTTCGGATCCGCTCCGCGGCGGCCCAGGCGATCCACGCGTATTTCGCTTCCCGCGGCTTTGTGTATGTGCATACGCCGATCATCACCACCAGCGACGCCGAAGGCGCGGGGGAGATGTTCCGCGTGACGACCCTGGACCTTGACAGGCCGCCCCGGGACGCGCAGGGACAGGTGGACATGAGGCAGGATTTCTTCGGGAAGCCCGCGGGCCTCACCGTGTCCGGCCAGCTCAATGCCGAAGCCTTCTGCACGGCCTTCCGCAGCGTGTACACCTTCGGTCCCACGTTTCGCGCGGAAAAGAGCTATACCTCCAGGCACGCCGCCGAGTTTTGGATGATCGAGCCCGAGATCGCCTTCGCGGACCTCAACGACAACATGGACCTCGCCGAAGACATGATGCGCAGCGTCGCCGCCTCCGTGATGGACGCGCTGCCCGAGGAGATCGGCTTCCTCAACAGCTTTGTGGACGCCGGGCTCGCCGAGCGCCTCCTGAGCCTCAGGGACGGCGGGTATTTCCGCATCAGCTATACGGAAGCGGTGGAGATCCTCCGGAAGTCCGCGAAGAGCTTCGAGTACCCCGTGTCCTGGGGCGCGGAGCTGCAGACGGAACACGAGCGCTACCTGACGGAGGAGCATTTCCGCCAGCCGGTCTTCGTCTGCGACTACCCCAAGGACATCAAGGCCTTCTACATGCGCATGAACGACGACGGGAAAACCGTCGCGGCCGTGGACATGCTGGTGCCGGGCATCGGGGAACTCATCGGCGGGAGCCAGCGCGAGGAGAGGCCGGACAAGCTCGCCGAACGCATCCGCCAGATGGGCCTGAAAGAGGAGGACTACGCCTGGTACATTGACCTGAGGCGCTTTGGCACGGTGCCCCACGCCGGCTTCGGCCTGGGCTTCGAGCGGCTGGTCATGTATCTGACGGGCCTGAGCAACATCCGCGACGTGCTCCCCTTCCCGCGCACCGCGGGGAGCGCGGAGTTCTGACCGCGCGGGCCAGGGCGGGGCCCCCCGGCGCAGCCGGGGGGCCCCTGCTCGTTCATGTTCCCGCCTGACCGGCCGGGCGCTGCTTCTGCGCCTCAAGCGCCCTGCGCAGGGAAGCCAGGAGCAGGACGCACAGAAAGAGGACGGAGGCGGTGAGCCAGTACACCATCTTCGGATTGACCGACTGCAGGGCGCCTGCCAGGGCGCCCATGAGCGAGGTTCCCAGGCACAGCAGCATGTTGAGCAGCGAGTAGATGCCCGCCCGGTCCTTTCCCTCGGTCACCTCGGCGACCAGGGAATCCAGGAAGGGCTTGAATACGCCGAAACCGATCGAAAACGCGGCGACGCACAGCATCGCGGGGGCCAGCCTGCCGGGGGGGACGACGGTCAGGGAAAGCAGCGCCGCCGCCTGCAGGGACAGGCCGGCCGTCATGATCCCCGTCTTGGCGGTGCGAAGGATCGCGGGGTTGAC
>CAZLYF010000188.1:0-5315 GCA_964563725.1 uncultured Oscillospiraceae bacterium
GGTGAAGATCTCAAACCCCAACGACGCCAACGCCCTGCATATCGGCATGGTGCATCAGCACTTCAAGCTGGTGGAGGTCTTCTCGGTCCTGGACAACATCATCCTGGGGGCCGAGGACCTGCGCACGGGCTTTCTGGAGAAAAAGGAAGCCCGCCGCAAGGTGATGGATCTCAGCGGGCGCTACGGCCTCAAAGTGGATCCGGACGCCCTGATCGAAGACATCTCCGTCGGGATGCAGCAGCGGGTGGAGATCCTGAAAATGCTGTATCGCGACAACGAGATCCTGATTTTCGACGAGCCCACGGCAGTGCTCACGCCCCAGGAGATCGAGGAGCTGATGCAGGTCATGCGCGGCTTCGCGGCGGAGGGGAAATCCATCCTGTTCATCACGCACAAGCTCAACGAGATCATGGCGGTCGCTGACCGCTGCACCGTGCTGCGCAAGGGGCGCTGCATGGGCACGGTGGACATCTCGTCGACCACCCGGGAAGATCTGTCCCGCCTGATGGTAGGGCGCGAAGTGTCCTTCACCGTGGATAAAAAGCTCAATGAGCCCGGGGAGACCGTGCTCGAGGTCCGCGGGCTGACTGTTGCGTCCCGCCACCACAAAAAAAACGCGGTCAGGGACCTGTCTTTTTCGGTGAGGCGAGGGGAGATCGTCTGCCTTGCAGGCATCGAGGGGAACGGACAGACCGAGTTCGTGTACGCGCTGACGGGCCTTGAGAAGGCTTCCGCGGGAAGCGTTCGCCTCAAGGGCCGGGACATCACCGGCGCCTCCGTGCGCAGCCGGTCCAGGGGCGGGATGAGCCACATCCCCGAGGACAGGCACAAGCACGGGCTCATCCTTGATTTCACGCTGCAGGACAACCTGGTGCTCCAGCGCTACTGGGAGCCGGATTTTCAGAAAAATGGATGGATACGCAGGGCGGAAGTGCGCCGGTACGCCGAAAAACTCATCAGCCAGTACGACGTGCGCGCCGCCCGGGGGCCCGACACGCTCACGCGCAGCATGTCTGGAGGCAACCAGCAGAAGGCAATCGTTGCCAGGGAGGTGGACAAGAATGCGGACCTCATGGTAGCGGTGCAGCCCACACGCGGCCTCGACGTCGGCGCGATCGAGTATATCCATCAGCAGATCGTCCGCCAGCGCGACGCAGGCAAGGCTGTGCTGCTGGTCTCCCTTGAACTGGACGAGGTCATGGACGTCAGCGACCGCATCCTGGTCATGTATGAGGGCGAGGTCGTCGGGGAATTCGACCCCCACCGGGTGACGGTCCAGGAACTGGGGCTATATATGGCGGGCGCAAAACGGCAGGGGCCCGCCGGGGAGGGCAGAGGGGCATGAACCGCAGGCAGGGCAGGTTTCTCTTTGGGGGGATGGACAATATCGCGGCCTCCCTGGTCTCGATCCTGGCCGGGCTGATCCTCGGCTTCATCCTCCTGCTCGTGTTCAACGCCAGGTACGCTGTCTACGGCATGAGCAACATTGTCCTGTCGGGGCTCAGGTCCCCCGCCAGGTTTGCCAAGGTGCTCTATACAGCGGCGCCCATCCTGATGACCGGGCTGTCCGTGGGTTTCGCGTTCAAGACCGGTCTGTTCAATATCGGGGCGACGGGGCAGCTCACCGTCGGTGCCCTGGTTTCGCTCTGGGGAGCGATCGGCTGGCAGCTGCCCTGGTATCTGTGCCTTCTGATGGGAATGGTCGGAGGCGCCGCCTGGGGCGCGATCCCCGGGCTCTGCAAGGCGCTGTTCAACGTCAACGAGGTCATCACTTCCATCATGTTCAACTGGATCGGCCTGTTCGCGGTGAACCTCGTCCTGTACAACACGCCGATCCTTTTGTCCAATGCCTGGGGTGACGCGAACACGGACCGGACCGCCGCACTGCGCGCGGCGAACCCCGCCGCCATCCTGCCCAAACTGGGCCTGGACGCGGTGTTCCGTTCGCCCTATATCAACATCGCCATCCTGGTCGCGGCCGCTCTGGCGGTGGTTGTCTGGCTCGTACTCAAAAAGACGACCTTCGGATACGAACTGAAGGCCTGCGGGTACAACCGAAGCGCCAGCCTCTACGCCGGGATCAACGCCAGGCGCAATATCATTCTGTCTATGACCATCGCGGGCGCCCTGGCAGGGGCCGGGGGCGCTCTGTACTACCTGTCGGGCACCGCGCAGTTCACGATGGGCAAGGTGCTCTCCCCGATGGGCTTCAACGGCATCCCTGTGGCGCTGCTCGCGGCCTCCCATCCCATCGGCACGATCTTCAGCGCGCTCTTCATCTCCTACATCCAGGTGGGAGGCGAAGCGATGCAGCCTGAATTCGCCAAAGAGATCATTGACATCATTATCGCCGCGATCATCTATCTGAGCGCGTTCTCGCTCCTGATGCGCGAAGTGATCGCGGGGGCCCGCGCGAGAAAGGCGAGGGCGGAGGAAGAAGCGGAAGACGGCGAAGGGCCTCTGCCACCCTCGGCTGAGGCTGCCCGGGAGGAGGGAAAGCAAGCATGATCATCCTGGCCGATATCCTCAGCGCCACCATCCTCTTTGCGGTGCCGCTGCTGTTGGTGGCCCTGGGCGGGATGTTCTCGGAACGCAGCGGGGTGATCAACATCGCGCTGGAAAGCATCATGATCATCGGCGCCCTCATCAGCTGCCTGTTCCTGCGCGCACTGAACGCCACGGGGTTTGGCATCCTCCATCCCCAGCTGTCCATGCTGTTCGCCATCCTGATCGCGGGCGCGTCCGGGCTCGTCTATTCGCTGCTGCTCGCGTTCGCGTCCATCCATCTCAAGGCGGACCAGACCATCGGGGGCACGGCGCTGAACATGCTGGCACCCGCCCTGTCCGTCGTACTCACCTGGGCGATCCAGGGGCAGGGCATCTCCACGATCCTTCTGCCAAACTGGGTCAGGATCACGGCGGAGTCCGTAGGCGCGGACAGCTCTGGCTTTTTCGGCACCCTGATCTTCAAATCCCTCTTCCTGACGACCCCCGTAACAGTGCTGTTGATGACCGTTGCCGTGGTCGTCCTCTACAGGACGCGGCTCGGGCTCAGGCTGCGCGCCTGCGGCGAGCATCCGCAGGCGGCAGATTCGGTGGGCGTCAACGTGTATAAAATGCGCTATATCGGGGTGAGTTTTTCCGGTTTTCTGGGCGGCATCGGCGGGCTGGCCTTTACCCTTGCGGCGGGATCGGGGTTCCAGAGTACCGTGGCGGGTTATGGCTTCCTGGCCCTGGCTGTGATGATCTTCGGCAACTGGAAACCGCTGAACATCCTTGGCGCCTCGCTGTTTTTCGCCTTTTTCAAGATCATCGGCTCCTACTCGGGCTCCATTCCCTTCCTGCCGGATTTCAAGGGCATCCGGTCCAGCGAATACATCTACCTGATGCTGCCCTATATCGTCACGATGATCATCCTGATCCTGACCAGCCGCAAGTCCCGGGCGCCCAAGGCGGAGGGCATCCCCTACGACAAGGGAAAGCGCTAGATGCGGCCGCTCCGCAGCGAACGAACCCAACCCGCCGCGCGGCCCGCCGGTGATCCGGGGGCCGCGCGGCATGACGGAGGCTGAAAGAATTGGACTGCTCCTTCCGAAACAGCCGGGGCGCTTTCCGGTACCGCGCCGCGGCAATCATCATCGAAAACGGTAGCGTGCTGATGGCCAGGAACAGGCAGCCCGCCTACTGGTATTCCGTGGGCGGCGCGGTGCGGCTGGGCGAGACCTCCAGGGACGCGGTCATCCGGGAGGTGGAGGAGGAGACCGGCGTCCATTACGACGTGGACCGCCTGTGCTTCGTCCACGAATGCTTTTTTCCGGATGCCCCCGAAACCGGCGGGTTCCCCTGCCACGAGGTCGCCTTGTATTACCTGATGAAGCCCCGGCCCGCGCCGGACCCGGGATCCGGGTCTCCGGCGGTACTTGGAGATCGCCTGGCGTGGCTGCCGGTGGACGGGCTTGAAGGGCTGCGCCTGTATCCGGAATTTTTCAAGACCCGGCTGCGGGAGCTGCCCAAAGCCCCTGCTCACATCGTCAGCAGGGAGCATGAAAGCGCGCCGCGGCCTGAGCAGGAGCCTGAGGGCGACGAGTTTTTCCTGGATACGGAGGACCTCCGGACGGACGAGATTTACCTGCGCCTCACCGGAACGTCCCCGGCCGATGAGGCAAAGGGCTTCGTACCCGCCTACCGCTTCGACATCGTCCTGACGGAGGGCGAGATCAGGGCCGGCGTCTGCGACCTGAGGGTGGGGCACAATGACAACACGGCCCTGGGGGGCAATATCGGCTATACGGTATTTGAAGCGTACCGCGGGCGCCATTACGCCGCGAAGGCCTGCCGCCTCCTGTTCCGCCTGGCGCGAAGGCACGGCATGGATCACCTGCTCATCACCTGTGACCCGTCGAACGCGGCGTCCAACAGGACCTGCGTCCTGGCGAGGGGCCGCCTTGTGGGGACGGTGCCCGTCCCCGGGGGGCACGAGCTGTATCTGCAGGGGCACCGGGAAGAGAACGTGTACCGCTTTGACCTGCGGCCATGACAACGGATGATATGGATCCCGGCGCGGGCCGGCGGGAGGACGGGAGCATGTACGACCTGTACCTGATGGACGCGGACGACACGCTGCTGGATTTCCGTTCCGCGGAAGCGGCAGCGTTCGGGCAGGCCTGCGGGGATCTCGGCCTCAGGGCAGACGAAGCCGTGTACCTGCGCTATCGGCAGATCAACAAAGACCTGTGGGAAAAGCTGGAGCGCGGGGAGATCGGCAAGGCCGCGCTGCTGCCTCTCCGCTTCGCGCTGCTGGCGGAGGAATTTGGCCTGTCCGCGGACGCGGAAGCGATGAACCGCGTATACCTTCAGCGGCTCAGCGAACGCGGGGACACGGTGGAGGGCGCCCAAGAGGTGCTTGAAGCCCTGTTGCGGCGGGCCGATATCGCCATTGTCACCAACGGGGTCGCAAGCGCGCAGCGAGGCAAGCTCGCTCGCTCGGGGCTGCTCAGGTACGTCAGGTGGCTGATCATTTCCGAGGAGGTCGGCGCGGAGAAGCCTTCCCGGGCCTTCTTCGAGGCCGCGATGGCCATCTGCGGGCGGACGGAAAAAGAGGGCGTGCTGGTCGTGGGCGACTCGCCGGGAGCGGACATCCGCGGCGCGCGGGAGTACGGGCTGGACAGCTGCCTTGTTGACCCGGACAACCTGCATCCGGACTGTTCCTGCACCTACAGGATCCGGTCCCTGAGGGAGCTGCCCGGTCTGGGAGCCCCCTGAGGGAGGCGGCACCCGCGAAAAACTGTTGCCGCCGCGGCGCTACGGCGCTATAA
>CAZLYF010000189.1:0-5314 GCA_964563725.1 uncultured Oscillospiraceae bacterium
TTTTCACGGTGGCAAAGGTTCCATGTCAATCGTTGGCCGCACATTTTCACGGAGATGGCTGAAGAACCTTGGAGGGACACCCCTTGACAGCGTTGCCAAGGGGATGGAAGGCCGTTTCGAGGTCCATAGCATGGCCTTCGAGGGGTGTGTGCCGGTGTATCCGTAAAAGCCCGGCGCGGATATGGAAAAGGCGCCGCCACCCAGGGTATACGACCGGGAGAGTAAATTCATGGGTTACAGGGATGTGTTGAACACGATCCATGAGAGCAATCATGAGAGCAATGAGTTCATTCCGATCAGGCCGTCCTATATTCTCCAGCTGCATAGGGACCTTCTGAAAAGAGCAGGACTCTCTTACGGCGGTCAGTTCAAGACTGTTCAGAACTACATCAATGAGACCAGTCCCGATGGAACCTCAATGACAAGATTTACTCCGGCGGCGCCATATGAAACCGAAGAAGCGGTTACTGCAATCTGCGTCAGCTATGAGAAAACGATCGTGTCGGAGTCGGTTGATCCGCTGATTCTTATCCCCGTCTTCATCTGTGATTTTCTTTGCATCCACCCGTTCAATGATGGGAACGGCAGAATGAGCCGATTGCTGACATTGCTCCTTTTGTACAAAAATGGTTACAGTGTGGGAAAATACATCAGTATCGAAAAGCAGATAGAGAAGACGAAAGACCGCTACTATGATGTGCTTGGGGGCGCAGATGCAGGCTGGCATGAGGAACAGAATGACCCCATACCTTTCATTCGTTACATGCTCCAGGTCATCCTCTCCTGCTATACTGAGTTCGAAGACAGAGTTGGCCTGATGACAGCAAGTGGAGTGAAGAGCACATCTTATGATCTTGTTCGGAGATATGCTGAGGGAAAGATTGGAAAGTTTACCAGCGCGGATGTTCTGGTGAATTGCCCGAGCGCCGGTCGTTCCTCAATATTATCTGCTTTGACAAAACTGGTGGAAGAGGGAACCCTTATGCGGTATGGTACGGGAAGAAGCACTTATTATGTGAGGGCTGACGGCAGTGATGATTGGTTTGCGTCCAACTGAAAATAGTATCGGCCAAATGGCCAAGACATTGGACGAAAAACGAAAGCTGGACGAAAATGCAGAGAGAAGGAAGAAGTATCAATTCATCAGCAACTGCACGGCGTCAGAAGGGATCCGCGAGCGCCTCCGGTTTCGAGGGCTTCGCAGCCGCGGGACGGACGCCCGGGTGGTTTTTGCGCATCAGCACGACGCCAAACAGGGAGAAGGCGACCGCCTCCTTCAGCCACCCGGGCCCGATCGCGTCGCCGGTCATCTTGCAGACGGCAAACGCGGCCGCCCCCATGAGCGGCGAGAGCAGGAGCTGCAGGCGCTTCTGCCTCTTGCAGCTGAGCATCAGGGTCAGCGCGAAGCCCAGGGCCAGGCCCTCCGCCATGAACAGCGCCCCGGAAATCGCCCTGGCGGCGTCCGAATCGTCGCGCAGGACGTCGTAGGACGCGACCACGACAATGTTTCCAAGCTCCCCCGTCAGGAGCGCCGCGTTGTCCACCGTCACACCCCTGCCGCCGGTCTGCTGGATGACGGAGTCCAGCGAAGGATCAAACGCCCCGGTGATTTTCACGCAGGACACGGGGATCTTAAGCTGGCTGAAGCGCCGGACGATTTCTGTCGACTGTTCGATCACGTCCTCTCCGTCCGTGACCATGATCACCTTCGAGGCGCTGTTTATGGGCAGCGCAGCGCCCTCCAGCATGCCGAGCGCGGAAAGCAGCGGAGCGTCAAAATCTGTGCCGCCGCCGCGCGGGATGTCCAATTCCCGCGATATGCGCGAGCGCTGAACGGCATCGAGCGCGGCGACGTCCACCCTGACAAGCACCCTGTCTGAAAACAGGATCAGCCCGACCAAGGTATCGTCGTCCATTTGATCCAGGATGCCGTTGATGGCCTTCGCGCTCTCGTTATTGGGATCGTTCCAGCCCATGGAATCGCTGCGGTCCAGCAGGATCACGTAGTTCTCGCTTTTTGCCTGGCCCTGCACATACACGGGGTTCCCGAAGCAGCCCACCAGGAAGCATAGCGCCGCCGCCGCCAGGGCCACCAGAAACTGGGCGCGGCGGCTGTAGCGCGGCGTCATCGCGGAGGTCACGCTTTCCACCAGATAGGCGCCAAAGACCAGCAGGGCCGCCGGCGCCAGGAAGATCAGGCCCATCATCCACCAGGGACGCTCTGGGACGTCTTTGGTCAGAAACGCCATCAGGAAGGAAGCGCCGCCGACCCACGCCAGGGACAGGAGGGTCAGCGGCAGGTGCCAGCCGCCCGCGCCCGTTTGCTGCGGCGGGGAAGGGGGGCTGCCCCAGTCGTCTGTCGGTTCCTGAGGTCCGTGCGCGCCGCCGGACCACGCGGCATCATCGAAGCTCATTTCCTCTCCTCTTTTCTTCCGCTCTTTGTTTTATGGGTTGGATCGGACTGTGCCCGCCGCAAACAAGGCCCTGCCTCCCGCAATATCAATCGAAACTGACTTCATCGCCCTGATGGATTTCCAGAACCAGCGTCTCGTCCCCGCCGGCGCTGATCCCTGCCGGCTGATCGGCACGAAGCTCCATTTTGCCGGCCAGGCGCCTGCCGTTTACGCGCAGGCCGGTTTTCGCCGCCCTGGTACCGCAGGCCAGTATGCCAGCCGCATTGCGCGCGGGCCTCAGCCGGATGTCCGCAAGCGTCTCTATGCCGATCGTCTTCAGCGGCGGCTGCCGGCAGGCGATCAGCAGCGTTGACAGGGGCACGCTCCTTTTCCCGTATGCGTCCAGCGCCACGCTGACGCCGTTCCCGCCCGCGCCGCCCGCAAGGCGCGAGACGGCTTCGATCCTGACCGACCGGCCCTTGAAATCCGGTTTCGCGCGCCATATCAGCAGGAAGGCCAGCGACAGCGCGGCCAATACGCCCAGGGCGACGCCGGCCGCCGTCCAGGCGATCCTTGTGTGGCTCGAGCGGAGGCGTACGGACCAGGTGACGTTTTCCCCGCTGTAATACTCCCCGTCGAAGGCGGCAACGGAAACGGCCGCCTCCCCCGCGTCCAGGAACCCGATCTCCAGGAGCGAAGCGGCGGCCTCTCCGTCATGCGCTCCCGTTTCCGCCCCCGCGGCGTCCGCCGGCGCGCGCAAGGCGCCCTCCAGCCGATAGACGCTTGACCCTCCGTCGGGCGTTTCCGCTGGGTCAAGGGGCAGGTTGTTGTGATAGAGGCGGACCGGCAGGCCCCTGACCGTCACCATGAACGTCAGTTTTTCCAGGCTCTCTTCGTCGTCAAACAGCGTGAAGAGGTCGGTCTCCCCGCCAAGCAGCCCGGAGAGGGTCCTGGTAACGCGGCGCCCGGGCGCCCCGTCGATCTCTCCGCTCAGCGCCCGCGAGGCGTCCAGGCGAAGGGTGGGCGGAGCGTTGGCGACGCGCAGGGTGACCTTAGGCATCAGCTCAGGCAGCGCATGCTGAAGACAGCTTGCCGTAAAGGCAAGCCCCCTGTCTCCCATGGACCTTTCCTGGGCCGGCAGCGCGCAGGCCAGCGCCAGCGCCCTGGGGACGCCGTCCCCGTCAGATTCGGCCGTGATTTGGCACTCCGCTTTCCCAAACCCGGGATCCTCTGCCAGGCTGACTTTTAGCGCCTCTCCGATGGCGGGCAGGCCCAGCTGCCGGCGCGCTTGCTCATACAGCGCAAGCGACTGCCGTGCCGCCTCCCCCTCAAAACGGAAGGACAGCGGGATCTCCTCATGGACGCGGAAGCTCAAAGCGCCCTCATCGGACGGGAAAGCCCCCTCCTTCGCCTCCTCCGTCAGCAGGAAGCGCCAGGTTTCCATGTTTTCGCGCAGGGAATGCTGCGTGACGCGGAGATTCGCGGGCTCCTGGCTCCAGCCATACCCGTCCGACGCGTAGATCAGGAAATCGGCAGCGGCGGCGCTGACGGCCCCGGGGACATACGACAGGGCATGCCCGTCGATCCGGGCTTCGTAGATCCCCTTTTCGGCAGAGAGATCGAACATCCGGAAGCTCAGCCCGTCGCCGTCCGGATCCGCGAACAGGCTGTTCAAATCGATGCGGAGCGTCCCGCCGGCCGCTTCGGCGCCCGCTTCGTGCGGGACATCGAAGATGGCCTTGTACTCAAGCCGCGCGTCCCGCAGGGGTTCAGGCAGCCGGTTGACGATCTCCGTCGCCAGGAGGTCCGTCTGCAGCGTCATCATGCCCGGTTCCCTGAGCGTCAAACGCGCCTGGAACTCCGCCCTGCCGGGCGGCAGCGCCGGCAGGCGCGCTTTCCATTGATACGGCTGCCCATCCATCGCGGGGAGGGCTTCCAGCGGCGCCTCAAGAGGCTCGCCGTTGAGCAGCAGTTCGACCTGCCACTCCTCCATCGGGGCGGCCAGCGCGTCCGTCCCCACCGTCAGCTCATGTTCCTCACGCTGCCAGGGGATCCTCGTATCCGCATCCGGCAGAAGCCAGGCGTTCTTCCTCGTCAGGACATGATAGACGAACATCCCGATGGCGGCATCCTCCGGCTGCGGTTTCGGGAACGCCAGGCGGACCCGGAACCCTTTGTCGGGCGTGTCGCGCAGCACCAGCCAGGCCGCTTTCGCCCCAACCATCGCCTCAGACGCGCCCGCAGCGGCGACAGCGCCCTCTCCCGCCGGACCCTCTGCCCCTGCCTCTGTCCGTTCAAAATAAACGTTGGGCGCGGCGCCCGCGTTCGCGGGGTACGAAACATAGGCCAGCGCGGCGCCCGTCCCTTCCGGCGCGGGGGTGTCAAAGGCCAGCAGCCAATCGTCGGGCTGCGCGCCTTTCACGGCCTTCACGGCAGCGCCCGCTACGCCCGCGTCCCATTCCCCGCGCACGATCCCCACGATCGAATGGCCGCCTGTCCGGCCGGGGCCCTCAAGGTTCGAGGTCAGGTTGTGCGTCAGGACGCGCCGGGCGGTTCCCTCAAGCTGATCCGCGGAAAGCAGCCTCATCCGGAGGTAATCGTCAAACCTCATGCCGGAGGCGCCGCCGTCCCGGGAGCTGTCTGCGCCGTCCACAAAGACAAAATGCAGCTGCAGGCCGGGCGATCCCGTGAGGAGGGCAACAAGCTGGTCGGCTGCATATTTGAGCGGATCGGCAGGGTTCTGCGCCTCAAGGTCCTCGTTGAGTTTGACGGAAAGCGGCGCGCGCTGCTCGATGAACCACAGCTGGACCTCCTGCGCGGAGGGCGTCGCGAGCCTTGAGGCCAGCTCCCGGCACATTTCCTTGAAGGCCGCGGCCGGGCTGCCGATGGAATTGGGCCTGAGCTTTCTGAGCCGCTGAAGG
>CAZLYF010000190.1:0-5251 GCA_964563725.1 uncultured Oscillospiraceae bacterium
CGATTGTATTGCGTTATACATTTGTAACACTACTGTAACGGGCAAACAAAGCCCGACGCACGCATATTGCCGGCAAGCTGTGGATAAAATGCCTGTGGATAAACCGTCTCCAGCCGCTTGACGCTGGCACATGCTACCACAAGCGCGCCTGGACTTCAAGGCTCCATGTCACTGTTTCTGCGTGTATGGCTGCGGGGCTGTTGATAAGTCGCTTTTTCAACAGGTAGTGAGGGTTTGGTCACGCAACCACAAATAGTGGGATAGTTATTGCATATATATTCATAATAATATTTAAATATGTGTTTTTTCACCCGGCTGGGGCCCGATGTTTTTTTGATCTGCCCGTCTTTCCATTCCGGCCGGAAGGCAGTACAATGAACGGACTCAACAGGTAAAAGGGAGGTCAGGACATGGTCACCTCCGGCAGGCAGCGCTTCACCCTGAAGGAATGGAGCTGGATCCTGTACGACTGGGCCAACTCCGTCTACGCCACCAACATCATGGCCGCCATCTTCCCCACGATCTTCGTCAGCTTCGCGGGCAGCGCGGGAGATCATCAATGGGCGTTCGGCACTTCCGCCGCCACGCTGGCCGTCGCGCTCCTCGCCCCCTTCCTTGGCGCGCTGGCGGACTACAAGGGGATGAAAAAAAAGCTCTTTGTCGTATTCCTGTCTCTCGGCGTGGTCTTCACCGCCCTGATCGCCCTCACGGCCGACTGGCGGGTGATGCTGGTCTGTTACGTCCTCTCCCGCATCGGGTTTTCGGGATCCTGTCTGTTCTATGACAGTTTCCTTACGGACGTGACCACCCGCGACCGGATGGACAAGGTTTCCTCCTGGGGGTATGCCATGGGGTATATCGGCGGAAGCACCATCCCCTTCGTGATGTCCATCGCCATGCTGCTGTTTCTGGGATATTCCAGTCCTGTTGCGCAGAAGTTTTCCATACTGATCACCAGCGTATGGTGGCTTGCCTTCTCCATCCCGTTTTTGAGGAACGTGCGCCAGGAGTACCATATCGACGCGGCGGAGAGGCCCTCCCTCAGGCAGGTCACGCTCAACATCTTAAGGACCGCGCGGGAGATCGCGGCGCGGCGCGGCCTCCTCCTGTTTATCATCGCATACTTTTTCTATATCGACGGCGTCGGGACGGTCATCAGCATCTCCACGGCTTATGGGGCGTCGCTGGGCCTTGGCAGCGTCGGCATGATCCTCGCGCTTCTCGTCACACAGATCGTCGCGATGCCCTGCTCCATCCTTTTCGCGCGGGTCGCGCGCCGCATCAGCACGCGCAGGGCCTTGCTCATCGCCATCTCGGTCTACATGTTCATTTGTTCGGTCGGCTTCGTCATGGGCTTCACCCTGGAGCCCCACCAGGACGGATTCGAACAGGCCTTCCTCCCCTTCAGCCAAAGGCTCCGCGCGGAAGCGGAGGGTCTTCGCGGGGCTGAAAGCGCGGAGGGGTTCGACCCTGCCCTCGACGACTACCTTGCCCAGGCAAAAAGAGCGGTTCTGAACGGGGACGAGGCGGCGATGTCCGCATTGGCTTTCGATCCCGGCGCCGGGGGGATGGATGGCGGCGCGCAGCCGGCTTCAGACCGCCTGCGCGGGATGGTCATCGCCTTTGCCTCCGATTCCTCTCCCCTGGTCGACGCCTACAACCACGCCATCCGTCGCAGCACCGTATTGTTCTGGGCCATGGCCATTTTGGTTGGCACGGTGCAGGGAGGCATACAGGCCGTCTCCAGGTCCTATTACGGCAAGCTCGTGCCCAGGGAACGTTCCAACGAGTTCTTCGGCTTTTTTGACATTTTCGGCAAGTTCGCCTCTGTGATCGGGCCTTTTCTTTACGCGGTCGTCGGGAACCTGACGGGCCGCTCCTCTTTGGGGACTTTGTGCCTGCTCGCGCTGTTCCTGACAGGCTTCATCATCCTGCTGCGCGCAGGCAGGCCACTGGCGGAACTCGAAAAGGAGCAGGCGGGCGCCTGACCGCCTGCTCCTTTCCACGGGGTCTCAGGCGCCCGTTACGCTTTTCTCGACGATTTCACCAAACGGCTGATCAGGCTTTCGTCGTCCGTAAACTCCACGCTGATGTCCGCGACGCGCTTTTCTCCGGGTTTCAGATGAGCAAGCGTGCCGTTTTTCCTCGCGACCGCGCGGTTGAGCACGCCGGATGTCGTGGGCTCAAGACCCAGCGCGTAATCGCCGGCCCGCATGCACTTCCATTCGCAAAGCAGGGGAAAGACCTCGGGGTCATAACGGATGACGCACGCAGACGCGATCTTCTCGTTGTGCAGCATCACGAAGGCTTCGCCTGCCGCGTGACCCACGTGGAAAAAGCACTCTTCCTCGCGTCCGACCACCGGGTCCTCCATCACGTCGTAGCGCGAAAACCCCTGCTCGGCGATGGCGTCTCTGGGGACGATTTTTTCCGCCGAGCCATAAATCCTTGCCCCGGCGTCCAGCATGGGGTAGCCGAAATTGATGTGGTACACGAGCATGAGGGGCTCTTCCAGAAAGCCCTGGTTCTCCACCTCGTCATGGATGTGCAGGCGGTCCCTCTCCGTTTCGAGCGTCAGCGTCCGTTTGAGCAGCATGTTTTCGCCGAACACGCAGCTTTCACGCACCTGGCCCCTGAGGGTCAGGACGGCCTCGTCGCCGTGATAGACGGTTTCGGCGGATACGCTTCCCGCGGGCGTGTTGCTGTACGGGCCATGCAGCCCCAGCTCCCTCTCCCCGTCGCGGCCGGGAGCCCCCGCGTAGGTGAGCCCGCAGGTCGTCAGGAAGCCGGCGTTGAACTGTCTCAAAAAGCCGCGTACCCCGTCCTCCTGGTAGAGGTAAGGGGATCGGATCCCGCTTTTTGAAGCGAAGGACATGTTTTTCCCTTTGAATGTCACGGAAGAAATGTCCATTCCCCTGTCGGCGAGGACCGTCATCTCAAGGTTTCTGCCATTTTTCAGGTCGAAGGCGCGCACCCCTTTTTCAGGTCCGTCATTGAGCACGCAATCCCTGATCCCGTACAGCGATTTCAGGTCCCCCGCCTTTTGCCGCAGCAGCTGTTCCTGGCTCTTTTTCATGTTGTCTCCCTCCTTTTTTATTCTCCGATGAACTTGAGGAACGCGGCGATGCGTTCATTCTCCTTCCTGTGCACCGTGAAAAAATCGTCCTTGGTCGCGTCGCAGGCCAGCGCGCCCTTGTCCATAAAGAGGATCCTGCTGGCTACATGCTGGGCAAAAGCCATTTCATGGGTCACGGCAAGCATGCATACCCCGTCCGCTGCCAGGGCTTCGAGAATGCAGAGCACCTCGCTGGTCATTTCCGGGTCGAGAGCCGAGGTGATCTCATCGAGCAGCAGCGCCTTGGGATTCATCATCAAGGCGCGGGCGATGGCGATCCGCTGCTGCTCACCTCCGGAAAGCTCGTTGTGCTTCGCGAGTTCCTTGCTTGAAAGCCCCACTTTGTTGAGAAGGTGCCTGGCCTTTTCGACGGCCTCCCCCCTGTGCATGCCCAGCAGTTTCACCGGTCCCATGATCAGGTTGTTCATCACGTCCAGGTGCGGGAAGAGGACCGTCTGCTGAAAAACCATCCCGCAGGTCATCCTGATCTTTCTGATCGATTTCCGGTCTCTTACCGAAAGCCCGTCAACAATGATGTCTCCCGCGTCGATCGTTTCCAGGGCGTTGATGCACCTCAGCAGCGTGCTTTTCCCTGTTCCGCTGGGACCGATGAGGACCGTGACTCCCTCCTGGTCGAAATGGACGCTGAAATCCTTCAGAACCGTGAGCGTTTCGCTGACCAGCTTTCCGCTGGTCGGATCCTGCCGCTTGACGGGGAAGCTTTTCGTGATCCCGCGAACCTCGATCATGGCCATACACTCATCTCCCGCACGTCAGTAATAGAAGCCGATCCGCTTGTCGAGATACTTGGCCAGTTGGGCAAGAGGCGCCGAGAGGATGTAGTAAATCAGCGCCACGATGCCAAAGACGAGAAATGGCAGGAGCGTCTTCTGGGCGATCACCTGTCCCGCCTTGGTCAGGTCCATCAGGCTGACCAGGGCAATCAGCGAGGAGCACTGAAGCTGGCCAATGTAGAGCGTGATCGCCTGGGGCACCAGCAGCCGCACTGCCTGCCGCGCGATGATGTTGACATAGACCGATGCCCTGCTGAAGCCCAGGGCGTAACCCGCTTCCCATTGCCCGGCCGGGACCGCGAGGATGGAACTGTGCGTGAGAACGCCAAAGAAGGCAGCCGTATTCAGAGAAAGGGTCAGGATGGCTGAGACCTGCGCGTTCATGCGGATCCCTAGGGAAGGGAGACCGTAATAGACCAGAAACAGCTGCACGATCAGCGGGGAATTTCTCAATGGCTCCATCACAAAAAGCGGAAGCGTCCGGATCAGGCGGCTTTTCGAACAGCGAATGACGCCGAAAATCAGTCCGAGCAGCGTCCCGAAGAACAGGGAGACCAGCGTGATATGCAGGGTCACTCCGGTGGCCCTGAAGATCATGACCATATCGCTCCACTTGAAGCGGGCATAGTCGGCGTAATTGAAGATCTCCATCGGGTCCCCCTACAGTTTGATGGCAATTTTCCTGTCGATCAGTTTCGCCGCGAACGACACGATATACGTGAACACGCAGTACAGGGCCAGCAGGACGAAATAGATTTCAAAAGGTCTGTTTGTCCTGGCTGAAACAGTCTTCGCGGTCCCCATGATCTCCATGACGGTGATGCCGTAAGTCACGGAAGAGGTGAGGACCAGGTTGACAAAATTGCTTGTCAGCGGCTTGAAGGAAAGGCGAAGGGAGATCGGCAGGACGACATGAAGCAGGGTTTTCATCTTGGTGAAACCCAGCGCGAGGGAAGCCTCGAAGTACCCGCGCTTCACCGCCATCAGGCCTGCCCTGATCACCTCGCAGTTCGGGGCGCTGGAGTTGATCCCAAGCGCGATGACCGCCACGGTCAGGGGCCGGATGTCGATGCCCAGCTCGGGGAGACCGTAATAGAAGAAAAACAGCTGCACCAGGAAGGGCGTGTTGCGAAGCACGTTGACCCAAACAGACGCGGCCGTTCTCGCTGCCTTGCTCTTTGACTGCCTCATGACCGCCAGCAGCAGGCCCAGCAGAAAGCCGATGACCAGCGAAAGCGCGCATATCTGAAGGGTCAACACGACGCCGTCGAGAAACATGCCGGCATACTTGAGCAGGATCCTGAAATTCAAGGTGTAGTTCGTCACGGTATCGCCTCCCGTT
>CAZLYF010000191.1:0-5169 GCA_964563725.1 uncultured Oscillospiraceae bacterium
GTCCGGCAGCCTGACGATGGATATTCTGGCTACCGGAAGTTACATAAACACGGACGACGGCCCCTTTACTGACATAAAAGAGGAAATCCGGATGCTGAAAGACATTCCCCTCCTTTTTACACTTGAACTCGTTCAGGCACGATATTGACTCACCAAATTAAGCTTACCATTATCAGTAACTAAAGCAAGAGCAGCGAAGAGATCGCAGAAAAACTGAACGTGAGCGAAAGGCACGTCAGGGCGCCAAAAAACGGGCTGAACGTGGAGTTTCCGGCATATCCGAGCAAGCCAAAGAAGAAAGCGCCGAGATTTTCTTCCTGCCGCCTTATGCACCGGAGCACGATCCCAACGAACTCCTAAATACTCAAACTGGCGACCGTGCAGCATGCAATTTCTGATTGCCAGTTTGTCGTCCGGCGGGGCAATTATGGCAGCAGCATGGTGATCACAAGGTTTCCGTCGCAGTAAACAACCTCGATAGCCGAGCCGTCCGCCGCCTGATAATAATCCGTTACCGGTTCGCTTCCGGCCTGGGTAAGCGACAATGCCTTGTCCTGCCCGGCAATCAGGGAAGAACCGATGTTCTGATAGAACATATCGCCGTAATCTGCGGATTGTTTCGTGACCGCATGGCTCTCGTCCGCCGGGATTTGTTCTTTCCACGCGTCGAGCGTTTCTTGCCTTACGTTTGTCAGAACAATCTGGCGGGCCGTTCCGCCGTTCTTTGCCGTCGTTTCCGTGACGCTGTTGATTACCCCCTGCGCAGGGGGCGGAAAACCGGGGAAGGTAAAATCAACCCATGTCTTTCTGCCGGGAAGCTGCAGGGAGTCAGCGCCTGCAGTCTGCGAATGCGCACAGAATGCGTAAGCCTGACGCAGCCAGTTCATGAACGCATCCTGTTCTTCCGGTTTCAAAGCTTTTGACACGGCTGTGAGCATTGAGTTTCTTTCCTCCGGAGAAAGTCCCATCAGCCAGGCAGAAAGCTCCTGCTTCTGCACAGTATCATAGAGAGCAAAATGGGTCGACAGATAAACACTCAGATCCGCAATCTCTTCTTCGCTCAGTGCCTCCGACGCGACGCCGGGCTTCCCGGGCGCAGCCGGTTCCGGTGTTGTCGCCGATACATCCCCGGAGGATTCAGCCATCAGGGCATGATCTTGAAATACGTTCAGGAAAGCAGCAATCTCCCCATTCGTCAGCGTCCTTTCCCCTGCCTCGGCTGAGGTTCCGCTGGTGTCCGTCTCCGCCTCCTCCTGCTCCTCATTGGCGGCAGCCTGTTTGATGACCATAAACAGACCTTGCATCTCGCGCAGCTCATCTTTGGAGAGTGTGCTTAGCCTTTCAATCATCTCGGAATCCAAACTGGAATCGGTAAATAAGCCGGTCGCCGGAAGGCCGGCTTTTCGCGCAAGTGCTTCAGCGAAACAGACGTTGCTCTTTTCAGTCGAACTCCTCAGCAACCATCCGACTAAGCCCTTGTCCATAGGCGCCTTTTGAAGGATTTCCGCCGCGCCGGGCGTTTTCATTATGTAATTCCACAACAGAGTCACTGCATAATCATCCTCTTCTTCTTGATTGTCCGCAATCACTGACGACTTGTCGGCCTCCTCGGCACTCGTGCCCTGCATTAACGAGCCGTTCGACAGCACAAACATGAACGCGATCATCATCACGGCCAGCCATCCTCTGATTTTCATGTCTTGGCGCTCCTTTTCATCGTTTGAACGATCTGTGGAATCAAATGCCCTTCGCTTTTCACGAAATGCCGTTGTCCTCGGCAGTGCTCTGATACAGTTCCGGAGGATGCCTAAGGTCATTGCTTATGTTTTATTATAGAGGTTCCAAAGGATACTGTCAACGACGCGATGCCGGCCACAGCAAGGCGGTCATAAGCGGCTAAACTTGGGACATATTACTTTTAAGGATGCAAGGGATCAGTCGCAGACGCGTTTATAATCCGCGACCGGAAAAGTGATGCCCAAGCCTCGCTGCCCGCGCTGTATGAACTGAAGGCAAGGGTTGAGGAGGCTTCAAAACGATAATGCCTGCCTCTCTTTGCCCATTCGGTCACGCAGTTGGGGGTTCGGCAGGAATACCGAGGAGAAATCGAAAAGCGAGTATCCGGCGTAGTGGTCATACCTGCTTGCGCTCTGAACCATATCGGCAAGCAAATGCTGCCCCTCCAGCCAGTCATTCTCCCCTGCGCCGGCATGCGGATCCGGCTGGCCGATCCTGTAGGCCGGCAGCCCGGCGATCAGAGGGATGTCAGCCCTGATCAACGAGTTGAATGATCGGATGCAATCATCAAAGGAGTATGCCTCATCATTGGGCGCAAAGTAGGCCTGAGGGCAAATGTAGTCAACGTAACCTTTCCTGGACAGGATATCCGGAACGTCCAGGAACTCCTCGTTCAGGTTGCGCTCGATCTCCCCTTTCGGGCTCACGCCAAAGACAAGCCTCTCATTCTCCACATGCACCTGGGTCCGGCACTGTTTCAGAAGCGTTGAAACATTGTCGCGACGCCACCTTGTCTGTGACAGCTCTCCTCCCGATTCCTTGTATGCAGCATAGCTGTCCATGTCAAAACATGGGTCCTGGGTCAAATAGAAGTAGTCGTCAAAGTGGATCCCGTCAATGTCATATCTTTGGCAGAGTTCGCTCACGCCGTGAAGGATCAGTTCGCGCGCCCGCTGTGATGCCGGATTGTAAACGATATTCCCATGATATTCGATCGCGTCGCCTTGTTCCAGACAGCTGACGACCGGATTGTTCGGTGAAATGGCGCCCGCGTCAAACGAAACCGAGCGGACCCGGAATGGGTTGATCCACGGCTCTATTGCCAGGTTGCGCTTTCTTGCCTCCCTGGTCATGACTTCCAGCGGATCAAATCGGATGCCGTCCCCCTCCCGCCCGGAGATCAGAAATGATGCAGGGAAATAGTCAGACCGATACAATGCGTCTCCGAAAGGCCGTACATGGACATAAATGCGATTCAGTCCTTGCGCTGCTGCCGCCTCAAAATACCTGTCAATTGACGCAATGAAGCTTTCTTTTGATTTGTTTGTGAGAATATTTCCATAGATCATGAAGGGCATCCATACCGCTTTGATCGTTTCAGGCATTTTTCTCCCTATTACTGAGGTGATCCCTGTTCAGGAACAAGCTAACTGCTGGTTGCGCCCTTGCGCGCAATTGCGTGTCAGGCCTGCTGTGAATGCCAGGCGCCATGATGAAACACAATGCAAACAGTATGCCGGACACAGTATATTGTCAAATTTCACTCCGTCATCGGATCTTCGGGCTGAACCGCTGATCAGGTCACAGGGCGATCCCTGAAGGGATCGCCGCAGGGAACCGGAACGCCTGCATGCCGGTCCTTCAGATCCTGCAACGGCAGCTTCATCCGGACGATGGCGATCACGGAGGCAGCAGCCCATTGTCCAGGTTCCCTTCTCTCTGCTATCATCCCAAAGAAGCCTTCCCTCCAAAAAGCCGCGGAGCTGCGGCGCGGTCCCGGTTGAAGCCGGCGCCTGGGAGCCTGCACAAGAAACGAACGGGAGAAAAGCATGACGAAACGCAGAATTCCCCTGCTGACAGCCGCCCTGCTCCTGACCTGCCTGGCCGTATTGAGCGCCGGGGCCACAAACGCTGACGGAAGCCCTGTCTACGCATATATTGCCGCGAGCGACGCCTGGCTCACCCTTGGCGAGGAAACCCGCTTTACGGTAGTTGTCCCTCCGGACGCACAGGGCCTGGAATACCGCGCCATGCTCCTTTTCACGCCGGACCGCACACAGTCGGACCGGCTCAGCGAGGTGATGAGATGGGAGCGGTCAGCGCAGCGGTCCTTCGGCTTCACGCCGCAGGAGAAGGGTGACTACCAGCTTCGGGTGGTTATCTACAACCCGGTCTCCTCTTCCATGAACGTCGAAAGCGGAATGTATACCGCCTATGAACAGGCGGACGCGTCCAGCCCCGACGCTGTGCCCGGAAAGGTGAAGGCCATCGTCGCGCAGGCGTTGCGGGAAAACCTCCCCACGGACTATGACAAGGCGCTGTGGCTGCATGACTGGCTGACCCACAATGCGGATTATGACGAGAGCAAAAGCATTCACGTCCCGGAAGGCGTGCTGCTAAAGGGCTCCGGCGTATGCGAGAGCTATGCCCTGGCTTATGGGATGCTGCTGCACGAGATCGGCATCGACAGCATCTTCCTCACCGGCAGTACCGGTTTTGAGGATCACGGATGGAATATGGTGAAACTGGACGGGGAATGGACGCACGTCGACGTGACGGCCGATGATCCGCTGGGCGGCGGGCAAGAGAATCATGATTATTTCGGCATGAACGATATGCTCATCGGCCGCGACCACAGCTGGAAATACGGCAACTGCGTACCGCCGCCGGCAAGCACGCTGGCACACAATCACCTGATCAGAGCCGGTGAAGTGCTCATCTACCGGGACGAAGCCGAACTGGGCAGGCTGCTGGGAGAAGCCCTGAAACAGGGACAGACCTCCATTCAGACCGCCTTTTACGGGACGGATCCCAGCCAGGGGTATTCGAGCGTAGTCACCGGATGGATAAGCGATCATGCCCGGTACTACTACGTCGATTCCTACAGCTATTCCAAACAGCTGCAGTCCAGCCTGGGCGGCAGCCTGGGCCGGGGGTTCCTGGAAATCGTCTACGGCGATTACGCCGGCTTTGAGACGTTCAGCGACGAGGAGGCGTTCGCCGCGATCATGGTACGGCTGATGAAGGAAAAGACGCCGGTGGCGAAGCTGTACTACATGGGAGACGGCGAGTACTTTGGGGTCAGGAATTTCGTCAAGGGATGGCTGGAAACAAACCCTCGCCTGCATTTCGCGCGGGCCGGCAGCATGGAGATCTCCGGCAGTACGGACAAGTACTGGTGCGTCATTTCACTGACGTATGGGGATTATGATGATTACGCCGTCTTTGAGGATGAACCGGGCCTGGCTGCCCTGCTGGCGGACGCGGTCATCACAAAACCGGAAAGCCTGAAGCTGTATTACCTGGGGAAGGATCCCGCCTTCAACCTTGTCCAGCGGGTGAAGGACTGGCTCGCCCTGAACAGCAACATCGCCTTGTCCGGCGGTGGTTCAGGCAACGCCTATGAGATCGATCTCAAAATCCAGTGGATCA
>CAZLYF010000192.1:0-5126 GCA_964563725.1 uncultured Oscillospiraceae bacterium
TTTCATGGCGTTTGGGGTGAATCAGAGTCCCGCGTCGTCCACAAGTTCCATGCTTCTGGCCGCGCGCACTTCGTCGAGACGCTGCACGGGAGTGGTGACCGGCGCGTTCTGGATCGATGCCGCATCGGTTTCGACACGACCGAGAATCTCGATCAGGTCGTCCACGAAGCCGTCCAGGGTTTCTTTGCTCTCCGTCTCCGTGGGCTCGAACATCAGGCATTCCTTGACGATGAGCGGGAAGTAGATGGTCGGGGCGTAGTGCCCCTTGTCCAGCAGGGCCTTGGCGATGTCCAGGGCGCGCACGCCCTTTTCGGCCTGCTTGGCGGCCGAGGCCACGAACTCGTGCATGCAGATGCGGTCGTGGGGGATTTCAAGCACGTCTTCCAGGCGTTTTCTGAGGTAATTGGCGGCCAGGACCGCGTTTTCCGAAGCGCGTACGATGCCTTCCCGGCCCAGGCGCAGGATGTAGGCGTAGGCCTTCAAGATGACCCCGAAGTTGCCGTAGAAGGGCGCGATATAGCCGATGGACTTGGGATAGTCGTAATCCAGGAAGTACTGGCCGTCCTCCAGTTTCACCACGCGCGAGACGGGCAGGTAGTCCACCAGCCGTTGGCTCACGCCCACCGGTCCGGAGCCGGGACCGCCGCCGCCGTGGGGCGTGGCGAAGGTCTTGTGCAGGTTCAGGTGTACGATGTCAAACCCCATGTCCCCCGGCCGCACCCGGCCCATGATCGCGTTGAGGTTGGCGCCGTCGTAATAGCAAAGCCCACCGTGCCGGTGGACCAGTTCCGTGATGGCGAGGATATTTCGATCAAAGAGGCCAAGCGTGTTCGGATTGGTCAGCATGATGCCCGCGGTCTCCTGGTCCAGCGCCTGCTCCAGCGCCTGCATGTCGACGCAGCCGTCCTTCGCGGAGGGGATATTGACCACGCCGAATCCTGCCATCGACGCGCTGGCGGGATTGGTCCCGTGCGCCGAGTCGGGGACGACGATCTTCCTGCGCCTTATGTCGCCCCGCTCCTCGTGGTATTTTTTGATCAGCAGCAGTCCCAGGAATTCCCCGTGCGCTCCTGCGGCGGGCTGCATGCTCACGGCGTCCATGCCCGTGATCCTGCAGAGCCGCTCTTCAAGGACCGACAGCGCCTCAAGGCATCCCTTCGCCGTCTCCTCCGGCTGCAGGGGATGGATGGCCGCGAAGCCTTCCAGCGACGCGATGGTTTCGCTAACGCGCGGGTTATGCTTCATCGTGCAGGACCCCAGGGGATAAAAACCGCTGCTGACGCCGAACGCCTGTTTGGCGAGCCCCGTATAGTGCCTGTCCAGCTCTGCCTCCGTCATTTCAGGCAGCCGCGGGGCCGCGGCCCTGAGCATCGGTTCGGGCAGCGGCGACAGGGGGACGTCGCAGTCGGGGAGATAAGTCATCCTCCTGCCCTCATGGCCTTTTTCGAAGATCAGTTTCATGCCCGGCACACCTCCCTGACGCTTTCCACGGCTCCATCAAGGGCTTCACGGGATGCTTTCTCCGTCACGCACCAAAGCATTTGGTCCCCGACGGGCAGCCCGCTGAGGATCCCCCTGACAGAAAGCGCCGCTTCCAGCGCCCGCGGGGGGATCGGACAGCGGGTCATGAACTCATTGAAGTATGCTCCCCCATGCACCATGGAAAAGCCGGGCAGCCGGCTCAGCTCCCGCGCGAAATAATGGGCTTTGTGATAGCACAGTTCCGCTGCCTTTTTCAAGCCTGCGGGTCCCATGGCCGCCAGGTAGACGGCTGCCTTCATGGCGCAGAGAGCCTGGTTGGAGCAAACGTTGCTCCCCGCCTTTTCGCGCCTGATATGCTGTTCGCGCGCCTGCAGCGTCAGGACAAACGCGCGCCGTCCCTGCGCGTCCCTTGTCTCGCCCACGATCCGGCCAGGCAGCGCGCGGAGCAGGGCTTTCCCGGCTGCGATGAAGCCCAGATAGGGTCCGCCGAAGGAGAGAGGCAGGCCCAGGGGCTGCCCTTCGCCGACGGCGATGTCCGCCCCGCAGTCTGCAGGCGTTTCCATCAGCCCCAGCATGATCGGGTACACCCCCATGACCGCCTTCGCGCCGGCTTTGTGCGCCGCCGCGGCGATGCCCCTCGCGTCCTCCAGCTGGCCGAAGAAATTCGGCTGCTGAAAGTACACGCAGGCCGCCTGGTCATCAAGCGCCGCGTCCAGGCTGTCGACGTCGGTCCTGCCGTCCTTCTGCGGCAAAAGGGCAAACGGGATGTCCCTGCCCCAGCAATAGGTCTTCAGCGTGGAGATCTGATCCGGATGCGCGGTCTGCGCCGCGAAGACCGCGCTGCGTTTCCTGTCGACACACATCATCGCCCCCTCGGCTGCGGCCGAAGCTCCGTCGTACAGGGACGCGTTGCTGACGTCCATGCCCGTCAGCTCGCAGATCATCGTCTGGTATTCGAAGATGCTCTGCAGCACGCCTTGGCTGATCTCCGCCTGGTAGGGCGTGTAGGCCGTGGAGAATTCCTCCCGCCCCGTGACGCTGTCCACGAGCGCGGGAATGTAGTGGTCGTAGGCGCCAGCGCCGCGAAGGATAAGCTGATGGACCCTGTTTCCGGAAGCCATCTTCCTGAGCGCGCCCAGGACCTCCATCTCGGAAAGGCCCCCGGGGATATCCAGCGGCTCCCTGAGCATGACGCTTGGGGGGATGTCGGCATAGAGGCTGTCGAAATCCTCAAGACCGATCCCGCGGAGCATTTCCTCTCTTTCACGGCGGCTTGAAGGGACAAAGCTTCCCATGCTCACGCCCCCCCGCGGACCAGGTCCATGTATTCCTCGGGGCTGAGCAGTTCGCCTTCCTCAAGGAAGTCCCGCACGCGGATGATCCATGCCTGGTAGGGCTGCCCGTTGATCCTTTCCGGCGCGTCCTTGAGCTCTTCGTTGATCTCGCAGACGATCCCGCTCACCGGAGAGACCACGTCGCTGACCGCCTTGACCGATTCCACGTCCGCGAAGGCTTCGCCTGCCGTCACGGCGTCGCCGGGTTCCGGCATGCTGATGAATACGATATCGCCCAGTTCGCTCTGCGCATGGTCCGTCAGGCCGATCAGGGCCGTATCGCCCTCCAGCCTGACCCATTCATGGGTCTTCGTGTACCTGAGGTCTTTGGGGATGTCCATTATCTCTCTCCTTTTCTTTGATGGGACTTCCGGTTCACGGCCGCCTGTAGAAGGGGAGCGTCACGACCTCGGCCAGGACCCTCCTGCCCCTGATGTCGACAGAGAGCTCGCGGCCCTCTTGGGAATATTCCCTGTCGACCAGCGCCATCGCCAGCGCTTTTCCCAGATAAGGGCAGAAAGTGCCGCTGGTCACGCGGCCCGCCAAACGGTCCCCCGCCCAGGCGGGGCATTCCTCGCGCGCGATCCCCCGGCCAAGCATGGAAAGGCCGACCCTTGTCCGCTTCGGTTCGCCCATCTGCTCCAGCGCCTGCCTGCCGATGAAGTCTTCCTTTTCCATTTTGACGAACATGCCGAGGTTTGTTTCAAGCGGGGAGGTCTCTTCGTCCATTTCATGGCCGTACAGCGGCATTGAGGCTTCCAGCCTGAGCGTGTCGCGGGCGCCGAGCCCGCAGGGGATCAGACCGAACTCCTCCCCGGCGGACAGGAGCGTTTCCATCAGTTCCGGCGCGTGCGCGGGCGCGCAGTAGATCTCGTAGCCGGCCTCCCCGGTGTATCCTGTGCGCGATACAAGGCAGGGAAAACCCGCAACGTCCAGGCCTTCCCTGAAGCTGTAGTACCTGGCCGGCAGGCGTTCCGGGTCCGAAACTTTTCCGAGGATCGCAGGCGCCTTGGGGCCTTGCAGGGCGATCTGCGCAAGGTCGGCGGACAGGTCGGACATAGCGACGTCGCCCGTCAGGCGCGCGCCGAACCAGGCTGCGTCCTTGTCCTTGTTTGAGGCGTTGACGACAAGCATGAATTTGTCGTCGCCGAACTTGCAGACGAGCACGTCATCGACGACCCCGCCCCTTTCGTTGCACGCCGGGCTGTAGCGGACGCGTCCAGGTTCCATGCCTCGAAAGTCGTTGGTCAGGAGCCTCTGCACGTTTTTTTCCGCGTCCTTTCCGGTGAACAGAAGTTCGCCCATGTGGGACACGTCAAAGACCCCGCAGCCTGTCCTGACAGCCATGTGCTCGGCAATGACGCCCGTGGGATACTGCACCGGGAGCAGGTACCCCGCGAAAGGGACCATCCTGCCGCCATGCCTTACGTGAAAGTCATACAGGGAAGTCTTTTTTTCCATCGTATCCTCCAAACAAGAGGCACGCGGTCCATTGCCGCATGCCTCTCACCTCTCTCCTCAAGGAGCCCTCCCTGGCCGTGAAGCTGCCGCTTCTACTGTTTTGTCACGCGCCGCAGATAGGCGGGCACGCCAAGATCGTCCTTCTCCGCTGCGGCCTGCCTGGGCTGGGCCGGCGGCTGATAGGGGTTGGGCGCAGGCCCATAGGAGCGTTGCATCTGCGACTGGTAGGGCGGCTGGAATCCTCCGGCGGAGGCCTGCGGGACAGGCGAGAGGCCGGGAGAAGGCGCAGGCCGCCCGGTGCCGGGGAAGTATGCCCCTTCCTGTTCGTAGACAGGCGGGACGGGGGGCGCCTCGAAAGAAGCGCTGTCGGCCGCTTCGGCCTGAGGACGGTTTTCGTATGGATTGTAGGAAGCGCCCGCTGGGCCATAGGGCAGCGACGAAGGCTTTCCAGGCTTCTTGCGCGCTTCTCTGGCCGGGAAAGCGGCCTTTTCAAAGCCGGTGGCGATCACCGTGATGCGCACCTCGTCCTTGAGCCTGCTGTCGATGCCCGCGCCGAAAATAATATTGGCTTCGCTGTCAGCCGCCTCCTGGATCAGCCTGGCCGCCTCGTTGATCTCCAGGATGCTCATGTCATCGTTCCCGGTGATATTGATCAGGACGGCCCTCGCCCCGTCGATCTTCGTTTCCAGCAGGGGGCTCGCGACGGCATTCCTGGCCGCTTCGACCATCTTGTTTTCGCCTTTGGCGGAGCCGATGCCGATATGCGCCATGCCGCCGGATTCCATGACGGTCTTGACGTCGGCGAAGTCCAGGTTGATCGTGGCAGGCAGGGCGATCAGGTCTGATATC
>CAZLYF010000193.1:0-5119 GCA_964563725.1 uncultured Oscillospiraceae bacterium
GAGCAGTTTCCATCAGGTGTCTGTGCCAGCTCCTGGCATGGGTGTTCTATGTGTTTTGACGAAAAACACATAGAACCGTCCCCTGTGTTTCCGGCTCGAAGGGGGACAATGATGAGTATCAATGCTTGTCTGCAGGATTTGTGGGACTACCTGTACATTGAACATCCCCTTCAGCCTGTCGACGTTGTCATTGGCTTTGGCAGCCATGATCAAAGCATCGCCGTCCGCGCTGCCGGCATATACAAAGCCGGGTGGGCTCCTGTTGTCCTGTTTACGGGTTATCTTGGGAAAGGGACTGCGGGCATATTCCTAAAGCCCGAGGCAGAGATGTATGCAGAGATTGCCATGAAGAACGGCGTTCCCGCTGAAGCCATTTTGATTGAAGCAAAAGCCACCAATACAAGCGAGAACATCCGCTTTTCCAGAAACCTGCTGGAGCAAAAAGGACTGGGCCCAAAGAGGATCATCGCCGTACACAAACCCTACATGACCCGCCGGGTTTTCGCCGCCCTTCAGAAGCAGTGGCCGCAGGTGGAGGTCATCGTAGCTCCTGCGAATCAATCTCTCGGCGACTATTTTGCCGGCATGATGGCAGACGGTGTGGAAGAAAGCGAAATCATCAACAGCATCGTTGGGGATTTTCTGCGGATGGATGTGTACGCAAGGCTTGGCTACCAGGTCCCACAGGATATCCCGCCAAAGGCCAAAGATTCCTTTGCCAAGCTTGTGGAGTATGGGTACGACAAGTACGTTGTATGATGGGAAATAATCTTTATGGTATCGGCATACTCATGGGCGAAAGAGCCGCGGGTGACAATCAAGGTGAGATTGCTGCAGCCAATGAACGCCATCCCCCCGGTGCTGGTGAGATTGTTTGATAGGGCAATGCGCTTGAGGCCGGTGCAGCCGTTTCAAATCAATTTCAAGCTGTGATTTTCATGTGCACGGATGGCGGAGATGTGCGCATTTTGGACTGGCACGGACCGCCGAAGTACAGACGGACGGCAACCGGAGAAACATCTGTAGCTTGGTCGATATCCTGCATGTCTGGTCCTTCAAATTCAGCCACGACAGCTTCAGCCGGACAACAGACCTCACATCGCCACAGGAAGGCGCTGAAGCTGGGCAATGCTCCAAGGCTACTTGAAATCGCTGCCGCCAGGTCATAGGCAATGCCGATTTCAATTCCTGGCGCGTCCTTTGGACAGGCAGCGTTGATTCTGTTTGACAGGCCCGCCCCCGGGTGATATCTTTCCATCAAGAACCATTACTCGGCAGTTGTTCGATGTTTATTTGTCATGAGAGAAAGCGTGTGGCCGTTTCGGTTTCCTGAATGATTTTTCTATAACGATCACCTGGCAGCTTATGTTGGAGCAACAATCGTGAAAAAACTGCTGAGGATCATTCTCTTCCTCACTGGCCTTCTCCTGGGGGCTTACGGGATCCTGCTGATCACTCTGCCGTTAATCGGTGCAAAGACCCAGGTAATGATCACTGATGTCACGACGCCCCTGCCACAATTGCAGGATCGTTTCAAGGAGCGAAACCTCCATATAGTTTCTTTTGTTTTCGATGGGGAAGACGGGAGAACCATCTCCGGTTTCTCTCTGCGCTTGTCCCCTCCCCTTGGCTTGACCGATATAGCTGGAACGGCAGATGCCTTTCAGATCAAAAGGCTCCCCCAACTCAGCGCGCTGGAAGATGACGCGGGCATCAGCCTGATGAACGGGGTGATGGCCGCCGCCGGACTCCTGCTCGCCTTGATGATGCTCCCGCGGAAACGCAGGAAGGCGAAAGCGCGCCCAAAGGCTGCCAGCCGGCCAAAGCCGCTTCGGTCAACATCGCGCAGGCAGCGGTATTGCATGGATTGCGGGCAAAAGCTCCCGCAAACGGCAAAATTCTGCGTCAGCTGCGGCGCCCGCGATCCCTTTGGCGAAGAAAAAGCCAGCAGTGCGCAAACAGGGCAAGCGGCTGCTTCATTGCACTCTGTGCAGCCGACATCCGGTGAGCTGCAGCCCATGCGGACGGAAGGAAACGGAAGCCCGCAGCCCGGGGATACCGTTACCCCCGCGAAAGCGGCGAATCAAGTGCCTGCCAGTGGAGATGAGCAAACCGCACGGTCTTCCGCGCACACTTCCGTGAGGGATAGAGCGCCCCAGAAAAAAGGGAAGGCCGCCCGGATTGTCAGAATCGTCGCCATCCTGCTGCTCATAACCGGCATTGGCGCGGGCTTTTTCTACCGGCAGCAGATCGTGCATACTGCTGTCCATCTTTATTTTGACAACCAGTGGCGCTTCACCGCGGGGAAGGCGGAGGATGAAAAGGGGATCCGCGACATGCTGGATGCCGCGGCAAAGGCCTTTCAAAGCGGAGATGTGGCCGCGGCCTGCGGGTACGTCTTTCCCCCTGACGCAGAACGGATCAAGGCCCTGCTGACGAAGCGGCCCGGATTCATGGCGGCGATTGCCGCTTACCTGGGCAACGTCAAGGGGATCCGGCTGGGTGAGGCGTATACGAGCAGCTACGGCTATAGCGCGCGGCCGGCGGAGGTCATCGCTTCCTTCTCCGGGAACGAGTACAGCTTCCAGCTGCTGAAGATCGGGGACGCCTGGTTCATCAGCAGCCTGTGAGTTCACTGACAGGTCAGCCAAGGGGCAGGCTGCCGCAGATCAGGGGGCCAGGCGGGCAAGACGGGGGTATGATATGGGAAACAACGGGAAAAAGCCCATGGGCGCTGCGCTCTGGAGCCACGTCCCCTTCAGGGCCTTTCTTCTGGCTTTTATCCTGACAGCCACGCTGCTCATGCCCTGGCCCTCCCTGGCGTGGGAGCAGGACGAGCACATGACGATCAACGGGCTGGCCTATGAAAGGTTCATCACCCTATTCTCCGGCTCGGATAAATTCAGATACGCCCCCGTAGACCAGAATCTCCGGCTCCCCGGGCCTTACACCACCAGCGCATCCCTGTTCGCCAGCGGGAACGTCGCGGATGCCGCGGTGCGGGCGGCCGGGCTGGCCATCCCTGCCCTGGGAACGGCGATAAACGCCGCGAAAGTCCTCGGGTATTCGGTCGATTTCTCAGACTACACGGTGGAATCCCAGTTTCATACCCTGCGGGAATGGGTGACGCACGGGGGCTACTCCGCGGATGAGCCGGAAATGTATGCCTCGGTGCGGCATTTCTATGACCCCACGGAAGCGGGCGGCCATCCGGAATTGACAGACCAGGAGAACCTGCACGGTTTTTATGACTATGCCGTCTCCGCCCTGCAGTGGGGATACACCCATCCTGACAACGCGTTCAGTTTCACCAAAGGCCTGGAATACTACAAGAAGGCCATGGAGATTGCCGAGGACGGCACGCAGCCCCCTCCGATCCCGGTTTCAGGCGGGGACGGCAGTTTCAGGGATTTAGCGTTCACGCCGGAGCATAGCGAGCACGCGCGCAGGTTTTACCTGGGCAAAGCGTTCCGGGCTTTGGGCGAGTCCATGCATATGATCTCGGACATGGCGATGCCGGCGCACGTGCGCAACGATTCCCACCCATATTTCGACAGCATCGAGACCCCCCTGAAGCCGGAGATGATCACGGCATCCTCCGTCTACAGCGCGGAGCCGGTCGACCTGAGCGGTACACCCAGCCAGAATTTCGTTGCCCTCGCCGGGTATACCAACGGACATTTCTTCACCCATGACACCATCTCCGTCCCGGAGCGGGGCGAGACCCCCCGCAACGGGGAGAAAGCCTACGAAAGCCCCAGGCTGTCGGACTTGAAGCCGATTGTGAACGGGCAAAAGACCACCTATTACCAGTTATTTTCTCAATTTCCTTTCTCCGTCCCCCTGCTGGTTGAAGAGAAAATGGTACTGGCAGTTGAAGGCGCCTCTCAGGAGTATTCCATTTTTTCGGTTCCCGCACAGCTGGGGCCCAGGCTGTGCGACAAGCTGGTCCCGCTGGCTATCAAGGCTTGTTACCTCACGATGGATTCGTTTTTCCCGACCCTGACCCTCAGCGTCTCGGGCAATGAGGAAGAAACGGATCAGGCGGAGCGGGACCTGGGATATAAGAAAAAAGTCTATCTCACCAGCGCGTTGGTTCATGACATAAAGAAGGACTTGGCCTGGGTGGAAGCGGGGCTCCACATCCATTACTCGGGCCCAGGCGCACTGTACAGGCAGCATAAGGATGAAAAGGAATGGATCGCGGACCTGATCTATGAGGACGGGGTACTTAGCGGGATCAGGACATCTGGAAAGGGAGAAGCGTTCTCTTCCCTCATCGGCCCGGTTATGCTGTACGCCGCGCCGGAGAATACGAAGGCAGTAGCGCCCCAGGGGTTCCCGGATGAGTTGGTATTTGAACGCTTCATGATCCAGGATGGCGACAGTCTGAGCGTCGTGATTGAGGCGGGCGGGCGCAAGATCACTGGCGAGCCCTGGGTTTATGAACAGGAAGGCGCAGAGGTGGTGATCCAGCCGCCCCGCATCATGCTGTATGAACTGCTTGAGGATGCTCAGAGCGCAGAGCACACGTTTGAAGCAGTGGCTCGGCCGGAGGGAAATTATCGATTTGTGTGGGATTTCGGGGACGGCTCCCCCGCTGTAGAAGCGACAGGGAAGGTTTCCGAGGCGCGGCATACATATACCGGCGCCGGCGAATACGCGCCTTCTGTGGCGCTGTACAACAGGGAGACAGGCGATACGCTTTCCCGGGACCAAATCAGCCTGATCCTCCGGCCCGCCGTCGAGGAAACGAAAGCCCCCATGGCTGGTGGCAAGGTCTTCCAACTCAAGCGGGCGCCGGCAGTTTTTTCGTATGAGATGATCATCGATCCCCAGACCATGATCAGCCGGTCGATGCTGGAGGCTGGTTCCTCCCCGTTCGCTTTCACTGACAACGCGCTTTCCTTTCAAATTCCAGCCAAGTCGTTCGCGGTCACTTATGACAACCCCATGATGGCGCAGAAATACGCGGAAAGCGGCGTTCAACTGCCCGAAAGGCACATCAAACAAGACGCTGCAACCATTACAGCAGCGTTCACACACACCATCGGGACAGAGGGCTCTATCGGATATGGAAAGGTGTACGCTGTCGGCGCCGCCCCTTACGTCCTGAATG
>CAZLYF010000194.1:0-5084 GCA_964563725.1 uncultured Oscillospiraceae bacterium
TCCGGCGGTGGTTCAGGCAACGCCTATGAGATCGATCTCAAAATCCAGTGGATCAACCGCTAAGGCATAAGGCCTGAAGGGATCACACCCGGAACGCGCGGAAGGAGGAAGGAGGAGTAAACCCTTCTGAGCAAGGCGCAGGAAATAGAAATCTGGCGGATCATCATCGATAGGGTAGCTGCGCCTGGGCGCATTGCGGCGAGATGCTCTTGCTCACGCAGTAATAGCGGAGTGGCGCAAGGGCACATGGAAATATCCTTTATTTGAACGCGTCACTGTGGCGCAGGAAAAACTCACGGTATGCGCGAACGTTTTCAAGCTGAGTCCATTTTTTTATATCAGCGGGGCGGGCATCAAGATCGTATATTTTGGCGTTCCCCATTGCCAGCAAAAATGGGGAGTGCGTGGAGATGATAAGCTGACAGCCCATATATCTTGCGGATTCCTCCAGATATCCGGCCAGCTCGATCTGCTTGGCGGCTGAAAGGCTGTTTTCAGGTTCATCAAGCAGATAAACCGCGTCGGCCTCAATCCTCTGCTTGAAATAAAAAAGAGCGCTCTCTCCATTGGATTGCTCCCGGACATTTTTCATTACCTGTTCACGAACAAAGGCCGATTGTGTTTTGCTTCGCGCGATGTTGCGCTTTTTCAGGGTCTCATAATCCTCCAGGGATCGCAGACGGAAGGTGGAGTGCCTTGCTTCATAATGCTCGTCAAACAGCAATTCCTTTTTCCTGTCGATCCCCTCATTCAGGCTGCGGATATCAAGCATATAGTCAAACACGTCATCGCTGGTCACGATCCGGCTGTTGGAGGGAACAGCCTCCTCCAGCTGTACCCGGCACATACGCACATAATCGTCAAAAAAATTGGAGCGATTATAGGGTGCGCTGCGCTGAACGCCAAGCTTTTCCGCAATAACATTCAGTACGGTTGTCTTTCCCGATCCGTTGCCGCCGTACAAGATCGTGATGGCAGTAAAATCGATGCGCTCCAAACCAGCCTTGGACAGAATATAGAAGGGGTATAGGGAAGTATAGCAGGTCCTTTTCACCGATAGACGAAAAGACCACTCCTCATCTTCGCCGGGAAATCCAATGCTGTCCAAATAGATCATCGCTTTTCACACCAGCCGCATGTCGATACCCAAATACCGCCTCCCGCTTGACTTGTTGTCAGGATGCCGGCCTGCCCCCGGGTTTGACGTAGCTGACGCGAAATGACGCAAGGCAGCCGATGCCAAACGCCAGCTGACTGACAATGCATCGTGCCGCGGAATGACGAAGAAGCCTGCCGCGGCGACAGGAAAAGGAACGGCCGCATGCTCACGCGGGGCATGCGGCCGCAGGGCATTGCAAAACTATTCCGCCGGCGTCTGCTTGTCCAGCATCTCAAGAACGTCATCCAGCGATTTGCCTTTCGCCTCGAGCGTCGCGATCAGCTTGTTGACCTTTTCCTTTTTGGCACTCACCATCTTCTTGCCTGTCAGCAGGTTTTCTTTCCTGGCAAGCGCTCTGTTGAGCGCTTCGCTGCTCTTGACCAATGCGGCTTTGCGTTTGTCCTGCACGGCATCGATCTTGGCGATCAGCGCTTCACGGTCTTTGTTAAGATTCGTCAGCTGATCGATCTTCTTTTCCACCAGAGCGATACGTTCGTCGCGGGTCGGATAGGGTTTCCTGGGCTTTTTGTCTTTCGGGGCATTGCCCTTTTTTGCTACTCTTGCCATAGATGACGGCCTCCCTTTCAAGAATCGTGACAGTTGAACCATCGGGATTATAACACATTTGGGGTGGAGTGTATATAGATGGCAAATATTATTGGCACATTTGGAATACGTAAAAATTTTATCGCAGTTGAGTGCCGCATATATCATGATTACGTCTGCAGTCCCACGATGCAGTTTGTTTTCTGTGCGTCCTCCCTCGCGAACAATTGCATGACCTCCTTGTTGAGGGGGTGGTGCGCTAGGCTTTTTGGTTCTCCGCTCATTTGTGATCGCGGGACTCGGGTTGGGTCGACAGGAAATCCTTTCGGAGCCAAACCAGGACAGGGAAATTTTCGGAAAATAATTGACATTTGTCAGAAACTCGGGTATGATCACAATGACCGAGGGTCGAAATATGAAAGATAGGTGCAGTGATGGTATGCGCAGCGCCCGGCAGCCGGCAGAACTTCAGGCAGACGATTCCCGGAAAGGAATTGAATACAATGCCAAAAGACAGAAGCAGCCAGACCGGCGCAGGCCCGACCACCGGTCGAGGCGCGGGGGCACAATTCTCCCTTTTGCATTTTAGCTACACATGAAGGAGGTCCGTCCAATGTCTTATCAATTGAGACGCATCCTTCCCAGCGACGGGGAGAGCTGGGACAACATGGCGGCCCTGGTCAAAAGCGAAGGCATCGCTCTTGAAAAGAACCTGACATACTCCGTTGGCACCTATGACGACGCGGGGAAACTGGTCGCCACAGGTTCATATTTCAAAAATACCATGCGCTGCCTTGCCGTGGACAAAGACCTGAAAGAGGAGGGTTTCCTCTTCAACATGAGCATCCGCGAGAATATCGCCTTTGGCAGGCCTGACGCGTCCATGGCCGAGATCCGCAAGGCGGCGCAGGCGGCGCAGATCGATGCGTTCATCATGGGCTTGCCGGCGCAATACGAAACCCTGGTCGGCGAACGCGGCTACAAACTGTCCGGCGGGCAGCGGCAGAGGATCTCCATTGCCCGGACGCTGCTTCTGGACCCGCCCTTGCTGATCCTGGATGAGCCGACCGCCAGCGTGGATTCCGTGACCGATGAGGGCATCATTACCGCAATTGCCAACCTGCTGAAGGGAAGGACCGTCTTCATGATCGCCCACCGCCTCTGGTCCCTGCGAAACGCGGACAGGATCCTTGTCCTTGATAACGGCAGGGTGGTCCAGAACGGCACGCATGAAGAACTGATGGGCACGGAAGGGCTGTACAAAAACATTTTCACGCTTCAGATCAGCAGCGAGACCTTTGAACTATCCGGAGAGAAGGAGGACAAATAACATGGCGGGCGGAGGAGGCCGTTCAGGCGTCGGCGGCCTGGCGGTGGAACGCGAAGATACAAAACTCCGGAAGGTTGATCATCAAGTCCTCCGGATGTTGTTTTCCTACATGAAAACACGCAAAGGGCAGCTTGCGCTCGCCATGCTGTTCATGCTTGTCGTCGCTGCGGCAAACATCGCCGCCCCATATCTGGCGAAAATCGGGATCGACAGCTACATTGCAAAGAAAGACCGCAACGGCCTTCTGATGGTTTTCTTGGCCTACATCGCCGTCTATGCCTTGTTCTGGGGCGCATCTTATGTTGGGTCCTTCCTGTCACACAAGGCCGGCCATCAGATGGTTGCGGACATCCGGCGCGACCTGTACACACATATTTTTGATTTGCCGCTTGGTTTTTTCACATCAGGCCGGACAGGCGAGATCGTGTCCAGGATCACCGGGGACGTAAACAACCTGTCTGAACTGATCACCAGCGGGATCACAAACCTCGCGGGGGATTTACTGACAGTCGCAGGCGTCGCGACCATGATGTTCCTGATAAACGCCAGGCTTGCTGCCATCGTGCTGATCATTTTGCCGGTCATCTTTTTCGGTGTGGTCTACATCGGCAGGTTCATGCGCAAGGCATATGGATCCGTCCGTGAAGTGTCAGGCAGGATGAACGCAGGGGTGGAAGAGAACCTGGCAGGCATCCGCGTTGTAAAAGCGATGTCACAGGAAAAGGAGAACAAGGATTCCTTTGAAAAGCTGAACATGGAAACCTTCAAGGCTCAGCTGAAAGCCGCAGGCGCAACCGCGCTGATCTTCCCTTTCATGACCTTTACTTCGTCAATCAGCACAGCTCTGACCGTGCTGTTCGGCGGCCTGATGATCATCAGCGGCGAAGGCGCGATCACAGTCGGCGTGATCATCGCCTTCATCAGCTACACAAACCGGTTCTTCGTCCCGCTTCGGGACATCAGCCAGGTATACGGTGTCTACCAGAATGCCATGGCGTCAGCGGAAAGGATCTACAAATACCTGCAGCTGCCTGTCACGATCAGGTCTCCCAAAGAACCGGCTGTGCTCAAAACACCGCTGAAAGGCGACATCTTGTTTGAGCAGGCCGTGTTTGGCTACGAAGAAGGCTCGAAGATCCTGGACGGGTTCAGCCTCAGGCTGCCGGCCGGTCAGATCACAGCGGTCGTCGGGCCGACAGGGGCCGGCAAGTCCACTTTGATCAGGCTCATTGCCAGGCTGTATGATGTCAGCAGCGGCACGGTCAAAATCGACGGGATTGACGTGCGCGACATGGATCTTCATGACCTTCGAAAAAACGTGATGCTGGTTACCCAGGATGTATTCCTGTTTGATAATACGATCAGGGAAAACATCCGGTACGGCAGGCTGGATGCCAGTGATGAAGATGTGGAAAGGGCTGCCGCGGCTGCCTGTGCTGACGATTTCATCACAAAGCTCCCCCTTGGGTACGAAACACAGGTCGGGGAAGGCGGAGACCAGCTGTCCGGGGGACAGCGGCAGCTGATCGCGTTCGCCCGGGCTGTTCTTGCTGACCGTCCGATCCTGATCCTTGACGAGGCGACATCAGCGGTGGATGCGGCAACTGAAGTGAAAATCCAACAAGCGCTGGACCACATGATGCAGGGCAAAACCGTGCTGATCGTTGCCCATCGCTTCACCACGCTGAGGCGCGCGCACAAGGTTCTTGTTATGGATCACGGGATGCTTTCGGGGTACGGGACGCACGAGGAATTGCTGAAAAACAACAGCGTGTATCAGGAGCTGTTCAACAGACAATGGGCATCAACTGCGCAAAATGGATGAACTGTCATGAAAGTATTCAGCTCCCCGGAGATTCCGTCAGGAGAATACAGCCGCCATCAGGGCCGGCGTTTCATGCGGGGCGATATGATTTCCTGGCCGGTTGGAAAATCGCCGTATACGGGATGAGAAAGACATCCAGGCTCTGGCCATTGAGAAATTTAGGATGGCCCTTCATTTACTTCCGTGAAACGGTAGGCAGCATATTGCCAACGATTTACATGGAA
>CAZLYF010000195.1:0-5082 GCA_964563725.1 uncultured Oscillospiraceae bacterium
CGCGGTGGAATCTGCCAAAGTTGATACGCTTTGCGTGGACCCGCTAATGGCATGTAGGCGCTTTGAGCCGAATGGGATATAGCATGTGGTGTTGTCGTCATTGTATGTCGCGATCACCGAGCCAGTCGTTACGTTCGTGATTTCAGACTTGAAGTTCCTTGTGCCGAATGGCAATTTGTGCGTTTTGTGCAATGGCCATCCACCATTGAATGGGCTGGCCATATACGCCTCTCCATTGCTTCGTCCGAGAAAGACGCCGTCTGCATCGTAGCAGTTGATATAAACCGGCACGTATACATTGATGCTGAGAATGACCGCTTCGACGCATTCCGGCAAATCACATGACAGGTAGTATTTCGATGATGCGACAATGGACCCGTCTTCCATGACTTCGCCGCTGATCCGCGAATACGTTCCTTCAAACACTTTCCCAATAGTCGCATTGTATACATAGTGCATGAAACTGGACGAATACCATGCATAGTTGCTCAGATAGGCTGTCACTACAAAATGCGTCGCGCCCGGAGGTACTTCATGCAGACAATAGTTTGGCGCTCCCCATCTGATATGCCATGCGGCGTTGTTTTCGTAGCTGGCCCTGAGGAAGGTCGTGTTGTCCAATGTGTCTGATGTATAAAACAGAATGCAGACCGGGTTTCTATCGCCTGTGAATGTGATGTATTTGACTCCGTCAGGAATCTCAACAACCCCGTATATATGACTTCCCGCCCCAAGAATGCCTGTGTTGTTTATCGCCCCTGTCTGTGTTGTGGGTATCGCCGATATTTGACATATAGTAGCCATTCGCAGGTGTGATTTGGGATATTCGGTGTCAATACGGATGTCCAGTACGTCCAGCGCTTGGTTGACATGGGTGAACACAGTCCCGGCAGGGAACTCGGTATATATCTTGTATGAGTCTCCGGCTTCCAAATAATACTCCCAGTTTTTCAGAGCCGCCGTGTACGTGCAGTTTACGTTGTTCTTGATTAGATAAACACCCACAGCCACGCCGGAATTATTCAGAACATTGATTACACTTTTGCGCGCAACGGTGAACGCCTCGCACCGAATAGCGCGTGCCGAGGCTACGTCGGCTCCAGTAACGTAGTTGTATGCGCCTATTTCCCATACGAGAGAAAGGTTTTGCCCATCCTCCCGCATGGTCATTGCGCGCCCAACAGCATGGCTATCCGCCGCATACCCCTGCACGGTCAGCGTTTCGTCAAGCGACAGGTTTGCCATATAGTCGCCGCCGTCCGCCCACGCCGATCCGCTCCAGTAGTACCAGTGCCCGTCCGCTGTGACAAGGTACACATAGTCGTGGCTAGGATCAGCCGTCGTCAGCGCAGCCATGGTCACGTACACGCCCGACGGGGACCCGCCCGGCCCCACCAGCGCCGCCAGCTGTTCCTCCGTGAAGTCCCCGTACTCGAAGGGTTCGCCCTGCGGGCCGGTCAGCGCGGCGACGGCCCCTTCAAGGCGCACCGCGGACGCGTCGTCCTTCGTGAAGAGGATGTCCCCGCCGTCAAGGCTTGCGCCGACGATGCTCGCGCCAGCGGGGCCCTGCAGCCCCATATAGCCCCTGATCAGGAACCAGTCGTACGCCGTATAGTCGGCTGGCGGCACATGCGAGGTCCCGTTGTAGAACCCCATCCAGTCGGACGGCTCGTCTTTCATGTCGGCGTTTGAGGCCGGCTCCAGGTCCGAGTACTTGACGTGCGCATAGCGGGCGGCGAAGCTTTCGCCGGGATCGACGGTTTCGCCGCTGCTGCTGACGCGCACGTCAAACGTAGCCGCGGCGAGCGTGACGATCTCCGTCGCTCCCTCGGCGCGCAGCAAGCCCTTCATGTGCCCTTCGGCGGCGTAGCAGGCGGCCGGCAGCGTCACCTCGGCCACGTTGTCCGCCTTTGATCCCTCGGCCACTACGGTAACGCCGTCCGACCGGAGGAAATAGCCCGCGACGGCGCTATATCCGCTCAGGTCCGCGGCTTCCCCGTTGCGCGTGACCGTGACGCGCCAGGTATGCGCGGCGCTGTCGCCAAAGCTCACGGGCAAGTCGCGTCTGCCGTACAGCAGGCTGGCCGGCCGGGTCAGCTCCGCGAGCTGGTCGATGAGGTAGTTGTCCATCGGACCTCCTTGTGGGTGGCGGCGTAGCCGCCGTGAAGTGTCCGCTTCGCGGACGTGAAGAGCTTCGCGTGAAGAGCGCTGCAAGCAGCGCGTGAAGATGTAGGGGATTAGTGCCTGTGGCGTGTGAAGAGCTTCGCGTGAAGTGCGCTGCAAGCAGCGCGTGAAGACGTAGGGGCTTTAGCACCTGTGGCGCGATGTGTGGCCCTACTCCCTGTTTTTCGCTGACCCCTGATCCCTACTTCTTCACGCTTGCGAAGCAAGCTCTTCACGCGCCCAAAGGGCGCTCTTCACGGCGGCTCTGCTGCCACTTCCCGGCGGCTGCGCCGCCGCTCAGTGGTCCCCGCCCCCGACGCTCTGGATGAAGGTCTGCACGAACAGGTTGGCGGCGATGCGCGTCAGGGCCTCCGGGTTCCCGTCCCTGGGCAGGGGCGCGATCTCCACCTCGTGCCAGGCCCCGCGCAGGATGCGGCCCTCGCCGTCCACGCTGAGCCCGGCGGTAATGTCGAGCCCGTCCGTCCCGGAAAAGGGGAAGGACGCCCCGTCCACCTTCAGCGCCGCGGCGTCGACGCTGGGCCCCTCGTAGATGCCGTAGACGATGCCGTGGTTGTGCCCGGGGATGGTCACGCTGTGGCTGTGCGCCTCCGCCATGTGCCCGTGGGTCATGTCGTGCGTGTGCGCCGGCACGGTGTGCGCGTGCGCCTGGGCGAAATGCCTGTGGTCGCCGCCCAGGTGCGTGTGGTTGTCCACGCTGTGCGCGTGGTCCGGGAGGCTGTGCGCGTGGCTGGGCCCCAGGTGCGTGTGCCCGCCCACGGTGTGCGTATGGTTGTCGATGCTGTGCGCGTGGCTCGGGCCCGCGTGCGTGTGGTCGTTCAGGGAATGCGAATGGCTCGGCCCGGAATGCGTGTGCGCCATGCCGTGGTTGTGCGAGCCGCTGCCGTCCTCAAAGCCGGTGTAGCCGCTGGAGGCGGCCCCGGTGCTCCCCGTCCCCGCGCTGCCGGTGCTGCCGGCGGAGGCGCCCGTCGCGCCTGTCCCGGCATCGTTGGTGATCAGCCCCGTGCCGCCCGTGTTGTACACGCTGTTCTCGCCGGTGGCGTTCGCGCCCGCCGCGCCCGTGGCCCCCGCGCCGCCGGCGTTGGTGATCAGGCCTGTCGTCCCGGTGTTGTACGCGGCGGAGGGGAACTCCGTCAGCAGCGCTCCGTTTGAGGAGGTGCTGAAGGGCGTGATGCCGCCGATGCCGTCTGTATTGCCCTCGAAGGGGTCCACCGGCTGCGCGGAGCTTTCGGAGGTGACCGCGGCGCTGCCCGCGGCGGCGTTGCCCTTGGAGTAGGCGCGGAAGGGCTCGTATTCCCAGCTGAGCAGCACGCGGTTGATGCGCACGCAGTTGCCGGGCACGTAGAAGCGCAGCCGGGCCGGGCTGTCCTTGTCGCAGTTGTCGCCGAACTGCTGCGCGTACAGGTTGGTCGCGCCCTGGCTGG
The DNA here is from genome assembly GCA_964563725.1 of uncultured Oscillospiraceae bacterium. GTDB lineage: Bacteria > Bacillota > Clostridia > Christensenellales > Aristaeellaceae > CAZLYF01. The sequence goes on from CAZLYF010000195.1 coordinate 3,606, forward strand.
CCAGCAGGTTGATCTTCGCGCGGTCCGCCAGGCTGCCGATGACGTCCGCCAGGTCCCCGTCCCCGTTGGCCAGGGTGAGCTCCACGTTGCCGGGGTCCCCCGCGGGGTCGGGCTTGCTGACCTGCACGACGCGGGCGGTGAAGCTGCCTTTCCCGTCGTACACCCTGAGCATCCTGCCCTCGCTGAAGCGGTCCCATTCCAGGCCCGTCGCGCGGTAAAGGTCCGCCGCGCTCACCCGGTAGCTGTATTTGGGTGTTTTTGTCCGCCTGAGCACCTCCTCCCCGAGGCTCTTGAGCAGCGCCGGGTCCTCCACGCCCGCGTCGACGAACACGCCGGACGCCGGGTCGGCGGGGTCGTAGGTGTCGGCCAGCAGGTATTTCTTGCCGCCGTTGACGGACTGGATGCTCAGCTGGTTCACGCCCTCGCCGTAGCCCAGGCAGTAGAGCTTGGTGATGTAGGTCCGGCTGTCGCGCGCGCGGGCCACGCCCTTCATGTTCCTGCGGAAGCGCACCTCGCACTCGGGCTGGGTCCCCATCCGGGTCAGGTGCACCGTCCAGGGCGCGGTGCCGAAGTCGTAGGCCCAGCGGCAGTCCTCAAAGGGCCTCGCCACCGAGAACAGCGCCGTCAGCAGGTCGTCGTGCTCCCATTTGTGCTGGAAGGCCTTGTCGTACGCGCAGCTGCCCGCCTGCCAGCGCGCCACGGTCTGTTTGCTCAGGATGAAGGCGATTGACTGCAGGGTGCTGATGCCGCTGCCGCCGTACTCCGTGTATTCCGGGAACACGTCGTCCAGCAGCGTCGCGATGGCGTGCTCCGCCTCATACCGGATCACGCCGCCCGGCGCGGTCGCGTCGGACTCGGGGGAGCCCGTGACGCGGAAGATGCCCGCGCTCTCCTCCCCGTCGAAGACCTCCACGAAGCGCCTGTCCAGGCACAGGTCGTTCTTCGGGTCCGCGCTGGGCAGCGTGAAGCTGACCCGGCTCAGGTCGTTTAACTTCAGCGCGTCCAGGCGCACGCTGGCGTTTTCCAGGATCGCCAGCAGGCTCATGCCGCTGTCGTAGAGCCGCGGATGTTTCATCCCTGCACCCTCCTCCCTCAGGTCTTCTGCACTCAACTCGCCTTTGTCGCGGATGTAGCCCTACGGGCTGTGAAGCGGTGGCGTTGCCGCCGTGAAGTGTCCGCTGCGCGGACGTGAAGAGCTTCGCGTGAAAACGCGGCTGCGCCGCTGTGAAGTGGCCCTAAAGGCCGTGAAGAGCTTCGCGTGAAGTGCGCTGCAAGCAGCGCGTGAAGACGTAGGGGCTGCTGCGCCTGCGGCGCGGGACACCCCGCTCCCCCAACTCAGCACTCAGCACTCAGCCCTCAGCACTGCAGACGGCAGTCTGCACAGCCCTCAGCCCTCAGCCCTCAGCACTCAACGCGCCTGCAGCGCGTTACCTGCTCCCTGCTCCAACTGCTTCTCAACTGCTTCTCGGCCGTACAG
>CAZLYF010000196.1:0-5079 GCA_964563725.1 uncultured Oscillospiraceae bacterium
AGGTTGCGACTGTTGCGAATTGAGGGGGGTGCTGAGGGCTGAGCGTGTGTCATGAAGATGTACGATTCAGGACATGGTTCAGTCCTGGTGTCGAAAGCTCAGCCTTGAGGGGTTGTACTGCATGACGCCCTGGAGTCGCAGGGGTAACGGAGCCTCCGCTCTGGACGGAGGGCCACCCTTCGATGTGGACGTCTTCCGCGACCCACTCTTCCATGGCCGGCTTGCCCGGCGCGGTCAGGGCCCGGTAGGCGGCCATGGCGAACAGCTGCCGCTCCAGGCCCGCGTGATGCCGGGACCAGAATCACATTGAAAAGGCTGGTTTGCTCTTGGCCGCTATGTGCCAATTCGACTTTTTTCTGCGGAACTCGGGTATAACAGCTTTTTCAAACGTAATAGCCGATGAAGCTCCCATTGTTTCACGGCAACTCCGCTGCCTTCCTGCCCCTACTGCTTCGCCACTGCTTCTCGGCCCGCAGGGCCACTTCTCGTCAGCGAAGCTGGCGCTTCCCGCGAAGCGCACAGCGCGAGCATAAGGGCCCGCAGGTTCCCGCTTCTCATCACCCAGGTCCCCGATTGTTTACTGCAGCTCCGCTGCCTTCCTGCCCCTACTGCTTTGCAATTGCTTTTCGGCGCTGCAGGCGCGCGCTTCTCAGCCAAGCAGCGGCTGCTTCTCGCGTCGAAGACGCATTGCGGCTACGTCCGCTCCGCCCCTGCCCCGTACTTCATGTAGAAATCTGTCACCACGTTCATCAGACGGTCGTCCAGGAAGGAAAGCGTATGGTCCCGGATATTGTCCGGGATGCCGTAGTAGGCCTGGGCGATGCCGCCCGTGATGGCGGCCAGGGTGTCGCTGTCCCCGCCGATGGAGATGGCGTTGCGGATGGCGTCCTCGAAGCCGGTGGATTCCAGGAAGGCCATGATGGCCTGCGGGACCGTGCCCTGGCAGGAGCCGTCGAACCTGTAGGACTCCCGGATGCCGTCCAGCGTGAAGTCCATCGGGTAGTAATGGGTATGGACGTAGTCGCGGATCTCGGCGATGCTTTTCCCATTGCGGGCCATCCACACCGCGCAAGCCGTCGCTTCTGCGCCCTTGATGCCCTCCCGGTGGCTGTGCGTGACTGCTGTCACCTTGTAGGAGAGGTCCCTGGCCTCCTCCAGCGACTTGGCCACGAAGCCTACCGCGCTGACGCGCATCGCGGCGCCGTTGCCGTAGCTGTTGTAAGGGTGGGGCTCGTCCGTGTACATCCAGACGCGGAAGCCGCCGCCGTAGCCGCAGTGTGGGTAGGGCTGGCCGATCTCCCTCATGCTGGTCACCGCCTGTTCCGCCAGGCGTTCATAATCCCCGCCGCACTTGAGCAGCGCGTCCGCGATGGCGACGGTCATCACGCTGTCGTCCGTGACAAAGTTCCTGGTGGTGAAGAGATCGAAATCCTTCGATTTGATGTTGCGCCATTCGAAGCGGGAGCCGACGATGTCGCCGGTGATTGCGCCGAGCACGTGACTACCTCCATTTCATTGAGGTGAGAAGCGGCCCTTTGGGCCGAGAAGCGCTTGCTGCGCAAGCGAGAAGCGGTTGCGAAGCTGTTGGAACCTTATGCGCCTGCGGCGCGGGAAGTGGCAGCGGTGCTGCCGTGAAGAGGCCGCTGCGCGGCCGTGAAGAAGTAGTAAAGAGGCCCTTCGAGCCGGGATATTGGTCTTGAGAAGCGCTCCTGCGGAGCGAGAAGCCGCCGCCTTGCGGCTGAGAAGCAGTTGGGAAGCAGTAGGAGCCTCGGCTGCGGAGGTGCATTGAGTGCTGAGTGCTGAGGGCTGAGGGCTGAGGGCTGAGTGTACAAGTCTGGACTGTGTGTATAGTGAAACAATAGTGGAACAATTGTAAAACCATTGTGAAACCATTGTGAAACCATTGTGAAACCGTTGTGAAACCATTGTGAAGCGGCAGCAAAGTTGCCGTGAAGAGGACGCTGCGCGGCCGGGGAGGCGTTTTGCGGTGCGCCGGAGATTCGGTCACTTGAATTCATCCCGGATCGATTCAAAGCGGGAAAGGTCACCGTCTTCGAAGCCGCGGCGGAGCAAGCGCAGGCCATGGCTGCGGTCAGAAATGATGCCGTCGGCGTATTCCCCAATCGCCGCGTTGCCGGTCAGGGTGACCATCGCGGCGGCGATGGCGCCTGGCCAGACAAAGGCCTGGGAGGGCGGTTCGATGATCTCCTCCGGGGAGAACAACTCAAGCTCCCCCATCGGCGTAGCGATGCGCACGCCCAGGTATTCAGGCGGGTCCCCGGTAATGCCGCCCGGGTACAATTCATTGCACAGCCTGCGGATTTCCATTACCTCACCGTGGACGAACATCAGGTCGTCGATGTCGTACTCGACCTCCTTCCCCTGTGTCTGGCTGTCCATGTTTTTGATGCGGCCGATCGGGAGCAATGGCGTGCCGGCATACAGTGAGCGCCAGCCCTCGGGGATGTTGTCCAGGAATTTGAGGTATGCCGCCTCATCGGGATAGAAATCGACCGACTTGGCGTAGCCCGCCACCTGCAGCCGAATCGTTTCGCCCGCTTTGTACGAGGGGAGGACGTCCGCGTTGACTACGTTTACCACGGCCATGCTGCCGCCTCCGGCTGACTCGGTCACCATACACCTGCGCCGCAGAGGGTCGCTGCCAGGCGGAGTGAGGTCGGCCCCATGGACGCGACAGTCCCAGACGCAGTTCCCCATATGGTGCACATCCATCCCTGCCTCCTCCCAGGTTCCGCTGCTCCCTGGCGCGCGGACGATGAAGCGCACATTGCTGTTCATGCTGTAGTTCAGGTACAAGCCTGAAAAGCCCACCACCGGCGACGCGCCGTTTGCGACCATCCTGTCATATGCGTCGGCTGCCGCCTCCCCCTGGTAGAGGAAGTCCAGGTTCATGCCGCCTACCTTGATCCGTCGGCCCATCTTTTGCCGCCCCCTTTCAGTACAAGTATAGCGGCTGCGCCCGGGGAAGAGGTCGCCTTGCAAGCGACATTTGAGTGGCAGACTCTGTGCGCCTTCCACTCAAATGTCGGAGAAGCGGCCCTTTGGGCCGAGAAGCGCTTGCTGCGCAAGCGAGCGATTCCAGTGGACAGTGGTGAGTGGTCAGTGGTTAGAAGGAAGCGACCCAGTATGACAGTGAAACCATTGCAAAACCGTTGTGAAACCATTGTTTGCGCCGGAGGCGCGGCAGCCGCAGCTTTGCTGCCGTGAAGAAGTTGAGACTTTAGTCCAGGGGGTAGAGCGTCAGTTATGGCTGGAGGACCTCCTTTCGGGAATAGTATACACACTCGCCGAGGAAAGGAGGTCGCTTCATAAGCGACATTTGTGCGGTAGGCAGAGGCGCGGACTGCAGAGAGTAATGAATAGTGCGAAGCAGTTACCGGGAACGTAGTAGGGAGTTGAGCCAAATATTACCATCGCAAGCCCCTAAACCCCTACCGCTTCGCCACTGCTTCTCGGGTACCGCAGGCGCCCGCTTCTCAGCCGCGCAGCGGCTGCTTCTCGCGCCGCAGGCGCGTCGTATGCCGCAGGCGCACTTCACGGCGGCATAGCCGCCTCTTCACGTCCGCGCAGCAGGCACTTCACGCGCCGAAGGCGCTACAAACTCCAAAAGCTTTGCGATTGTTTCTCGGCCTGAAAGGCCGCTTCTCGGGAACCGCAGGTTCCCGCTTCTCATCCCATAGCCAACAGGAAGTCCAATAGATTCTCGATCCTGATCCCGTCCTGCGTCATTGGCAAGCTGCATTCCAGCGCTATGACTTTCTTTCCGTAGTTGTCCCGGATCTGTCGCAATGGGGCAAGCTCGCGTTCCCTGGTCTCAGGTGCGTTCATGTTTTCTGTAACTTGAACATATAGCATTTCATCTGCCTTTGTGGCAACGAAGTCTACCTCAGTATTGCCAACCTTACCGACTGCCACATCATACCCGCGCCTCAACAGCTCAAAGTACACGACGTTTTCGATCGCGTGGCCTCTGTCAAGATCCCGGTAGCCCAGGAGATAGTTCCGCAGTCCAATATCCACAATGTAATACTTGCCCAAGGTGCTTAAGAATTCTTTCCCCTTTACATCAAAGCGCTTGATTTCATAGAAAATGCATGACTCGAGCAGGGCCCCGACATATGCCTGTATGGTTTGAACGGCCGGCTTGCCTTTATTCTTTCTGTCCTCAAGCAAACCCCGGCTTGCCAGTGTATTGCCAATCGAAGTGGCGGAGGTGTTGTTCCCGATATTGTCCGCAAGGAACATGATGATTTTCCGCAACAGGACCGGGTCTGTCAGCTGCCGCTGTCCTCTGCGTTTTTCGCGTTCCAATATGTCCCGGATCACAACCGTTGAGTACACGCCTTCCAATAACGCCAACGCCTTATCCTGCACAAGCCCCACGTCCACGATGCCCGGCATACCGCCAAACTTCATATAGGCTTCAAAGAGCTCCTGAACCTCATAACGGTCACCCTTTTCATCCTGGATGCGCTTTCGGATATTGCCGGCAGGGCTCCCGTACTCCACGATATGATATCCATGAAAGTCGAGGAACTCCCCAAACGACAAAGGCAGCATCCTGATCTCAACATATCTTCCGGCCAAATAGGTGGAAAACTCAGCCGACAACAAGTAGGCGTTTGAACCAGTGAGGTAGATGTCGCAGTCAAAGTCAACCCTGAAGGAGTTGATCGCATCCTGCCATTGCGCAATATGCTGGACCTCATCAAAAAACAGATACATCCGTTTCTCCGGGCTTATCCGAAGCTTTACATGGTTATACAGGGCAACGGCATCCATCCCCCGGTATTCCATTGATTCAAAGTTCATAAAGAGGATCTGGTCCTCTATGATGCCGCTTGCCCGCAAATGCTGAACCATGAGTTGAAGCAGACTTGATTTGCCACAGCGGCGGATGCCGGTCACGACCTTCACCGGGGCTGTATCCTGAAAGGCAATCAGCTGATTGAGGTATAGGTCGCGTTTCTTTAGGCCTGTCAGATTCCGATGCATGGGATCACCCCCCCCCCACGAGGCCAGCATGCCACAAACTCTGAAAATAATCAAGTTTGTGTT
>CAZLYF010000197.1:0-5054 GCA_964563725.1 uncultured Oscillospiraceae bacterium
TATCTGCCCGTCGATCCAGCCGAAGCAGAGCGCTTCTTCCAGGGCCTCGGCGACGGGGACAGGAACTTCGCCAGCGCCTTCCTGCACGATCTGCAGAACTCGGGATATTATGAGATCGCCTCTTACGACGCTTTTGATTTCGCGTTCGGGGAAATGGCCGAAGAAATCATCCGCCCGCTGCAGATCTCGGGACCCTTCCTGTATTTGGACAACTATAGCGCGACCTTCTTCTACGACGACCTGTACTTTTCCCTGAGCTCCTACGAGTTCAACCAGAGGCTGGCGACGATGTCGCTGTGCCTGGCCATGTCCGCGTTCGCGAGAGGGGTGGATCCGAACGGGAAAACCAAGGAGCAGTATTCCAAAAGGAGCGATAACGCGCGGGCGCTGTTGGAGGAGACTGGTTTCAATCGAATCTTCGCCAACGAATGGTTTACGGTAAAACCCACCACCGACTCCGTCGGCGCCGTCGCCGGCAGCAAGATGGTCATGCTGGACGGCAGGCCATTCACCCTCATCGCGCTGGCTGTCCGCGGCGGCGGCTATGAGAGCGAATGGGCCAGCAATTTCACCATCGGGCTCACCGGCGAACACCAGGGCTTCAGCCAGGCCAGGGACATCGTCCTGTCCTTTCTGCGGGATTACATCTCGGAAAACAGGATCACCGGCGACATCAAGCTGTGGATCACAGGCTATAGCCGCGCCGGCGCGACAGTCAACCTGGTCGCGGGAGCTCTCGACCGCGGCGAGAGCCTGGGCGCCGGCGTGAGGCTCGCGCGTCCCGATCTGTACGCTTATTGCTTTGAACCTCCCGCAGGCGCCTTGAAGTCCGAAGTAGTCGGCAAACCTGAATACTGGAACATTTTCAACATCGTCAATCCTGCCGACCCCGTGCCGAAAGTGGCGCCGGCAGCCATGGGTTTCGCGCGGTACGGGATCGACAAGTGGCTGCCAGGCGCGGAAAGCGATCCAGACTACCCAAGCAAACGGGATGGGATGCGCCCATTTTTTCTCGCGCTGGCGAGCATCCAGGCAAAGGGGGAACAATACGTCATCGACGATTTCCGCATGAAGGAGTTGAAGATCAAGGCAGATATGCCGGACATGGACTTGTATATCAAACAATATGACCTCTTTTTCTTCAAGGTCGACAGACTCGTAATAGAAAGGGACTATCCTGTGGACGTCGGGTTCTTCGACGACGACGAGGACCATTCCAGCCAGGGCGTGTTCCTCGACAGGTTCATCGGCCACGTGGTCCGGGAGAACATCGAGGACCGCCGCACATATGTCGAACAGTATCAGTCCATGTTCCGCGAAGCGATCAGGATCGTCATGACCTTGACAGATGAGCAGAAGGACCTTTTCCTTGAGAAGCTCAGGGAAAACCTCATCTCGGATTTCTATTGGGTTTTTCTGTATACCGCCATCGCGGGCAATTTCGGATTCGAACAGAGAATGGAGGACATCGTTGTCGAGAGCCTGCATGAGGCGGGAATCACCAACATGAGTGAACGGGAAATCAAACGCTGCGTTAGCCTGCTCCTTGCCCTGGTCACAAGAATATGCGTCTTCCATCCGGAACTGACAGCGACGCTTCTCAAGAACAGCGAAGGCCTGGGGCAGGCGCATTACCAGGAACTTTGCTTCGCGTGGATGCAGTCCATGGACCCAAATTACACGGATACGGTTGGGGCAGCGGGCAACGGGCAGAGGTACGGCAGCGGCAACTACCGGATCATTCGGATCAACTGCCCCGTCGATGTTGAGGTGAGGGACGCGGAAGGCGACACGGTGGCCGCGATCCGGGACGGGAAACCGCAGGCCGTCGGCGGCAGCAGCATCATCGCCTCCGTCAACGCGGACGGTGAAAAGCTCCTCTATCTCCCGCCAGACGCGGGCTACAGTATCCGGATGACTGCGACCGACGACGGCGTCCTGTCGTATTCCGTCCATGAGCACAGCCTCAGCGCGGGCGAGGTCGCCCGCGTGGCCCGGTTCCCGGCCATCGCGATCAAGGCATCCGAGCAGCTGAGCGCGTCGGCCGCGGCAGCCCGGGACGCGGGCGCGGCGGACGCGGCAATCGCAGCGCCGGTCGAATACAAGCTGTTCGACGCGCAGAAACGTGAAATCCTCCCGGATGCCGATCTGAGCGGGGAAGCCGCCGCTGACGCCCGGTTCATGGTGTACCTCTCCGCCGCGCAGGAAGGTCAGGGAGTCGTCACCGGAGAGGGGATGAGGACGCTGGGCAGTTTCGCGCGGATCAGCGCCCGGCCAAGGAACGGATACGCGTTTGACGGCTGGTACGAAGGCGATGTGCTCGTCTCGGCTAACCGGGACCATCGTCTCCCCGTGACGCGCGAGGTCCGTCTGACCGCGCGGTTCATGCCGGGGCCTGAAAGGCACGATATCTACCTGCAGAAAACCGAACACGGTTCCCTGTCGGCCGAACCTCTGGCTGCCGCCGGCGAGGTGATCGCCGTCGAAGCCCGTGCTGAGGAGGACTACAGGCTCAAGGAGATCCGCGTGAACGGCTCGCAAATCGAAGGCGCCTCATTTGTCATGCCCGCAGCCGATGCCATGGTAGAGGCCGTGTTTGAGCCGGAGCCCGCGCAAGACGAACAAAAAACCGGCCCCTTCGGGGTCCCGATGTGCGTGCTGATCCCTCTGATCCTGCTGCGGCTCCTGCTCCTGGCGCGCCATCACGGCCTGATATAGGATCTGGCCCGCCCGCGTCCCCCTACGGGCTCACGGTGATTTCCATCGAGCCAAGAACGCCGCTGCCGTCCTGCGCTTCCGCGGTGATGACCGCCGTCGCGGGCGCGGTCACGGGCAGCGCCTTCACGACGCCCGAGGCCGATACAGTCGCGACCCCTTCGTCAGAGCTGGACCAGTCCAGCTTCCTGCTTGACGCGTTCTCCGGGAGCACCTGCGCCGAGAGCCTGGTCTGCTCTCCCGCGACAAGCGCGTTCTTCCCTGAAAGCACGATCTCCCCGACAAGACGCATCATCCGGACCCGGCAGGCAGCCTTCGCGCCGCCGCCGTCCCCGGCTGTCGCTGTGATCGTCACGGCGCCTTCCTTCAGCCCCATGACGAGTCCGGTATCATCGATAGACGCGGTGCCCGGGCCTGAGCTTTTCCAGACGACGCCCCGCATCGCGGACGCCGGCGCGACGTCGGCGGAAAGTTTAAGCATGCCGGGTCCGGATGTCAGGTCGATCAGAAGGGCCGCCCCGTCCGGGACGGGTGTTCCGTCATGGAGGATCGTCACCTCCCGGGCGGCGGGATAGATCGTGATCCGGAACGCCGCGGACACCCCGCTGCCATCCTGCGCCGCCGCCGTGATGACCGCCGTCGCGGGCCCGGCCACGGGCTGCGCTTTCACGACGCCCGAGGCCGAAACGGCCGCGATCCCTTCGTCGGAGCTGGACCACGCGACCCTTTTATCTGACGTGATCCCGGGAAGCACCGCTGCCACGAGCCGCGCGCTTCGTCCTGAAGCCAGCGCGTCGTCTCCGGACACAATGATCTCCATGGCAAGACAGACGACCCGCACCTTGCAGGAAGCCTTCTTGCCGCCGCCGTCCTCGGCCCGCGCCGTAATAACGGCCGTCCCTTCGCTCAGGGTTGTCACGCGGCCTTCTGCATCCACAGACGCGATGTCTGGAGCGGAACTCTGCCAGGAAAAGCGCGGCCAGGGGCTTGGTGGCACGGCTTCCGCCCGCAGCGCGGCCGTCCTTTCCTCGGCGAGCAGATCCATCGTGAGCGTTTTGATGGCCTCCGTCCCACCCGCCAAGCGCAGGATAAGCTGTTTCGCCGGGCTGACGGGATCGAAACGGATACCGCGCGCGACCGCATAACGCTGGGCATAGCTGTCCTTGCATCCCCGTATCGTCAGCATGACGCAGTTGCGGAAGGCGGACACATCGATTTGGCCCGTGGCCGGAGGGATCTCGACCCATCCCAGGCGCAGACAGTCTGAAAACGCGTGCCTCCCGATGGCCTCCAGGCTTTCCGGCAGGGTGATTTCCGCAAGAGCCCCGCACCCGGCGAAGATGTGTGGGTTGAGCACAGTCAGTCCCTCCGGGAGTTTGACGCCTGACAGGGCCGCGCATCCGCTGAATGCGCCGGGCCCGATCGTTGACACGCTGTCGGGGAGTTCGATTCGTTCAAGCTTCACGCAGCCCGAGAACGCGCTTTGGCCAACGCGCGTCAGCGTGTCCGGCAACTCGACGCGCTCAAGGGATGTGGCATCGCGAAAGGCGCTGTCGCCGATCTCCGTGACAGGGTATGCGTCGATGGCAGGGGGGATCGCAACCGTGCCTCCGGCGCCTGTGAAACCGGTGATGATCGCGTTGCCCGAGGCGTCGGGTTTATACCTGATCCCGGCCACCGCCTCCGCAGCCGACGCGCGCGCGGGCGGGAGGAGAAGCGTCAGCAGCAGCATCGCAGCCACACATCCCCATACTGCTGCCTGGCCTCTACTGGCAGCGTTTGGCTGAAACCTTGTTCGACGCATAGATCTTCCTCCTTGTTCTGTCATTGGCATGTCGGTCAAGTTGGGTAGACCGAAGGCAGGATCCTTATCTATTGGGGCTCCGAATAGGCTGCACGGGCGATATGAAAGCGTCTTGCGTTCGGGAATGTCGGTGAGAAAGCAATGTGAGCATCAATCCAGTGCTTATTCTACACCGAACGGCAGAACCTTGAACAGGCTGATCCTCCGGAGTTCCACGGGAACAGGCGCCGTACGGATGGTTCCGTACACTCCTGCCTGTAGCCATTCGAGAGGGCAATCACTCCGACACTCGCGGGCCCGTTTGGCCCGTTTGATGTACTTGACACAGCTAAACCGAAAATCCAACCTGTCGGCTCCCTGTGTTCCCCGTGATCATGCTGGTTTTCCCACCATCCGGCATTTTCTTTCCCTTTTCTCAACGCCGGGACGCCCCTGGAAAGCAGGGATGGACAATCCCACTGGACATTGCTATACTGCGCGTGGGAAATTTCACAAAAACCGGGAGGTGTTCGTTCGGATGAGGAAACTGCTTGTA
>CAZLYF010000198.1:0-4973 GCA_964563725.1 uncultured Oscillospiraceae bacterium
CTTTCCGCCAGCGTCCAGAGCGTCGGGAAAGGCGCGTTTGCGAACTGCTCAAGCCTGGTCGGCATATCCTACATGAAGGGACAGACTGAAATCGGCGACAGCGCCTTTGTAAGCTGCAAAAGCCTGACGAGCATCGTGATCCCCGACAGCGTGACGAGCATCGGGGAAAACGCCTTCCGCAACTGCACCGGCCTGATAAGCGTAACGATCCCGGAAGGGGTCAGGCACATTGGCGACAAAGCGTTCTACGCTTGCGAGCAGCTGACGCGCATTGAGATCTATTCAAGGATCACGGAATTCGGCTCCGAGGTATTTTACGGCTGCGGGGGTTTCGACCACGGAGACGATCCGGACAAAAAGCCGGTCCTGTACGGTTACAGCGGCAGCGACGCCCAGAAGTATGCGCAAGCTATCCGTATGCAGTTCCAGCCTTTGCCCGGCGATATCCCCGTGACCCCGGAATCATCTCCGGCAAGAACGCAGATCCTGCCCCGGCCCAGCATCTCTCCGCCCCCGCTGACCACCCCGTCAGTCACGGATGTCCCGCCCCTGGTCACGCCGGCCCCTGTCTGGTCCGAATGGCAGGCGGAGCTCCCCGGCTTCGTGACGGGAGACAATTACACAATCGATCAGAAGACGCAGTATCGCTTCAGGACCAGACTCAATATCCGGGATAACTGGGGCAGCTGGAGCGAATGGAGCGACGCGCTGGCGGAAAGCGTATCGAATCTCCCGCCAAACCGCCTGGACATTGAGACCCGCACGCAGTACCGGTATATCCGGACGCAGTAAACACACAGTTCTTCGTGTTTCCCTCATTTCGCAACGCAACCGCTCGTTCCGGCTGCCTGACAGGGCGAAAGCTGCCCCAGGCGACCGGCGCCACGTGGACCACAATGGCATCCGGGACGTCGTGCTCTAGGCCGCCGGGGAAGCCAGGACGAAATGCGTCAGGCTGTCCAATTCCACTTTCAGGGGGTGAGTGATGATCCGCCCATACCCGTCTGCTCACTGCGCCGGGGGCGGCGGCGCGATGGGGATGGGGGTGGGAAGCATGACCGAGGCGATGGCGCCTCCTTCCAGGCGGGAGGCATCCTGCCTGTGGCGGAAAGCCTTTGGCGCCACCCCGTACACCTTTGAGAAGGAATGGTAGAAATAACTCAGGTTGTTGAACCCGGATTCGTGACAGATGTCGATGATTTTTTCGTTTGTGCTGATCAGGAGCATGGCCGCGTGATGCAGCCGGATCTCGTTGATCAGCCTGCTGGGCGGCATGCGGAGGTATTTCTGACAGGAACGGGACAGATGCTCCGGGGTTTTGCCGCACAGCCTGTGCATGGCTTCGATGCCCTGCGAAAAGTTCTCTTTTTTCAGCATCTCCAGGAGAAGAAGGCTGAGCCAGGAGGGGATATCCGTGTGTTTGTAGGCCAGGGTGATTGGGAAATGCCTGGTGATGAGGTTCATCAGGGTGATGCTGAACATGGCGTCCGCTTTGTCGCCCAGCAGCTTCTTGTAGAGGATCAGCTGTTCAAGCTCGTTCTGCACGGCGCTGAAGTCCGCGTAACTCATGCGCGCGACCGGGGACAGTTCCGCGTCCAGGAGGCGGGCTGGCTCAAAGCCGTTCCCAAGATACTCAAACAAAGCCCGCACGGTTGTCGGGGGGATGAGCACATTGATGATGGAAAAGTTGTTTGTCAAAGGCTGGTAGCTATGGACGTCGCTGGGGCGGATGAAATTCATGCATCCCACCTGGAGCCTTTGCGCGGCGTCATTGATGTGATGGATGCACGCGCCGCTGCGGACCAGGGAGATCTCGAAATAATCATGGGTGTGCTGGATGCGCAATTGAGCCGGGTTGTCGATGATGCTTGCGTAACTGTGGTTGGCGCGGAAGGTATCGTAGGTGTAGCAAATCATATCCGTCCCTCCAAGTATAAATCAATATAATACAAAAAAATAGTCAATGCAAGACAAGATGCGGGAACCTTGGTGTGCTATCCTGCTTACGAATGATGGGCAAAGAAAGACCGTTATCTTGGTTTTCCGGTAGGAGTTCGGGTGTTTTTTGACATGTACTGCAGTCGCGATGACTTGGTTGAACGTATCACAGTTTGAATGTTGAAAAGTATATCGAGAGGTCAATAATGAACAATTTCAAGGTTGCCCATCCCAGAAAAGATCTGGCTTTGGAGATCCAGTTCACCAAGGTATACCGTGACGCGGTAAAACGCTGCGCGCATCCCGCGCAGATCGAGCTGGCCTGCATCAAAGCCCAGTATCCCGCGGTCACGCACCCCATCGAGGACAGCGACCTGCTGGCGGGCCGCATCCAGATGGGCCTTGTGGGACTGGGCATCCAGCAGCAGACGGGCGGGTTCGGTTTTTACATGGATGAAAACGCCATGGTCAATCTGCTGGAACGATCCGGCGGGAACGCAAGGTACCGGGAAAACGTCCACGATTTGCTGACTTACTGGAAATCGCGCAATACCACGGCTGTGGTGGCCCGCAACATGCCGGGCGACATCAAGCAGGCGCTCTTCAGCGATCACTGGAAGTTTTTGCCTCTGCCCGTATCGCCCATCTACCGCATGGCGGGGTCCTACCCGGACTTTGACAAGCTGGTCAGGCTGGGCATCCCCGGGCTCAGGCAGGAGGTGGCCGGGCATCGCGAACGCGCCGCGCAGACAGGCGGCGACGTGATCCTGCTCGACTGCGTGCTGGGCGCATTGGATGTGCTGCGTGACCTGTGCCTATGGTATATCCCTCAGGCTGAAGCCGCGGCGAAGAACGCTGGCCATCCTAAACGCAAAGGGCAGATGGAGCGCCTTGCAGAGGCCCTCAAACACATTGCCGACCAAGCGCCCCAAAGCTTTATCGAAGGGCTGCAGCTCGCATGGCTGTACGGCATGATGGTGCCCCAGCTGGAATTTGGCCGCATGGATATCTACATGGGCGACCTGTACGTGAAGGACGTCGATTCCGGCGTATTGACAGACGAGGAGGCGCTGGACCTGCTGGTGAGTTTTTACCGCCTCATCGACAGCCTGGACTGCGAAATGGACGGGCGGGTCATCGTGGGCGGATATGGGCGGCGCAATGTGGAGAACGCTGATCGCTTCTGCCTGCTGGCCATCGAGGCGTCCCGCGTGTTCAGGGAAGTGCTGCCTCAGTTCACCCTGCGGTTCAACAGGGAGACGCCCGGGGAAGTCATGGAGGCCGCCAGGCGGGAGCTGGAGGAAGGCCGGTCTTTCCCGCTGATGTACAACGACGATGTGCTGGTGCCCGGCCTGCAGAAGGCGTTCAAGGTATCAAGGGAGCTGGCGGAAAGGTATGTGCCCCTCGGCTGCGGCGAAATCGAGCTGGACCATTACAGCTTCGGCACCCCCAGCGGTTCCCTGAACGTGCTCAAAATCCTCGAAAGCACCCTGTACGGCGGTTTCGACCCGGTCATGCAGTGGCAGAAGGCCCCGAAAAACAGGCCAATCACGGAATGCGCTACCTTCGAAGCGTTTTATGATACCTACAAAGCTGTTCTGGCGTATTACATCAACGCCCAGGCGAAGTTTGAAAAGTACGAATACGAAATCACGGGAACGATCCATCCCTTCATGATGTGCACGATGCTGTACGACGGCTGCCTTGAAAAGGGCAGGTCCATCTTTGACGGCGGCTGCGCCCACCTGGGCGGGACGCTGGAGGTCTACGGCGGCGTCAATGCCGCCAACAGCCTTGCTTCCATCAAAAGGCTGGTCTATGAAGAAAAAAAGCTTTCCCCGGGCCAGATGCTTGAAGCCTTGCGGGACAATTTTGTCGGCCATGAGATGGAACGGCGCATGATGCTGGATGTGCCCAAATATGGCAATGACGATGCCTATGTGGATGGCATCACGGTGGAATTTTTCGATTTCCTTCATGAAACGATGATCGCCCAGGCGGGAAAGGTGGGCTTGGACAGCTACCTTGGCGTGACCATCAACAACCAGCAAAACACCACCTGCGGTCGGTGGGTGGGCGCGACCCCGGACGGCCGCAAGGCAGGCACGCCCATGGCCAACGGCAACAATCCTTCCAGCGGAACGGATAAAAACGGCGTCACCTCCATGCTGAATTCCCTTTCAAAACTCAGGCACGACAACCACGCCGGGATGGTGCAAAACGTGCGTTTCAGCCGCGAAACCTTCATGTCGGCAAGGGAAAAGGTATGGGGCGTGCTGGAAGGGTACTTTGAGCGGGGCGGCGCCCAGGCCATGATCACCGTGGTGGGAAAGGAAGATCTGAAAGGCGCCATCGAGCGCCCCGACGAGTATCAGGACCTGATCGTCCGGGTGGGTGGGTTCAGCGCGCGCTTTGTGACACTCGAGAAAGACGTGCAGCAGGAATTGTATGACCGCACCACCTACTGAACCGCAGGCTCTGCTCTTTGATATCCAGCGGTTTAGCCTGCAGGACGGACCGGGAGTCCGCACGAGCCTGTTTTTCAAAGGCTGCCCGCTTCGCTGCGTATGGTGCCACAACCCGGAATCCTTCACAAAGGAGGTCCAGCTCCACTACAACGACAGGCTTTGCGTCGGCTGCGGCGCGTGCGCCGCGGCGTGCAAGGAGGGCGTACACAGCTTTCGGGACACCAATGGCGTGCTGTCGCATGAGGTGGCGTTTGACAGGTGCACCGGATGCGGCGATTGCCTGAAGGTCTGCTGCTATGACGCGCTGAAGCTGCTGGGCAATAGGTACACGGTGACGGAGTTGATGCAGCTGCTGGAGAGCGACAGGCCGTATTTTGAGAGGCGGGACGCGCGGGGGGACACGGGAGGCGTCACTCTGACCGGGGGGGAACCCATGATGCAATTCGGTTTCGTGAAGGCTTTTCTTCAAAACAAGGGCAGTCTTCATGTGTGCATGGAAACCTGCGGTTTCGCGCCGACCGAGAAGTACCGGGAAATCCTGCCCCTTGTAGACCTCTTCCTGTTTGA
>CAZLYF010000199.1:0-4968 GCA_964563725.1 uncultured Oscillospiraceae bacterium
ATGGATGGCGGCCTGAAGGGTAGTCTGCCCCTGAACCGGCTGTGTGAAGTGTTTGCCTATTCCCGCGCCCATCACGAAAGGCTCATCAGCTGGGTCTATTCCTTTGCTGACTATGCCGATATCGTTGCGCTGAATGGCGCGGGCCTCACAAAAGACAATGGATTTCCGCTCATTGCCGAGCCACTTGTGAACGGTGAAGTGGTCAGGCAGCTCCTTCTGGAGAAACTCAGCGACGCAAAAGCTGCACAACAAATTCTTGAAGCCTTTGAGAAAGGGCTTCGTAAAAAGACCACTCGTTTTGTCTGGTACCAGTATGACTTTTCCGCGCAGAAAGCTGTCGTGGAACGGGATGGAACCGCACTGGCTGTGCTGTCTCCCGTGAAAGCAAAAGCACAGAAAGCGATCAATCGGGTCCTGCTGACGCAGGAATGGCTGTCCAGTGAAAAACAATTCAGCAAGGTCTTTGACAGTGCCAGCCTCTTCTTCCTGGAACTATACGATGTGTTGCGCCAGGAGGCCAGGCCGTGAATGAGTTTCAGCAGCTGTACGAACAGCGGGGAGATTGCGCGGAAGTCGTTCCGTCGCTTCAGGAGCGCCTCAACCTTGAATTCTCCGGAGTAGGGGAAAGCAGATGCCCGTGGCTGGACCTGTACTGGATATCCAAGTACCTCTTCGAATATGACGAGGATTGCTCGTCGGATGAGCTGATCATCAGGGCGCTCGAAAAGGCGGCGTCCTGCGGGATGAACGTCTATAACGACAAGGCGCTGTATCTTGACGGTACGATGATGCTTGCCCAGAAATACCTGAAATACGGGGATTACCTCAGGGCAGCCAACTGCCTGATGGAGCTGCGCGACAACACGGAGCTGGCGCCCGATTGGGTGCATATCTACTATGCGGTCGCGGTGACCCATTCCGACCTGGAAACGGTTCTTGTCAACCCGGGCTTCTTTCTTGAGACGCTTTCGTCCATCGACGAAAACGACGGGGAATCCTGGGAGAAGCGGTAAGCCGCCATCACGGGGTTCCTTGAGAGAAGCATTCAGGCGGTCAGGGAAAAGAAGATCGATCCGTCGCAGATCGATTTTGAAACGATCAGCGAGGCGGCAGGGAAACTGAAGTTCAGGTACCTGGAGGAATGGGGAAATTTTGTCAGGTTGCTGTTTCCGGAGGGATACGAGCAGTATCTGCCGTCGGCAGAAGAAGCCGAAGCGTATAGATTTGAGAATGAGCTGATCCAGCGCTTGATGCAAGAGAAGGAGGCACTTCAAACCAGGATCGAAGCTCTGGAAAGGGAGAACGTCAAACTCAAGGAACTGCTCCGCAAAGCCGCGGAAGCGTCCTCCCCGCAGCCCCAGACTCCCGCGGGAAGCAGGCAGGAGCATCTTTGCATCGGCCGGAGAAGACGCCTGCTGGTGTTTGGCGATTCCATGGTGCAGCCCGACCAGCTGCTGGGCATCGCGAAAAGCATCGGCTTTGACAAGGAGGACATTGAGCTCAAGCTGGATTATGAGAAGAACGAGCGGTACGATCTGAAGAACCTCCGGTATCATTCCCCTTACTCCTGTATCCTGGTCGGCCCGAACGCGCACAAGATGGTCGGCCTGGGAAGCTACTCCAGCATGATCGGGAAGCTGAAGAATGAACCGGGCTATCCGTACACGGAAGAGATCCGGACGGAATCAGGCGCGTTGAAGATTACGAAAAACGCGTTCCGGCAGGCGCTGCGAAACGTCCGGAACTACCTTGTCGCGACGGACGCGTGAAAGCAAGCACCAAGTGATCCAAATGAATTGAAAGCAGGATGGTCGGTCACCAAAATACCTTCCCGGAATGTATCGGCTTTTAGGCATTTTAGCTCTTGGCTCCATCTATGACTGCGGAATTCGTGTTGCACGTTTTGATTGAGCGCCCTACAATGATGTGGTGTAAAAAAGCGTCAGGGGACGGTTCTTTGACGAAGTCTGGATAGCCCCTTGAATATGCCGTTCGCGTTGAAAAAAGCGCGTCGCTCGCACTGTAAACCGGCGTCGCAAAAACTGGACACGCCCGTCGCACACGTTAGTAAGCGTTAAATAAACCACCCAGATTGAAAGCGTGACCACTGATCACCAAACTGTCTTACGAGAAAGTTCGAGTCTTTTTCGACACACATCACGAAAAAGGTAAGAACACAAAGGAGGAGATAAGAGGTTTGAAGGTGTCACGCAGGCATTGTCGAGATCGCGAAGCTCAATGGGCTCGAGGTCTTCAAATACATCCGTTTCCTTCTCAGCAGGCTGCCCGCTGAGACAGCTCCTTTTTCAGAAGAGGTGCTGGAAAGTTTGGCCTCTTGGAGTCTGGCGGCTCAGGCGGAATGCTAGTGATGGGACGCTTATTTGACGTTTGTGATGGATGAAGAGCTTGTGGATCTGGGAGATTTGACCGCTGGGCCGGAAGCTGTATCATGAGCTGACCGGGATCCAGACCGGACGCCGGCTGGATCAGCGTGGGTGGATGGTGGCGGTCTGAGGCGGATAAGGGATGGGAGGATGGTAAAAGATGCCGTACTCGCATGCCGGGGAAATCGGCGATATCTGGAAACACCTGGCGCTGTGCGAGATCCTGCGCATCGAAAGCCCCGTGGAATACATGGAGACCCACTCGGCCTCCGCCCAGTACGTCCTACCCCGCGACGAGCGCCGGGCATATGGAATCTTCCATTTTTGGGAAGCCCTTGACCAAACGCAAAGGGATCAATACCAGTACCTGAAGATCATCCGATCGCTGGACACGGTGAACACCAGAAGGTACTACGGCTCCCCGGCGCTTGCGATGACCTTCCTGGGCTCCGACTGCAGATATACCTTCTTTGATGTGGAGCAGCCCGCGCTGGACAGCGTCGCGACGTTTGCCCAGGATGCGGGGCTGAAGGCTAAAACGATCTGCGAAGATTCGGTTGCTGCCCTGATGCAGAAGGAAGGGGCCTTGTCCCCGGACACCCTGGTTTTCCTCGACCCCTATCTCCCCTTTGAAAAAAACAGCGCGGGAAATGACGTTTTCAACGTCCTCCAGCGGCTGTGCCAGTCGGAGGCAAAAATCGTCCTCTGGTACGGTTATGACAGCCTGGCTGGACAGCGCGCGATCCGGGACAGGCTTCGCAAGATCTCAGTCAGCGCTGGGAAGGGGTCCGTCCACACCTTTGACATCTGGCAAAGCTGGATGGATGGCGGAGGCTGCACGGTCAACCCGGGTGTCCCGGGCTGCGGTCTGGCCTTGTGCCACTTGTCGGAAGAGAGCGTGGAAATCACCCTTGCGCTGCTGGAAGTGGTCAGGGAAGCCTATCGGGACGTCCCATTCGGCGGCGTGAAGACCTCCATTTTATCGCAGCATCACCAGCTGTAGCACCCAAAGAAGGGAAAATGCGGAATCTGCCCTGCTGCGCCGGTCCAGCCCTGGTGCATACCGGTCCGGGAGAGAGTCGTCAGGGGACGGTTGTGACGATCGTGCAGAGTGCAACATGCTGCGTGCTGCGTAAGCGAACGCACGCTCAGGTCGTCGAGGGACGGTTCTTTGACGATAATGCCTTGCATCCGAGTTCCACAGAAAATAGCCAATCTAGGACATGATAGCCAAGAGGAACCCAGATTTTTCAATGTGATCCGTGTCCCGGCATAGGTGAAAGAGCTAATAAACCGAATAGAAACATGCCAGACAAATGGGAGGATGAACTGAACCGGGACGCGCTCAAGCGGCTTGTGGAGAGCATCTGCAGATACCTGACGCCCGAAGCGGCCGCCGCTTCGCTTGGAAAGATCGAGGGGAGCGACGTCGAGCTTGTCAGCAGCAAGGGCTTCGGCGGCGTCTGGGCGCTGGAAGGGCTCTGGAAGCAGCTGGGGATGGAAAAGCTCATCGGACAACTGTTTCGGGGCAGGAACCATCATGTGGACCTGGAGCGGCTGCTGTTCGCCATGGTCGCCAACCGGGCCCTGGCCGCGTCGAGCAAGCTGGCCATGGAAGAGTGGGTCGCGGAGGACGTCCACATCGAGGGGCTGCCCTCCGTCCAGAGCGACCAGCTGTACCGGGCGATGGATGAGCTGCTGTCCGTCAAGGACAAGCTCGAGGAACAGGTCTACAATGCGGTGGCGAACCTGATGAACCTGGAAGTGGACCTGCTGTACTTCGACACCACCTCCAGCTACTTCGAGGTGGACGAGAGCGAGGCGCCCGAGGATGAAGCGCTGCGCATGCTGGGGCATACCAAGGACAGCCGCCCGGACCTGACGCAGGTGATCATCGGCCTGGCGGTCACGAAGGAAGGGATCCCTGTCCGCTGCTGGGTCTGGCCGGGGAATACCGCGGACATGTCGGTGGTGGAGGAAGTGAAGCGGGACCTGATGGGCTGGAAGCTGGGAAGGGTCATCAGCGTGATGGACCGGGGCTTTTCGTCGGAAGACAAGCTCAGGACGCTGCAAAGGGGCGGCGGGCACTACATCGTCGGGGAGAAGATGCGCTCCGGCAATGAACTCATGCTGTTCAGGCGGCAGGCCGTCCATCTGAAAGAAAATGGATTGAAGGGCAGCGAGATCGCCGAACTGATCGGGGCGGGCGACACGCAGATCAGCCGGATCTGAAGCAGCTATCGCAACCAGGCGATGAAACAGGACGTCCGCAAAGGAATCAATCCAGGGACCAAAGCGGACATCAGACACAAATCACAGTCTTTCATGCGGAGAATGCAGCGCAAGCCAAACCGGGTTAGAGCCTTCTTCAGTCATCCCAGGCCTGCCTATATCAATTGCGACTTATGAGTGCCGGGGTAATATTACCCGGTTCACAAAAATACCCTCGTCCTTTCGGACAAGGGCGCTTTGGTGATCTATACTAAACCCGAGCAAGTAAACCCATCAACGTGAACAAAGCGCTTGATAGCCATAACAATCCTACGACGGGAGGCATCGTTTTATCATCCGTTTTGTGGGAAGC
>CAZLYF010000200.1:0-4953 GCA_964563725.1 uncultured Oscillospiraceae bacterium
CTGCTCCCTGCTCCCTGCTCCCTGCTCCCTGCTCCCTGCTCCCTGCTCCCTGCTCTCTGCTCCCTGCTCCCTACTCCCTGCTCCCTCTGCCTTCTGCCCTCGTTGTAGGGTGTGTCCGAAAGAGGCAGACGGGCGCGGAAGACGCCGTCGCGCCGGTAATAGGCCAGCTGCACGGCCGCCGCGGTGGGGATGGAGGAGATCTCCCCGACGCCCTTGGCGCCGTAGGCCGGCCCCTGCGCGCCCCTGTCCACGAAGATCGGCACAATCTCGGGCACTTGGTCCGCGCGCAGCAGCCCCAGCGTGCCGAAGCGGACCTGAGGCCTTCCGTCTTTCAGAGGGAAGCGCTCCGTCAGCGCCCAGCCCAGGCTCATCGTCACGCCGCCCTCGATCTGCCCTTCCAAGGCAAGCGGGTTGACCACGCGGCCCACGTCGTGGGCGGCCACCACCCTTTTCACGCGCCCTTCCCCGTCCAGCTGCACCAGGTGGGTCGCGTAGCTGTAGGCGACGTGGCTGACGGGGTGCGGCTTGTCTGAGCCGAAGGGATCGGTCACGGCGGTGAACTCCCCCGTGAATTCCCGCCCCTCCAGCGCTTCCGCATTGGATGCCGCGAGCGCTTCCATGAGCTTCTCCGCGGCGCGGCGGGCGGCCTCGCCGGTGAAGAGCGTCTGGCGCGAAGCTGTGCTGTTTCCCGCGTCGGGCGAGTCCCGGGTGTCCGGCCTGCAGTAAAGGATCTTTTCGGGCGGGAAGCCGGTCGCCTCGCGCACGATCTGGGTCAGGATCGTCCCCATGCCCTGGCCGACGCAGGCCGCGCTGGAGCGGATTTCGATCTGCCCGCCCCTCAGCGTCAGGCTGGCCCGGCCCGTGTCCGGGACGCCGACGCCCAGGCCCGCGTTCTTCATCGCGCAGGCGATGCCGCAGCGCGGGTCCTCGTCGAAAAAGGGCTTGACCGCCTGCAGCGTTTCCGCAAGCGCCGCGGAGTCATCCGCGATCTGCCCGTTGGGCAGCGTATCGCCGGGACGCGCGGCATTGCGCCAGCGGATCTCCCAGGCGGAGATGCCCACCAGATCGGCCAGGAGGTTCAGGTTGCACTCCGAGGCGAAGCAGCTCTGCGGGACGCCGAAGCCGCGGAAGGCGCCGCAGGGCGGGTTGTTGGAATAGTAGGCGCGGCCGGTAATGTCCACGTCCGCGAAGGCGTAGGGACCGGCGGCGTGGGTGCAGGCGCGCTGCAGCACCGGCCCGCTCAGCGAGGCGTAGGCGCCCCCGTCGGTGAGCAGCATGGCCTTCAGCGCGGTGAGGCGCCCCCCTTCGTCGCAGGCGGTGGTCATCTCGATCTCCATCCCGTGGCGCTTGGGGTGGATGAGGAGGCTCTCCTCCCGGCTCAGGCTGACCTTGACGGGCCTGCCGCATTTGAATGCCAGCAGGGCGGCGTGGTGCTGGACGCTCATGTCTTCCTTGCCGCCAAAGGCGCCGCCTACGGCGGCGGCGACGACGCGCACCCTGCCTTCGGGCAGGCCCAGCGCCTCGGCGCATTCCCGCTTCGTCTGCCAGATGCCCTGGTCCGCGCTGTAGATGACGACCCCGCCGCCCTCCGGGGCGGCGACGGCGGTCTCCGGCTCAAGGAAGGCGTGCTCGGTGGGCGGCGTGGAATAGCGCCGGGTGACCACGTGGGCGGCGGCGGCGATCCTTGCGTCCGCGTCGCCCCGCGAGATGCGCACCTCGCTGAGCAGGTTGCCGGGAACGTCTTCGTGCACCAGGGGCGCGCCCGTCCGCATGGCTTCCTCAAGCGAGAGCACGGGCTCCAGCGGCTCGTACTCCACCCTGACAAGCGCCTTCGCGGCCTCCAGCGCCTCCCGCGTTTCCGCGGCGACCAGCGCCACCGCGTCCCCCAGGAAGTGGGTGACGCCGCCCACGGGGATCAATACGTCATAATCCTTTTTGAGGTGGCCGATCTTCCGCTTTCCCGGGAGATCCGCGGCGGTCAGCACGCAGGCCACGCCGGGCAGGCACCCGGCCTCGGACGCGTCGATGGACAGGATCCGCGCCCGGGGCCAGGCGCTGCGCAGCGCCGAGCCGAAAAGCAGCCCGGGCAGGCGGAGGTCGTCCGCGTACAGCGCTTCCCCGGCCGCCTTGGCCGGCGCGTCGATGCGCAGCAGGCGCTCGCCAAGGCTGGCGCCGGCCTCGCCTTCGGGCGCGGCAGCCTCCCCGCGGAGCATCGCCGCCCACAGGAGCACCGCGTCCACGATCTTTTTGTAGCCAGTGCAACGGCAGACGTTGCCCCTGAGCGCCTTTCGGATTTCCCCTGGGGAGGGGTCCGGAGAACGCGAAAGCAAAGCCCTGGCCGACATGATCATGCCCGGCGTGCAGAACCCGCACTGCACCGCGCCCGCGCGCGTGAACGCGAGGATGGCCAGCCTGCGCTCCTCCTGCGGCAATCCCTCGAGCGTCACGACGCGTTTGCCCTCGAGGGACGCGGTGGAAACGGTACAGGCGCGGGCCGCCTTCCCGTCGATGAGCACGGTGCAGGCGCCGCAGCTGCCCTCCGAACAGCCATTCTTGACCGAGGTGAGGCCCAGGTCCTCCCTGAGGAAGCGGAGCAGGCTCCCGTCCCCGTCCGCGCGGACGGGCTGGCCGTTGACCATGAACTGACGCATATCCGAACCTCTCAATCTGCGATATAATCTTAGCATAAAACGCGGGCGGAAGGAAGAATGGAGAAAAAGATGGACTTCGAGCGGGTCAGGAAAGCCGCGGAAGCGGCGCGGGCGGACATGGCTGCCTTTCTGCGGGAGCTGATCGCCATCCCCGGGGAAAGCTGCGGGGAAGAAAGGGTTGTGCGGCGCATCGCCCGGGAAATGGAAAAGCTCGGCTTCGATCGGGTCGAGATCGACCCGATGGGGAACGTCCTGGGCTGGCTGGGGACGGGCCCGAGGCTTATCGCCTTTGACGGGCACGTGGACACGGTGGGCGTCGGCGAACGATCCAACTGGACCTTTGACCCCTACGCGGGCTATGAGAACGACGCCGAGATCGGCGGCCGGGGCGCCTCCGATCAAAGGGGCGGCGTCGTGTCCGCCGTATACGGGGCGAAGATCATGAAGGACCTGCGCCTCATTCCGGAGGGCGTCTCGGTGCTCGTGGCGGGGACCGTGCAGGAGGAGGACTGCGACGGGCTGTGCTGGCAGTACCTGCATGGCGTCTGCGGCATCACCCCGGCGTTCGTGGTGATCACCGAGCCCACCGACGGCGGCGTCTACCGGGGCCAGCGCGGACGGATGGAGATCCGGGTGGAAGTCAGGGGGGTCTCCTGCCACGGCAGCGCACCGGAGAGGGGAGACAACGCGATCTACAAGATGGCGGAGATCGTCGGCGAGGTCCGGGAGCTCAACGGGCGCCTGGGGGACGACCCCTTCCTGGGCAGGGGGACGCTTGCGGTGAGCCAGATCTACTTCAATTCGCCCTCCCGCTGCGCGGTCGCGGACATGGCGGCGATCTCCGTTGACCGCCGGCTCACGCGGGGAGAGACCGGAGAGACGGCGCTCGGAGAGGTCCGCGCGCTGCCGTCGGTTAGGAAATACGGGGCGGATGTCAGCCTCTACGCTTACGACAGGCCCTCCTGGACGGGGCATGTGCTCAAGACTGAGTGCTATTTTCCGTCCTGGGCCGTGGCGGAGGACGCCGCGGCGGTCAGGGCCGCGGTCCGGGCGCACGAAGGGCTGTTCGGGCCCGCGCGAGTGGGCAAGTGGACCTTTTCCACCAACGGCGTATCGATCGCTGGCCGCTACGGCATCCCCTGCGTCGGCTTCGGCCCCGGCGCGGAGGCCCAGGCGCACGCGCCGGACGAGAAGACCTTCAAGGACGACCTGGTGCGCTGCGCGGCGGTGTACGCCGCGATCCCCAGGCTGTGGGACGACCTGTAAGGGAGGGAAAATGCATGGACGGCATCGGGGAACTTGCGCGAAAGCTGGAGGCCCTGGACATCGGCGGCCTGGTTGGGGAGGATTTCCTGCTCACCCAGGACAAGATGGACGGAGGGCTGGCCGCCGTGCTCACCGTGGCGGAGGCGCTCAGGAGCCTCCGGGAGCGCAACATCTCGGCGCGGGCATTTGATTCAGGCCTGGGCGTTTCCATCTTCCGGGACAATTCCACTCGCACCCGCTTCTCCTTCGCCTCGGCCTGCAACCTTCTGGGGCTCGCGGCGCAGGACCTGGACGAGGGGAAGAGCCAGATCGCCCACGGGGAGACGCTTCGGGAAACGGCGACCATGGTCTCCTTCATGGCGGACGTCATCGGCATCCGCGACGATCTGTACATCGGCCGCGGGCACGCCTACCAGAAGGCCGTAGCGGACGCGGTGCGGGAGAGCTTCGAGAGCGGCGTCCTCGGGCAGCGGCCGGCGGTGGTGAACCTCCAGTGCGACATCGACCACCCGACGCAGACCCTGGCGGACCTGCTGCACCTGGTCCGCCATTTCGGCGGGATCGAGAAACTCCGGGGGAAAAAGGTCGCGATGACCTGGGCCTATTCGCCCTCCTACGGCAAGCCCCTGTCCGTGCCCCAGGGCGTCGTCTCCCTGTTCACGCGCTTTGGCATGCAGGTGACGCTCGCGCACCCCAAGGGGTACGAGGTCATGGCGGAGGTCGAGGAGGCGGCGGCGGAAAACGCGCGCGGGAGCGGCGGCAGCTTTGGAAAGACGCATTCGATGGACGAGGCCTTCGAAGGCGCGGACATCGTCTACCCCAAGAGCTGGGCGCCCTTCGAAGCCATGCGCAGGCGCACGGAGCTGTACGACCGGGACGATTTCGACGGCATCAGGGCGCTGGAAAAGGAACTGCTCGGTGAGAACGCCCTGCACCGGGACTGGGAATGCGGCGAGGACAGGATGCGCCTCACCCGGGGCGGGAAGGCGCTGTACCTGCACTGCCTGCCCGCCGATATAACCGGCGTATCCTGCGG
>CAZLYF010000201.1:0-4941 GCA_964563725.1 uncultured Oscillospiraceae bacterium
CCGCCCACTCCGTGTGGGAGGCAACCTTTGCCGCGGAGATGAAGCCGAACCTGCCGCGGTTCTTTTTCAGGCTCGAAACCACCGTGTTCCAGCGGACATCCAGCAAAGGGAAGATCCCCGTCGCGCGCCGCTCTTCCGTCAGATAGGCGAGGCCCAGCTCCTTCGCCGACGCCCCCGGGGTCCTGACCTTCCCCTCGATGGTTACGCCGCCGCCGGCGATCCTGCGCAATCCGAACAGGCTTTCCAGCAGTTCCGTGCGCCCGCTGCCCACCAGCCCGCCGACGCCCAGGATCTCGCCTGCCCGCGCCTCGAAGGAGATGTTGTGGAGTTTCGGGGCATAGACGGTGCTCAGGTTCTCCACCCGGAGGGTGACGTCGCCGGGGACGTTCCCCTTTGCCGGGAATCGGTCCTTCATTTCCCGGTTGACCATGTAGCGGATCAGGGTGTCTACGTTCATGCCGGCCGTGGGCTCCGTCGCCACCCAGGCGCCGTCGCGAAGGACCGTCACGCGGTCCGAAAGTTTCAGCACTTCGTCGATTTTGTGGGAAATGTAGATGATCCCGCGCCCTTCGCTCTTCAGGCGCCGGATGATGGAGAACAGCGACTCTGTCTCCTTTTCCGTCAGGGAGGAGGTCGGCTCGTCCAGGACAACGATCCTTGCGTCGTAGGAGACGGCCTTCACGATGTCCACCATCTGTTTCATCGAGACGGACAGCCGGCTGACCCGTTCCCTGGGATCGATGCTGATGTTGAAGCTTTTAATGATCCCGTCGGTCTGCTCATACAGCCGACGGTCGTCGACAAAGGGCCCCCTGCGGGGATAACGCCCCAGCCAGATGTTGTCCATGACGCTGCGCTGCGGCACCTGCTCGAGCTCCTGCTGGACCATCGCGATGCCCGACTTGAGCGCGTGGTTTGGATCGGAGAAAATGACCGGTTTTCCCTGGAACAGGATCTCGCCCTCGTCCATCCGGTACAGCCCGAACAGGCACTTCATCAGCGTCGACTTTCCCGCGCCGTTTTCCCCCATCAGGGCGTGGACTTCCCCGGGCCGCACGGAAAGGCTTACGCGCCTGAGCGCTCGGACGCCAGGGAAGCTCTTGGAAACGTTCTTCATCTGAAGGAGGTATTCTTCGGCCACGGGGGGTGTGATCCGCCTTTCAGATTCTTTTGCGATGCGATCAGATTTTCGCGGCGCCGCGGGGGAAGAGGCCGGTCAAAGGGCCGGCTGGCCGGGCGCGCCGCGCCCGGTCCAGCCGGCCGTGAAAACCGCCTGTCAGTTGGCCAGCTTGTAGGCGTCGATGGCAGTGTCGACGTTTTCGACGGTGATCTTGGTCTCCGGGATCTTCACGAGCTTGCCTTCTTCCAGGACCCACTCGGTGCCTTCCGTGACGTCAAGACCCTTGGCTGCGTTGACGCTCAGGTCGATGACCGCTCGCGCGGCGTCGTAGGTGCTGGTGAGCACGGAGCCGAGCATGATGCCGGACTTGATGAGCTGGGAGGTTTCGGGCAGCGCGTTGACGCCGATGACCGGCACGGCCTTTTCCTCGGTAATGAGCCCGTTGCCCCTGAGGGCCTCGACGGCGCCCAGCGCCATGGCGTCATTGCTGGCGACAACCATCTCGATTTTATCGCCGTACTTGCCCACCCAGGTCTCCATCACGTTGATGGCGTCCGCGGTGCTCCAGTTGGCGTATTCATTCGCCAGCTCCTCCACGGCGATGCCGCCCTTCTCCACCCCTTTGTAGAAACCGTTCGCGCGGTCTTCCGCGTCGCTGTGGCCCGGGGCGCCCTTGAGCAGCACGTACTGCAGCACGCCGTCGCCGTTGGTGTCGAATTTCGCCTTGTCCTTGTTCCAGGCGTCGACCACCATTTCGCCCTCGAGCTCGCCCTGGTAGAGCGCGTTGAGGCCGACGTACCAGCACTTGTCGTAGCTGTTGAGGACTTCCATTGTCGGCATCCTGTTGAAGAACACGATCGGGAGGCCTGCTTCCTTCGCCTTCGCCACGATCGTTTCGCCCGCGGAGGAGTCGACCAGGTTGACCGCGAGCACGTTGACGCCCTTGCTGATCATCGTGTCGATGCGTTCCGTCTGGGTCGCCTGGTTGTTCTCGCCGTCGACCATGAGGTACTTGACATCCGGCATTTCATTCTTGATGTAGTAGTCGATGCCGTTGCGGATGTAGCCGACGAAGATGTTGGAATAGCTGAAGATCGTGACGCCGATATAAGGCGCCACCTCGCCGATCGCGCTTGCGGCGAACGAAGCGACCAGAAGCAGGGAAAGCGTGAGTGCCAGGATCTTTTTCATGGTGTCCCTCCTCTTTTTTGTTGCCCTATCATCACCGTGCGGCTTATCGGGGGAAGGCGGGCGCTCCGGTACCTGGCCCCCAACCTGTAGCACAGGTGATCTGATAATTCTTCTATATCACAGGCGCCTGCCGCCGTCAAGAGCCGGCGAAAAAGAATCGCGGGGGAGGGCGTCGCTGTTGATATGACTGGAAATGCTCTGTGATCACTGGAGCCGCTGGCGGGAAACGCTGCTTCCTCCAGCCGCGGAGGCCGCTCGCTCTGCCCGCGCCAAGCAATGGCGCTCTCCACAGCGTTCCAGCCCTTGACAGCGACCTGTTCTACAGGCTATACTGGTTTAACTTGTAGCACAACTTCTTGATTCCATCAGGAGGAAATCAAACGATGCGGTACGCTTCCCCCACCTTTCTGTTCCGCGAGGTCTGCCCAAAGGAACTGTCCTCCGTGATGAAGCGCCTTGCAGGGATCGGTTTCGAGGGCATCGAGCTGTACGGGACCTTCGGCCACGGCAGCCACGACATCCGCCGCTTCTGCGCGGAGACCGGCCTAAGCATCGTGTGCGACCACATCCGCTACGACGAATTCTCCGGGCATACGCAGGCGCTGATCGACGGCAGGGCCGCCATCGGAGCGGAGTATCTGACGATCGACAACATCCCGGCGGACAGGCTGCCGGGTACGCCCGGCTTCCCCGAAGCCGTCAGGGAGATCGAACGGATCGCCCGCCTGTGCCGCGCGGCCGGGATCCAGCTTCTGTACCACAACCACGGATACGACCTCATCCGCAAGGTGGACGGAATCCCGCTGCTCGACCTGATCCTGGACGGCGTCGATCCGGAACTGCTCAAGTTCCAGCCTGACCTGGGCTGGCTCAGGCTTGGCGGCGCTGACCCCGCGCGCTACCTTGCCAAATACGGTCGCCGCTGCCGCATCGTTCACCTGAAGGATTATTACGCGAGCGGGCCGGTGCTGCTGGAATCCCCCTTCCCGCTCGGGAACCGAAGGGGCGGCCCGGAACACAGCTTTTTCGAATTCCGACCCTCCGGCTACGGCGTGATGAACTATCCCGCGCTGATGCCCTCAGTGCTTGCCTGCGAACCGGAGTGGATCACGGTCGACCACGACCTTTCCTACGAGCGGGACACCTACCGGGACATGGAGATGAGCCTGACCTACGTCAGGCAGCTGGCGTCGCTGTACTGATCTTGCGCGCCGCGTATTCGGCCAAGGCCCGCCGCGCCCTGCCCGCTCCGGGGACAGACGGGGCGCCCGTGGGGGCGGGCTTTGTATTGACAAGCCGGGCCGCTTGCCTCACAATGGTACCGACAGAAAGCCGGGAAAACCTGGTCCGCGGCCGCCTTGGCCGGAAGGCGTCCGCGGGGAGCCCGCGCGGCGGGCGAAACGGTTCACCGCGCGGCCGGTCGGGCCGCGTGAAAAAGGAATAAGGAGGCTGTACGATGAAAAGGATCCTGTCTCTCGTCCTGGCAAGCCTGATGCTGCTCGGCATGGGCGCGGTGGGCGCCGCCGCCGAGGACCCGATCGCCATCTCCCTGTATTACTCCGACAACGCCACGCTCCCCTTCCGGGCGGACTGGCCGATGCTGCTGCACATCCAGGAAAAGTACAACGTCAAGCTTAATGTCGAGGCCATCCCGATCGCGGACTACACCACCAAGGTGGGGCTCGCCTTGAGCACGGGCCAGAATGCGCCCGACGCCATCCTGTCCACCAGTTCCGCGGGGCAGAACGCCTCCCACGCGCTCAACGGCGCGATCGTCCCCATCAGCGATTACGAGGCCTGGACCCCCCACTTCAACGCCCGCGTGGCGGAGTTCGGGCTTCAGAACAACATCGAGCGCCTGAAGCTGGGCGACGGCAAGCGCTACTACCTGCCTTCCCTGTTTGACAAGCCTTTCTACGACGGCGGCCTGATCCTTAGGGAGGACTTCCTCACGGCCAAGGGGATCCCCGCCCCGAAAACCTACGAGGACCTGTACAACATCCTCAAGGCCTACAAGGAGGAGCATCCGGAGTCTTTCCCGCTGACCACCATCGTGGCGCCGCGCGTGCTCTACCGCATGACGATGCCGTCCTTCGGCATGTCTGTGGGCTTGAACAGCGCCACGGGGACCAACACCCTGTCCTGGGACTACGGGAAAAACGAGTACTTCGCCGGCGCCATCAGCGAGCAGTACAGGAGCTACGTCACCTTCTTCAACAAGCTCTACGCCGAAGGCCTGCTGGACCCGGAGATGTCGCAGGACTCAACCTCCACGGCGCAGAAGCTGGCTACCGGCGCGGCCATGGCCACCTACGGCTACTATGACCAGATCGGCGGGTGGACGCAGGGGACCGCCATCGAAGGCTTCAAGCTGCAGATGTACCCGCCGCTTGAAGGCCCCGGCGGCGCGCACCACCAGCCCAAGAACCCCATCGGCAGCGGCCTGCTCTTCCCCATCGGCACCGCGAACAGGCCGGACTTTGAGCAGGTCGTGCGCAAAATCGACGAGATCTTCTTCTCGGAGGAGGCCGCCGCAATCTGGTGCATCGGCCAGGAGGGCGTGACCTATACCATGGACGGAGACAGGATCGTCTACAACGACGAGATCCTCGCCTCCAAGGACGGCATCT
>CAZLYF010000202.1:0-4922 GCA_964563725.1 uncultured Oscillospiraceae bacterium
GCGCCGCGCGCGGAGGCTGGCCCCGCGCCTGTCCGAACAGGACCTGGCGCTGCTCACCAGCTGGCTGGGCTACCGCGAGCGCCGGCCGGACATCCTGGGAGGGATCCTGCGATGAGGCTGACACGGTGGACCCCAATGGGAGACTACGCCGTGGCCCGGGTCTGCGCCACCGAGGAGGAGCTGCGCCGGGAGCTGCAGTGGGCGCTCAACAAGCTGGGCCGCATCGAGGACCGCGAGGCGGAGGAGCCCGCCGGAAGGGACGGGCCCGGCTGCCCGGATGACGAGGACCCGGACGAGACGCCGTCGCCGAACCCGCTGCGACCCGGGCGGGAGGACGGCGCGCAGGAGGAGCCGCCTTTCAACGCAGACGCGCACGACCGCTGGGATAAGTGAGGGACGCATGGGAAAGACGCATTACAAGAAGCTCGTGGACCCGGATTTCCTGGGAGCCTACGCCATCGACGACGAAAAGGACCTGGTCGTCACCATCCGCGCCCTCAGCAGCGAGCCGGTGACCGGCGCCGGCGGCAAGCACGAGAACTGCCCGGTGATGCGCTTCGAGGAGGAGGTCAAGCCGATGATCGTGAACGCCACCAATCTCCGGACCCTGCGCAGGCTGTTCGGCTCCCCCTTCATCGAGGACTGGCTCGGGCGGAAGATCGCCCTCTACGCGGACCGCGCCGTCCGCTTCGGCACAGAGATCGTGGAGGGGCTGCGCATCCGTCCGGAGGCGCCGGCGGAGGACGCGCCCGCCTGCGGCGACTGCGGGAAGCCCATCAGGGACGCGGGCCGGTACGCCGCGAAGGCGATCGCGAAAAGCAGCGCCGCCCGTTACGGGAAGCCGCTGTGCTTTGACTGCTGCAACGCGCGGAAGGAGGCCGGGGATGCTGGAGCTGACCGCTGAAAACTACCACGGACACCAGGCGAACCTGGACTACCTCTCCGCCTCCCAGCTCAAGGCCTTCCTCAGCTGCGAGGCAGCCGCGCACGCGGAGATCTGCGGGGCGTACAGCCGGCCGGACACCGCGGCGACGCTGGTGGGGGGCTACGTCGACGCCTACTTCGCGCACACGCGCGAAGCCTTCATCCAGGAACATCCGGAAATCTTCAAGCGGGACATGACGCTCAAGTCCGAGTACGGGCAGGCGGAGCGCATCATCGAACGGATCCGGGAGGCCCCGCTCCTGGCCGCGATGCTGTCGGGCGTCCCGCAGCCCATCTTCTTTGGCGAGATCGACGGGCTGCCCTTCAAGGGGAAATTCGACAGCCTGCTCTCGGCGGCGCAGTGCGCCCAGATCTGCGACCGCTGGCCGGCGATGTCGGAGCAGCTGCTGATGGCCGACGGCGCGATCGTGGACCTGAAGGTGATGAAGGACCTGGGCGCGGTGTACAGGCCGGGGCAGGGCCGGATGAGCTTCGTGGAGGTCTGGCGCTACGACCTGCAGCTCGCGGTCTACCAGCGCCTGGAGGGGCACCGCCTGCCCTGCTTCATCGCGGCGGCGAGCAAGGAGCCGGTGACGGACCTGAGGCTCATCCACCTCCCGCAGTACCAGCTCGACAGCGCGTGGGCGGCCGCGCTGCCCTTCGCGCGCCGGGCGCAGGCCATCAAGGCGGGGGACGCCCGGCCGGAACGCTGCGAATCCTGCGACTGGTGCAGGGCCACCCGGCTGATTGAGTCAGCCATGGATTTCGAAGACCTGGAAGGAGCATGCGCATGAACCAGATCGTCATCAAGGGTAGGCTGGTGCGGGACCCGGAGCTCAAGGCGGTCGGGGACGGCGTCGAGCTGTGCAGTTTCACGGTGGCGGTGGACAGGCAGGGCGGGCCTGGCGAGAAGGTCGCGGACTTCTTCAGCTGCTGCGCGTGGCGCAAGACCGCGGCCTTCGTCAACCAGTACTTCCGCAAAGGGCAAGAGGTCCTCCTTTCCGGCAGCATGCAGAGCCGCCGATGGGAGCGGGACGGCGTAAAGCATACGGCCTGGGAGCTCAGCGTGGACCGGGCGGAATTCTGCGGCAGCAAGAAGGACAGGGAAGACACGGTCAAGGTGGACCCGGCCACGCAGCTGCTCATTGTCGATGAAGAGCCGCCCTTCTGACGGCGCGGGGAAGATCATCCTCGAGGACACGCGCAACCGGGACGGCAAGCACGAGAACGTTCACCGACAGCTCAAGGCGTTCGGCTTCGAGGTGGTGCGGACGAAACTGGCGGTGGGCGACTACACGCTGCCCGCCGACCAGGCCGTCTGCATCGACACTAAGAAGGACCTGCAGGAGCTCGTTGGCAACGTATGCCAGGGCCGCGCCCGCTTCCTGCGCGAGATCGCGCTGGCGAAGAGGCTTGGCATCCATTTGATCGTCCTGTGCGAGCACGGCCGCCGCATCGGCGACCTCGCCGACGTCAACCGCTGGGTCAACCCCAGGCTGCGCATGAGCAGGCTGGCCCTGAGCGGGCCCAGGCTCTTCAGGATCCTTTGCAGCATCCAGTGCAAATACGGCGTGCGCTTCCTGTTCTGCGACCCGGCCTGTACCGGCGAAACGATTGTCGAACTATTGAGGTGATTTGTTCAACTGGACCGGCTTAAATGCCTCGGAAACGCCGTAGCGCTGCAGCAGTTCCACCCGGTTTTCAAAGCGATAGCGGAATGCGAGGCTGCGAATGTCTGAGTCGAAGTACTTCTGGATCAAGCTCAAAACGGACTTCTTCTCCCTAACGGAGATTGAGTGGCTCCTCAGCCAGAAGAACGGCAGCGAGTATGTGGTGCTGTACCAGATGCTCTGCCTGATGACCGCCAATAGCGGCGGCGAAATGGCTGCGAAGGTCGGCGAGATGCTGATCCCATACGACGCCGCGAAGATCTCCCGGGACAGCAAGTTCTTCGACGTGGATACAGTGACCGTGGCCATGAGGCTCTTCCGGCAGCTCGGCCTGATCTACGAGCAGAAGAACGGCGTCATCCGCATCTCAGGGGTGGAGGACATGGTCGGGAGCGAGACGAAATGGGCCAAGTACAAGCGGCAGGAGAGGATTGGACAATGTCCAAAGGATGTCCAACCAATGTCCAGTAAGAGTATAGATATTAGAGATAAAAATAATACCCCCCTTATATCCCCCCACAGGGGGCCTGCGCGGGCGTCGAAAAAGAACCCGGAGGACCCCAGGTTTTCCAGGTTCTGGAGCGAGTACCCCAAAAAAGTCAGCAAGTCATCCGCACTGAAAGCCTTCGCGCGCATCGACCCGGACGAAGGCCTCCTTCAGCAGATGCTCTCCGCCCTCAAGAAGCAGAAGGCGTCGCGCCAATGGACGAAAGACAACGGCGAGTTCATCCCGCATCCGGCGACATGGCTGAACCAGGAGCGCTGGAATGACGAGATCGGATGCGCCCATGAAGAGGAGGACAGCCTTGACGGATACATCCTGGCATAACAACACGATGCTGGCGATCGGGCTCGCCCTCCAGGACGAGCGCTGCGCAGCGGAAGTAGTCAGGCTCGGACCTTCAGCCTTCGAGGATTCCCGCGACGCTGAGATCGTGGGTACGATGGGCGCCCTGCTGCGGGAAGGGCTGCACGTCGACCTGGTGAAGGTCGGGGAGCGGGCAATACAGCATGCGGAATACCTGGTGGACTGCCTGACGGGCGTACCTTCCCCGACCTACGCGCGGGAAGCGATCGCGATGATTTCCGAGTCCTTCCGCCGGCGGAAAGTGAAGCGCGCCGTGGAGGACGTGCTGGCCTCAGTTGAAGACCGGACTGTGGACGTGGAGTCTCTCGTTGCCCAGGCGGAAAGCGAGATGCGAAGCATAGCGGCTCAGGAGACGCGCGTCGCGACGATGGCAGACGCGCTGCGCGAGCTGAACGCCGGCTTCGACAACCCGAACAAGTGCAAAGCCAGCTTCGGGCTGCAGGTGCTGGACAGGGAAATTGGCGGAATGCATGGAGGGAGGCTTTACGTCGTCGGCGCCAGGCCGGCAACCGGAAAGAGCGCGATGGCGATGGCGTCCGCAGTGACCACAAGCGCGCTCGGGCCGGTGCTCTTTTGCAGCTACGAGATGAAGAAGGATGAGGTCGCCGGCAGGATCATGTCGCATATCACCGGCGTCAGCAGCAGCGCGATCGCAAACAGGACGCCATCCGTGCAGGAGCACCAGGTGCTGCTGGACCACTACCCGCAGGCGATCAAGCTGCAGATCCGCTTCCCGGAGGGCGCCCGGACCGTCGCCGCGGTGCGTGCGGAAGCCGCGGGGATCCAGAAGCGCGAGGGGCTCCGGCTGGTGGTCGTGGACTATCTGCAGCAGATGAGCTCAGGCCAGCGGGCCGAGTCGCGAAGGGTGGAGGTCGGGCAGATCTCCAGGGGTCTGAAGGAACTGGCGATGGACCTTGACGTGCCCGTGCTGGCCCTGTCCCAGCTGAACCGGGTCAGCGAGATGACGCAGTCGAAGGTCCCGACAATGGCGGAGATGCGCGACAGCGGCGACATCGAGCAGGACGCGGATTTCATATTGCTGATGTTCACGCCGCGCCAGGAAAAGGGCAGCGATGACGAGCCGTTGCCTGTCCAAGGGCCGCGCCTGGTGAAAATGATCGTCGAAAAGAATCGGCAGGGACAGAGCGGGATGAAGGTTGCCGTGAACTTTGACGGCGGGACCATGAGGTTCACAAGCCTGGTGTGATATGCCCTCTTGCAAGAGCGCGATCAGGTTCAATGCGGCAGCCTCAAAAGGCGATGGCTGCGGAATCCGGTCCTTGCAGCTATTGAACAAAATTGGCGTGCGGACCTTGCCCGGCCCGCCATCCCATTCGGCCATACCCGGCAAAACCCGGATACCGGCGCTGTTTGTCGGTTACAACCAACGAAACGGAGGGCGACACCATGACGGGACGGGACTATCTGGAGCGGCTGCGGACGCTGGACCGCCATATCGA
>CAZLYF010000203.1:0-4875 GCA_964563725.1 uncultured Oscillospiraceae bacterium
GACGGGAAAATCGACATCAACATGGACGAAGTGCGCGTCGATACCTACCGTTCCACCGGAGCCGGCGGGCAGCACGTCAACAAAACGGACTCGGCCGTCCGTATGACGCACATGCCCTCGGGGATCGTCGTATCCTGCCAGAATGAGCGCAGCCAGGTCCAGAACAAGGAAATGTGCCTGAAGATGCTGCGGTCGAAGCTCCTTGAGCTCAGAGAGCGCGACAACGAAGAGAGGATGGCGGAAATCAAGGGAGAGATGAAAAAAATCGAGTGGGGGAGCCAGATCCGCTCCTATGTGTTTCAGCCCTACACCATGGTCAAGGACCACAGGACAGGCTTCGAAACCGGCAACATCGACGACGTCATGAACGGCAACCTCGACGGCTTCACGGTTTCCTTCCTGAAAATGCAGTGAAACAGCAGCCGCGGCCCGGCGCAGCCCCGGCGTCAAGGACGCTTCGGCACGCTGTCGCCGCGGCTTTGATGGCGCTTTCGCTGTGCCTGTTTGCCGGACGGGCGCTGGCTGACATGGCAGCGGACGGCCGTCTGCTGGCAGAGCAGTTCGGCATCCACGCCGATACGCGTCTTTCCGGCGTAGAAAGCGGGGAATGGCCCCGCCTGGCGAACGCTCTTGCGGAATACCTGGCCGGCAGGGCTGATACGCCGCAAATGACTGTCCTGAAGAACGGACGTCCCTCCCCTGCGTTTGGGGCAGCGGAACTTGAACACCTCATGGACGTCCGCACCCTGGTTTCCATCGGCCAGGCGCTTCTCCCCGCGGGCGCAGGATGCGCCATGGCTTCGTTGCTTCTGCTCGCGCTGGGCGGGAAAGGGGGGGCGAAGCCGCTGTCAAGGGCCCTGAGCCGTTGCCTGTTCACGGCGCTCTCGTTTCTGATCCTGTGCGGCGCGGCCCTTGCGCTGTGGGGGAGCGTTGATTTTTATGGGCTGTTCATCGCCTTTCATCGTCTTCTCTTCCGCAATGAGCTGTGGCTGCTTGATCAGGGAAAGGACCTCCTGCTGCAGCTGATGCCCCAATCCATTTTTGTGAGCTTCAGCCGCATCGCGCTTGCAAGGCTGGGCATGCTGCTCGCGGCTGCGGGGGCTGCCGCCGTAGTCCTGTCGGCCGCAGGCCGGGAAAGGGGGAGGAAGCGTGAGCTACCTGCAGAACGCGGCGCGTGAGCTTGAAACGATCCTGTCTGGCAGAGAAGTCCGCATATTTGCCGTAGAAACATCCTGCGACGAAACGGCGGCGGCTGTCGTCCAAAACGGCAGGGTCATCCTGTCAAGCGCGATATTTTCCCAGATCGGCCTGCACAAGGCCTATGGCGGGGTCGTTCCGGAGATCGCAAGCCGTTCCCACGCAGAAAAGATCTGCCTTGTCGCCGATTCCGCGCTCAAGGGCGCGGCGATGGATTTTGACGGCGTGGACGCCATCGCGGTCACAAGCGGCCCCGGACTGGTTGGCGCCCTCCTTGTCGGGGTGTCCTACGCGAAAGGCCTCGCGTTCGCGCTGTCCAAACCGCTGGTGGCAATCCACCATATCGAAAGCCATATCTGCGCGAATTACCTCACGCATCCCCAACTGGACCCTCCCTTCGCATGCCTGGTCGCAAGCGGGGGCCATAGCCATATCTTTTACGTAGGGGAGGACGACAGCTATTCCCTCCTGGGCTGCTCGCAGGACGACGCGGCGGGTGAGGCGTTCGACAAGGCAGCCCGTCTTCTGTCCCTGCCGTACCCCGGCGGGCCCGGGCTTGACGACCTGGCGGAAGACGGGGATGAAAATGCCTTCAGGCTCCCCGTTCCCCGTACGGCAGGCAGGTATGATTTCAGCTTTTCGGGTCTGAAGACGGCGTTTGCCGGCATCGTCCGGAAAATGCAGGCAAATCCGGAGGCCCTGCCCCGCGCTGACCTTGCGGCGGTTTTCAGAAAGGCCGTCGTGGGCGCGCTCGTAGACAAGACAGTCCTGGCGGCGAAGGAAAACGGCATCCCTGTGATCGCTCTGGCGGGAGGAGTATCCGCAAACCGGCTGTTGAGAAAGAGGATGCGGGAAGCCTGCGACGCAAACCGGATCAGGCTGTACATGCCGGCGCCGGAACTCTGCGGCGACAACGCCGCGATGGTCGGCGCGGCCGCGTACAGGAAGCTGAAGCGCGGGCAGATCGACGGGCTTTCGCTCAACGCGTCGCCTTCGATACGGCTGGCTTGAGCGAAACCAGGGAAGGCACGGGGACCGGGTCGGACAACGGGCGGACAGCGGCGGCGGAACGCCGGCCGCCCGCAGTTTACTTTTGTCTCGTCACATGGTAGAATCAACCGTCCAAGCTCAACCGCGCGCGCGGCTCCGCGAGTCTCCAACGCCTGTCTGCGCGCACGGCGATTAACAGGGGGGTTCACCCCGGGGAGGAAACATGAACAAGGAACTCAAGACCCAGATCATCGGCAGCTACGCCCGCCATGAAGGCGACACGGGCTCGCCGGAAGTGCAGATCGCGCTGCTGACCGAGCGAATCAACCATCTCAACGAGCACCTGAAAAACAACAAGAAGGACCACCACAGCCGCAGAGGCCTTCTGCTGATGGTCGGTCAGCGGCGCGGCCTTCTTGACTATCTGAAGCGAACAGACATCGAACGCTACCGTTCCCTGATTGGCCAGCTGAACCTGCGCAAGTGATTGCTGCGACGGGCCGGACACGTCAAAGTACGCTCCGGCCCTTTGTTCAGGGACCCGGACCCGCCGGTGGCGGACGTATCATGCGTTGAAAAGGAAGGGACACATGGAACACCGGACATATACGTTGGAATTCGCAGGCAGGCCTTTGACGGTGGAGTTTGGCAAGTACGCCCAGCAGGCCGCGGGCTCCACCCTGGTAAGGTATGGGGACACGGCGGTCCTCGTCTGCGCGACCGTTTCAGACGCCTTGCGCGAAGGGGTCGACTTTTTCCCGCTGAGCGTCGACTTTGAGGAAAAACTGTATTCCGTCGGAAGGATCCCGGGCGGCTTCATCAAGCGCGAAGGCCGTCCGACGGAAAAGGCGATCCTGACCTGCAGGCTCATCGACAGGCCGCTGAGGCCTTTGTTCGACAAGGGCATGCGCAACGACGTCCAGGTCGTGGCAACGGCGCTTTCGGTCGATACCAGCAACCCGCCCGAGATACCGGCCATGATCGGTTCATCCATCGCGCTGAGCGTCAGCGACATTCCCTGGGCTGGTCCGACAGGCTCGGTGATGGTGGGCAGGGTGGGCGGCAAGCTCATACTCAATCCCAACGAAGAGGAGCGCGCCGCAAGCGACCTGCATCTGATCGTTGCCGGCACAAGGGACGCCGTGATGATGGTCGAAGCGGGCGCGGACGAAATCAGCGAAGAAGCGATGCTCGAGGCGATCCTCTTCGCGCACGAGGCGATCAGGGAACTGGTCGCGTTCCAGGATCGGATCGTCGCCGAGATCGGGAAGCCCAAGCGCGTTTTCCCGCTTGTGCATACCGGCGACGACGTGGTCAGGGCGGTTCGGGAATACGCGCTGGACAAAGTCAGGTGGAGTTTTGACACCTTCGAAAGGGAAACCCGCAAACAGCGCGAAGACGAGGTCAGGAATGACGTCATCGCGTATTTTTCGCAGCTGTTCGCGGACCGCGGCCCCGAGGTGGAGGACGCGCTGTATGGGCTGAACAAGGAGGTCATGAGGCGCAATATCCTTGACCGGGGGGTCAGGCCGGACGGACGTACGACAA
Source organism: uncultured Oscillospiraceae bacterium (assembly GCA_964563725.1). Taxonomy (GTDB): domain Bacteria; phylum Bacillota; class Clostridia; order Christensenellales; family Aristaeellaceae; genus CAZLYF01. The sequence continues at coordinate 3,736 of CAZLYF010000203.1, forward strand.
CGGAGGTCAGGCCCATCTGGTGCGAAGCGGGAATACTGCCCAGGGCGCACGGGAGCGCCATATTCACCCGCGGCCAGACGCAGGCATTGACCGTAACGACGCTTGGCTCTCTGCGGGACGCGCAGATCCTCGACGGGCTTTCCAACGATGACTCGAAGCGCTACATCCACCACTACAACATGCCCCCCTACGCGACCGGGGAAGCCGGACGGATGCGTTCGCCCGGGCGACGGGAGATCGGCCACGGCGCGCTCGCGGAACGCGCACTTGAGCCCGTCATTCCGAAGGAAGAGGAATTCCCCTACGCGCTGCGCCTCGTCAGCGAGATCCTGTCAAGCAACGGTTCCTCCTCCATGGCGTCGGTCTGCGGGAGCACGCTGTCGCTGATGGACGCGGGCGTAAAAATCAAGGCCCCGGTCGCGGGCGTCGCGATGGGACTGATCAAGGATGACCGGGACAACAAGGTCGCCGTGCTGACAGACATCCAGGGCCTGGAGGATTTTCTGGGCGACATGGATTTCAAGGTGGCAGGGACCATGAACGGCATCACAGCGATCCAGATGGACATCAAAATCAAGGGTATCGGCAGGGAGATCCTCAGACAGGCCCTGCAGCAGGCGCTCGAAGGCAGGCTGCACATCCTGCGCATCATGCTTGAAACGCTCGGACAGCCCAGGGCTTCACTGAGCAGGTACGCGCCCAAGATCATCACCTTCAGCATCAATCCCGACAGGATCCGCGAGGTGATCGGACCGGGCGGCAAGATGATCAACAAGATCATCGCGGACACAGGCGTGAAGATCGATATCGAAGACGACGGCAGCATATTTATCTCATCAATCGACCTGGCGGCCTGCAACGCCGCTAAACAGGCTATCGAAAACATCGTTTTCGTACCGGAGGTCGGCAAGCTGTATTACGGCAAGGTCGTAAGGATAATACCGATCGGTGCGTTTGTTGAGCTTGTACCGGGAAAAGACGGCATGGTACACATCTCCAAAATCGACAACAAACGGATCGAAAAGGTTGAAGACGTTCTGAATATTGGGGATATGACATGGGTCAAGGTCACTGAGATCGACGAAAAAGGACGCGTCAACCTCTCCCGCAAAGACGCCATCCGCGAGATGAGCGGACAGG
>CAZLYF010000204.1:0-4869 GCA_964563725.1 uncultured Oscillospiraceae bacterium
CCGGCATAGCGACGTGCCGGTGCTCTCGAAGCGGCGGCTGGTGGCGATCGCCGGCGCCTATATGCAGGGCTTCGTCCGCTTCAGCGGAAAGGACAGCCCGAGGTTTTCCGCATGGAAGTTCCCTGTCTACTGCCTCGCCGGCTGCGCCATGAAGCGTTCTTCAAAATCAAGCAGGATCTTCAGCAAACGCTCATCCAGGAAGGTCAGCGCGTGTTTGCGGATATCGGCCGGGATGCCGTAGTACGCCTGGGCGATGCCGCCCGTGATGGCAGCCAGCGTGTCGCTGTCCCCGCCGATGGAAATCGCGTTGCGGATGGCGTCCTCAAATCCCGTGGACTCCAGAAACGCCATGATCGCCTGGGGCACGGTGCCCTGGCAGGACTCGTCAAACGCGTAGCTTGCGCGAATGCCGTCCAGCGTGAAGTTCATCGGGTAATAATGCCGGTCGATATGGTCCCTGATCTCCAGGATGCTTTTCCCCTGCCTGGCTAGCCAAATGGACACGGCCGCTGCCTCGGCGCCCTTGATGCCCTCGGGGTGGTTGTGGGTCACTTCTGTCACGCGCCGCGACAGCATGCGCGCCTCGTCCAGGCTGGACGCGGCAAAGCCGCAGGCGCTCACGCGCATCGCGGCGCCGTTGCCGTAGCTGTTGTACGGTTTGGGCCGGTCAGCCAGGAGCCATCGCGCGAAACTGCCGCCGTAGCTGCAATGCGGGTACAGGCGTCCCAGCGCCCGCATGCTGTCGACTGCGGCCTGTCCAAGCCTGTCGTGGTCCCCCGCGCAGTCAAGGATCGCCTTCGCGATGGCCAGCGTCATCACGCTGTCATCGGTCACGAAGCAGCGGTAGGTCAAAAACTCGAAATCCTTTGACCGGTGGTTGTGGAATTCATACCGGGAACCGACGATATCCCCTATGACCGCGCCAAGCATCGATGCTCTCCCTTTCCGTCACGCCATTCGGATTCTGTTTGGATATTCTACAGCAAAAACCAATGAGGGGCAATCAATTATCGCTTGAGGCCTCAGCCAATACCGGTTGATTTCCACCAGCAAATGCAGTAAAATTGCACTTGGTGGTGGAAATATGATTATGACAACGAAGATGCTCCTGGAACAGTACCGGCGTTATGCCAATCCGATGAGCAAGGTCAGGCGGCTGGTAAAAGACGGCAAGCTGACCCCCATTGTCAGGGGGCTGTATGAAACGGATCCGGACACGCCGGGCCATTACCTGGCGGGCAGCATCTATGGCCCGTCCTACCTCAGTTTTGAGTTTGCCTTGTGCCGCCACGGACTCATTCCGGAAACTGTCCTCAACTATACCTGCGCGACGTTTGACAAACGCAGGGGCAAGCGGTATGACACGCCCTTTGGCGCCTTCGTCTACCGGGATATCCCAAAGGCTGCCTATCCACTTGGCGCTGAGCTCATCATGGAAAACGGGTATAGCTTCCAGCTGGCCTCCCCAGAAAAAGCCCTTTGCGACCAGCTGTACGGGCTGCCGCCGCTTGGCAGCCAGCGGGAACTGCAGAGATGCCTGGCGGAAGACCTGCGCATCGATGAAGACAGCCTTGCGCGGATAGAGAAGAACGACGTCGGGACGCTCGCGGGTCTGTATGGAAGCACGAATGTCAAACTCCTGGCTGCCTGGCTGGGGAGAGAGGCGATCAAATGAACCGAATCATTGAGCAGATGCTGAAGAGTTACAAACCGGCGTCGCATGAGGACATGAAGAATGCGATGAAGGAGGTCATACAGGAAATCGCCCTGTGCGGCTTGAGCCGATCAGGCTTTTTCAACAAGGCAGTTTTTTATGGCGGAACTGCGCTTCGCGTCTTTTACGGGCTGGACCGTTTTTCGGAGGACCTCGATTTTTCTCTGACTGCGCCCGACCCGGAGTTTCGCCTGCAGCCCTGTCTGCCCGCGCTGGAAAGGGAAGTTCAGTCGTTCGGGCTGAATGTGACGATCCGAGAAAAAGTGAAGGCGGCGGACTCAACCATCCTATCGCCCTTCATGAAGGGAAACACAAGGGAGCATCTCCTGATGTTTTATCCCGACAGCGTGCCTCTGCTCGGGATCGCGGCGACAGAATCCATAAAGATCAAGTTGGAGGTGGACATTGACCCACCCCGCTTCGCGATCTTTGAGCATCGTTATCGACTGATGCCCCTGCCATACGACATTGCTCTGTATGACATGCCCTCCCTTTTCGCCAGCAAGATCCACGCGGTTTTATGCCGGGGATGGAAGAGCAGGGTAAAAGGACGTGACCTGTACGATTATGTGTTTTATCTTTCCCGCAACGCTGTTTTCAATCTGGAGCATTTACAGGAACGGCTGGTCCAATCGGGATCTCTCAGCGGGGAACAGCCACTCACGGACGACGGGGTCAGGGATATGCTGTGTGAACGATTCGCAGCCATCGATTATGGCCAGGCCCGGAAAGACGTGCTTCCCTTCATCAGGAACCCTTCCATGCTCGACATGTGGAGTGAAAGCTTCTTTTCCGGGATCACGCAGAATTTGGCGAAAACATCGGGGAACATGAAACACAACCCCTCTTAGGAGGAAACACAGGGGGACGGTTCTATGTGTTTTCGAGACACACAGAACCGTCCCCCCTGTGTTTTCCGGGTTGACAAATCCCCTGGCCGCTGCCGCAAAAATTTTTCCGCTCGGCCTGTTGACATCATCGCCACTACTGTATATAATCTAATAGTAGCCAGCGGATGGTACTGAAATCGAGAAGGAGGTCCTATGTGAACACACAATACAAGAAGGGCGTGCTGGAGCTGTGCGTGCTGTCGCTGCTGATCAAGCGGGACTGGTACGGGTATGAGATCTCAGATTACCTGTCAAAGCATATCGACATCGCGGACGGCACGGTATACCCCATCCTCAGAAAGCTGAAAAGCGACGGCCTTGTCAAGACGTACCTGCAGGAGGAAAGCGGGGGCCCGCCTCGCAAGTACTACTCCCTGACCGCCCTGGGGCGGAAAAGCTATCAGGAGGACCGCGCGGAGTATCTGCGCTTCGCCGGGGCAATCGAAACGCTGCTCAAGGAGGAAGTTTGAAATGACCAAGGAGCAATTCCTGTCCAAACTGGCTGATGAGCTGACAAGGGCAAAGGTCAGCGACGCCGCAGATATCCTCGGCGAGTACAGGCAGCATTTCGCCTTCAGGACCGCCGACGGCCACTCCGAGGAGGAAATCGCGGCAAAACTGGGCGATCCGGCCATGCTCGCGTCTCAATTCGAAGGCGGCCATGACGAAAAGCCGGGTCGCGGGTTCAAAGCCGCCGCGCTGGTTGGCTTGGGCTTTGCTGACCTGTTCGCCGGAATCGTCTTCGTGCTGCTGATCGCATGGGGTATCGTTATGGCCGCCCTGTCTCTGGCCAGCGGCGCGCTTGCCGTCTGCCTGTTTACCAGGCTGAACATCGCTTCGCTGATCCCTCCCATGCCCTACTGGATCGCCGTTGTATACGGCTTATCCTTCTCCGCGTTTGCGGTGCTTGTGGCTGTGGGCTGCGTCTACTACGCCGCGTTTGTCCGACAGCTCACCCGTTTTTACCGGCGCTTCCATCACAATACTGTTTCCGCCGCCGCCGGCAAAGCGGTCCTGCCATCCCTTGCCATCCATCCCCAGCTTTCGGTAAAGCCCAACCGCCGCATCCGGTCCGTTGCACTTGCCTCGCTGGCCATATTTGCCGTTTTCACCGTGCTTGGCCTGATCCTGTCCATGATTTCCGCCGGCGCGTTTGAATACTGGCATGCATGGGGCTGGTTTGGGCAGTCCGGGGCAGACTGAGGAACGCCGCGGCCTATGCCGTCGGCCGCCCTGGCCTCATCACCCGGAAGGGCCGGGACACGAGGGAAAACACAGGGATAGTACTATGCGATCTCAAGAAACACATAGAACTTTCTACCGTGTTCCCCCGCTTTGTTTCCAATCCATTCATGCATCCTTCACATCCCGGGTGTACAATATAGAGAATCCCAGAACAGCGGGCAGGCGCAGGAGGCCTCCGTCCGGTGAAGAAGGAGCGTATTGGGCAGGATGACGCAGGCGAGGCATGAGTTGAAGCACAGCCTGAATTTTGGCGACTATACGGTCCTGCGCGCCCGGCTGCGGCGGGTGATGGCTCCGGACCCGCACGCGGACGAGAACGGGGAGTATAAGGTGCGCAGCCTGTATTTCGACACGCCTGGCGACAAGGCGCTGCGCGAGAAGATAAACGGGCTGGACAAGCGCGAAAAATTCCGGGTCCGCCGGTATTTCGGAGCGGAAGGCCGCCTGGTCCTGGAGAAGAAATGCAAGACGAACAGCCTTTGCCGGAAGTGGTCTGAACAGGTCACGGCGGACGAGGCAACCGCGATCCTTCGCGGCGACGTAAGCTGGATGGCCGGCGATCCCCGGGAGCTGCTTCGCGAGCTCTACGTGAAGATGCGCTGCGAACAGCTCCTGCCCAAGACCGTCGTCGATTACATCCGCGAGCCCTTCGTCTGTGCCGCCGGCAACGTCCGCGTCACGCTGGACCGGGACATCCGCACCGGCCTGTTCTCGACCGACTTTCTGAACGACAGCCTACCGACAGTGAGGGCAGGGGAGGAAATGGTCGTGATGGAAGTGAAATACGACCAGTTCATCCCGGACTACATCACGCATGTCCTTCAGCTTGAAGGGCGGCGAGCCGCTGCCCTTTCGAAATACGCCCTGTGCAGGACGTACGGGTAAACGAAAACATGGAGGAGCGGTCATGACGTTCAAGGATATCTTCAAGTCGAATTTCCTGGAGAACATCACCAGCGTGACGGTCCTGGACATGGTGATCGCGCTGGGGCTTTCCTTCGGCATCGGGGTCTATATCTT
>CAZLYF010000205.1:0-4862 GCA_964563725.1 uncultured Oscillospiraceae bacterium
CTGTGAGTTTAGTTGAAACGAGCTGATGTCTGTGTTCAGGTCGATGAAGAGCTTTCCTTTTGTGACGTCCTCGCCGTTGAGCAGGATCTTTACCTCCTTCGCCAAGTCGACCGCGACGAAGGGGATGTTGTTTTTCAACGCAAATTTCTCCGCCTCACTGCCGATAAAACCCCAGATACTCAGCTTGCTGCAATTCATGAACGCATCAGTTTTTATTGACGTAACACCCTTTGGTATCGCTACCTTCTCAAGAGCAAAATCATCGGCAAACAATCCGTCCGCGATCTTCGTTAGGTTAACCGGAAGAATCACTGATTGTAAACTCTCGCATTCCGCGAAAGCCTGCATATCTATTTTCTTTACGCTGTTCGGGATTTTTATGCTTTCTAGTTTCTTGACACCAAAAAACCCTTGATAGTAAATAGTCTGCAAACCTTCATTCAGTGTGATACGTTGGAAACCAGAATAAATAAACGCGCGTACGCCAATTGCTTTTACTGTTGATGGCAAAATTAATTCACTCACATTGTCCAAACCCGCAAGCGAAAGACTTAGAATATCTTTTATTCCTTCTGGTATAACAATTTCTTTGAGCGATATACAGTCTGCGAAAGCTCCAAGCCCAATAAATTCCAATGAACTTGGCAGTTCGATGCTTTCAATAGCTTTGCAAAACATAAATGCCTTGTGATCAATTTTGATGACACCATCGGGTATTGTTACATGTTGTATTTTTTCATTCTCCATGAATGCACCATAACCAATTGCTGTTACGGGTTTCCCGTCAATTTTGCCGGGAATGCTGACGTCAGAACTCTCTCCATTGTAGCCTGTTATCGTGATATTCCCATTCCTTTCTGCGCTGTACTGGAATCCGTCAGGGGTCTCTTGCGCAAAAACATTTCCCATCAAAGACAGAAGCATGGGAACCAGTAAAAGGTAGGTCAATGCGCGTTTCATAAGATTCACCAGTCCTTTCTCTCTTATCCTCTTGGTCCGACACTATATATTTCCCGTAATTCTATGTCAAGGTTCCGGCTGAATTGATGAGCATATTGCGCTAAGCAGTATTGTAGGAATCTCACAAGGAGGGCATCCGGCCCAGTAGCGTGAGAAGGGCTTCGAGGGGCAGAAGCCGAAGCCGTCATGGAACCGCCGGGAAGAGCGGCGCGGACGAGAGCTCAGAGGAGCACCTGCAGGAGGCCATCACGCTGCGGCGGGAATGTCCGGGGTGCGGCGTGAAGGACGTCATGAGTCCTTCTTTGGTATGAAGAACACGCCCCTCACGTCCCCCATCCACACCTCCTGACCCAGTCGATTGAGATTGATGCTTCTGCATATCCTGGTGGCAGTCGCATGACCAGCGGACGAATAGATCCAAGAGGCGACCGGCCAAAACTTGACCCGCACAGCCATACAGACTATCATAACAAGCATATGAGTATGGAAGGACAGTCGCTCACATGAAAAGAAGGATCATCTATTTACTCCTGTCAATCCTTCTGCTCCAGGCGCCTGCTTACGCTGGCGCACAGGAAACTGTGGACGGGTTCCAGTACCAGGTCGAGAAGGCCGGGACAGTGACGGTCACCGCCTATCGCGGGGGAAGCACGGATGTAGATGTCCCGGCCGTGATTGAAGGGAAGCCGGTGACCGAGATTGGCAGCAAGGCTTTCGCCTACACTGACACCGTCCTGCGCGTCACCATTCCCGAAGGGGTGCTAAAAATAGGTGCCGAATCGTTCCTGTTGTGCGAAAACCTCCAAAGCGTCCTGCTCCCAGGCACGCTCCGGGAACTCGGTAAATACGCTTTCTTGGGCTGCAGGTCGCTGGGGAGCGTCGTTATCCCCGAGGGCGTGGAGGAGGTCCCGGAATCCTGCTTTGACGAATGCGCGGGCCTGACAGCCGTTGCGTTTCCAGCGTCCCTGAAAACGATCGGCGTAAGCGCCTTCCGGGGGGCGGGCATGCTGGTCCTGGATTTACCGTACGGTTTGCAGAAGATTGGCGAAGCTGCCTTTATGGGCGTTGCACACAAGGACCTGGTCCTTCCCGACAGCATCCGGGAGATCGGCCGATTCGCCTTTTCGTTCAATGAGAACCTGGAGTCCGTGGTGCTGCCGTCCGGGCTGAAAAAGATTGAGGAAAACTCATTTGACAACAATAAGGAGCTTGAGAGCGTCGCGATTCCAAAGAGCGTAACCAGCATAAGCGGCAGCGCATTCATGAACAGCGATCCATTTACTGTCTGGGGCCTGAAGGGCAGTTACGCTGAGACCTACGCGAAAAACAAACGGTTGCAATTCGTCGCCGTTGACCCTGTGAAGAGGGTGGACCTGACGCACAACGGCGCGGAGATTCCCCAGGGGAAGATCACCATTGACCTGTCCGGGGAGACACGATCCCTCCGCCTGTCCGCCCAGACGGATACGCCAGGGCTCTGGCACGGCGTCATCTGGAAAAGTTCAAACGGCAAAGTCGCCTCCGTGAGCGCCAACGGCCTGGTCACCGGCCTTAAAAAAGGAAAGGCGACCGTGACTGCGGCCGCTGCGGACGGCGGCGGCGCGAAGGCCTCCTGCGAGATCACCGTCGTCAACCTGGTCCATGAAATCCTGATCACCGGTGAGAACATTATTCAGGCGGGAAAGAAGACGGCCCTCAAAGCGAAAGTCCTTCCCGAAACGGCGGACAATAAAGGGATCACATGGTCTTCCTCCGATAAAGATACCGCCACCATCGACGCAAAAGGGATTGTAACGGCAAAAAAAGTCACGAAACAAGAAAACGTCACGATCACCGCGACGTCTAAAGACGGCAGTGGCGTTTTCGCCGAATTCATCCTCACCGTGCTGCCGTGACTGCCCCATGTATAACCACCACGAGCCGGTTATCTCGATGGATCTTTTCGAACCAGCGCGCTCTGCGATGAACGGATAAATATCGAGGTTGGTGGGCGCGGACCGGCTCTTCCCCATCGCACCCTGCGGGAGCGGCCGCTGTCCGGCGAGTGTACTACTGCCGCTTCGCCAGCACGGTGATGAAGCTGTCGTCGTTGATGAGGTCCAGCAGGACCAGGATGGAGAGGGCTTGCGCGATCAGCGACGCCCAGAGGACCGGGCTTTTCATGCGATGCCGCATACAGGATCTCCTTTCATGAACGGCAATAATGGTGAAGCCGGGATCAGCCGGACATGCTGATCTGTGACAGGAGGTAGCCGACGCCGGCGGCCACCAGCAGCTTCAGCAGGTCGAAGGTGATGGTTTCCCACTTCCGGGCCGGCTTGAGCTCGACGACGTTGAGGCGGCCGGATACAGAGTCCACCTTGTCCCCCAGGTCCCCGACCTGCCGGTTGAGGTGGTCGATGCCCAGCGTGAGCCGCTCGATGACCACCAGGATGCGGTTCTGCTCCTTCAGCGCCTCCTCCGCCGCGTCCAGGCGCAGGCAGACGCCGCTGAGCATCTCGTCGTGCCTGGCAACCTTCGCGTCCAGCGCGACTACCTCTTTCGTCAACTCTTGCGTGGTCATCCGCATCTCTCCCCCTTATGCTTTCAGGATCGCGAGGGCTTCGCCGATCAGCCCCCTGATTTCGGCCAGGCTGGCGAAGATCCGCTCCAGGTCCGTTTCAGGCGCCGCGGCGTCGGCCATCGCGGCCATGCGGTTCTCGAGCAGGTCCTGGCAGGTCGCGTCCCAGGCGCCGTCGACCTCCATCTCATAGTCGGCCTGGAACCGGCGCACAGCCGCCTCGGTTTCGGCCCCGAAGTCGCCGTCCGCGCCGAATCCCGGCAGCGGGTATCCGGACTTCATCAGCTGCCCTTGCAGCGCTCGCACCTTCTCGCCCTTGTCGCGCCGACGGATCAGCCACTCGTCTGCCACCTCATCCACATCCCCTTCCAGTCCGATCGGAACGCCCCAGTGCGTCCAGTTTCGTGGCATCCTCGACTTGACCACGCCCGCGCTGTGCCCCGACGCGTGGACGCACCAGCCGCTGCCGACGTAGATACCCGTGTGGCTCATCATGTCGCTTTTCTGCACAAAGAGCAGGCAGGGCCGATCCGGCATAGACGGGAGGATGCCCCTGATTTCCCAATTGCCGGCGTCGTTCCATTGCGTCGTAGCGCCAGCGCCCATCAGCATCCGGCCCGTCGCCGCCTTCAGCGCCAGCCGCGTCAGCCCCCGGCAGTCATACGACGGCCGTCTCTCGTACTTGCAGCCCGCGCAGGTCGCCTGCTTCCCGGACAGTACAGGGCAGTAGCGCCGGATCGCGTCCGCGTAGTCCGGCTTGCTCTTCATCACAGCCTGCCGGTATGCCGGAGTGCAGGTCTGACCGGCAGCACCGAAGATATACGGACAGCCAACTGCCGTGATGCCCATTCGACCATGACGTTCACTTTTGTCATCGCCAGCCTAGTGCAATCTTCCGCATTCGGCTTCATGTTTGTCTCCTGTGCGATGCGTGCGAAGCGACAGCTTCGCTGACGAGAAGCGGCCCTTCGGGCCGAGAAGCAGTGGCGAAGCAGTTGGGGATAAGGCGCAGGAGACGCGCGTTGCGCGCTTCGCTTGAAGTCGCCGCTGCGTGGCTTGGAAATCGCCGCTGCGCCGCTGTGAAGTGGCCTTACAGACCGGAATGAGCGTCTACGGCGGTGGAATCCCGTTCGTTCCTAACGCAGCACGCTGAACTCTGCACGTTACACTGCAAACAGCAATCTGCGCAGCCCTCAACACCGCAGTCCCGTTCGTTCCTAACGCAGCACGCTGAACGCTGCACGTTGCACTGCAAACAGCAATCTGCGCAGCCCTCAACACCGCAGTCCCGTTCGTTCCTAACGCAGCACGCTGAACGCTGCACGTTGCACTGCAAACAGCA
>CAZLYF010000206.1:0-4856 GCA_964563725.1 uncultured Oscillospiraceae bacterium
AGGGGCATATCTTCACCCGGCTCATCGAGCGCAACACCACCATCCCCACCGAGAAGGCCCAGGTCTTCTCGACGGCGGCGGACGGGCAGACCACCGTGGAGATCCACGTCCTGCAGGGCGAGCGGCCCATGGCCTATGACAACAAGACCCTCGGCCGCTTCCAGCTCACGGGCATCCCGGCCGCGCCCAGGGGCGTGCCGCAGATCGAAGTGAAGTTCTCCATCGACAAAAACGGCATCGTCAGCGTGACCGCCAGGGACATGGGCACGGGAAACACGCAGAACGTCACCATCACCGCCACCACCAACCTCACGGAAGAGGAGATCAAGACCCGCATCAAGGAAGCCGAGCGCTTCGCGGAAGAGGACAGGAAGCGCAAGGAGGAAGTGGAAACCCTCAACCGCGCGGACAGCCTGATCTACGAGATCGAAAAGCAGCTCAGGGACAACGGGCCGAAGCTTTCCGAAGAAGACAAGGCCGCCGTGCAGGAGGAGATCGACCGCTTCAAGAAAATCCGCGAGGGCGGGAAGGCCGACGAGATCAAGCCGGCCATCGACCAGATGACGCAGAAGGTCTACGCGGTCTTCGGGAAAATCTACCAGCAGCAGGGCGGTCAACAGCAGGACGGCCAGCAGCCGCCCGAAGGGACCTACGAAAACCAGGGGCCGCAGCAGAATCCTGACGGGTCCGTCAACGCCGACGGAGACGTGCGGTAGGCGGCGCCTGTCAGGGCGAAGGGCCGTGATGGGGCGGCCGGGCGCGCCCAGCGCGCCCGGCCCTTCGCCATGAGAGGGAAATATGGCATCGAAACGCGACTACTACGAGGTGCTGGGCATCGACCGCAAGGCGAGCACGGAGGAGATCAAGAAGGCGTACCGCAAGCTTGCCAAGGAGTCGCATCCCGACCTCCACCCCCATGACAAGGAAGCGGAAGCGCGCTTCAAGGAGATCAACGAGGCCAACGAGATCCTGTCCGACCCGGAAAAACGCTCGCGTTACGACCAGTTCGGCATGGAAGGGCCCGCCGGCGCGGGCGGTTTCGGCGGTTTCGGCGGTTTCAACGCTTCGGGCATGGGCGGGTTTGAAAGCATATTCGACCAGCTCTTCGGAGGGATGGGCGGGGGCGCGACCCGGCGCGGCGGGCCGCGCAGGGGCAGCGACCTGAGGTACGACCTGCGCATCACCTTCGAGGAAGCGGCCTTCGGCTGCAAAAAGTCCTTTGATTTCACGCGCAGGGAACGCTGCGAGGCCTGCCACGGCAGCGGCGCGAAGGCCGGCACCCAGCCCCAGACCTGCCCGACCTGCAGGGGGTCCGGACAGGTCCGCGCCGGCGGCGGATTCATGGTCACAGTCAGGACCTGCCCTACCTGCGGCGGCAGCGGCAAGATCGTCAAGGACCCCTGCCAGGACTGCTCGGGCAGCGGGCACGTGCGCAAAAAGCGGACGGCCAGCGTGAACGTGCCCGCCGGGATCGACGACGGCCAGGTCATCGTGATGAACGGCCAGGGAGAGCCGGGCGAAAACGGGGGGCCCGACGGGGACCTGCAGATCGTCGTCACGGTCACGCCGCACAAGCTCTTCGTGCGAGACGGCACGAACCTCTATCTGGAAATGCCCATTTCCTTCACGCAGGCCGCGCTGGGCGCGGAGATCGACGTGCCCACGCTTTCGGGCTACGTCAAGCACCGCATCCCCGAGGGCACGCAGGCGGAAACGCAGTTCCGCCTGAAGGGCCAGGGGGTGCAGCGGCTGAACTCTTCCGTGAGGGGGGACCTGATCCTCAAGGTGCGCGTGGAGGTGCCCAGGCGCCTGAGCGACAAGCAGAAAGACCTGCTCAGGCAGTTTGAGAACAGCGCTTCGGGCAGGGAATACGAGGGCCAGAAGAGTTTCCTTGAAAAGGTGAAAAGCCTGTTCCAGTGAGACGGAACACTGAAGGGCGGGGGGCGCAGGCCCCCCGCCCGTTTTTGGTTTCAGGGCCGTTCAGCGCAGGAACCGCCCCCCGCCCGGGCGCGCGTCGGCCGGCGCCGCTTTTTTGCGCCTTTTGATGAGGTAATGGAAGGACAGCCCGATCAGGCTGCCCAGGGCGATGACCGCAAGCGGGATCAGTTTGAGCAGCTCCCACAGGCTTTTTGAAAAGAACAGTTTTGCGTCGACGCTGATCAGGACAAGCAGGACACACAGGGGAACGAACGCATAGGCGGCCAGCGGCCGGTTCCTGAAGAGGAGCACGATGACGCCGAAAACCAGGCAGCCCAGGAGGAAAAGAGGGATCTTCAGCGCATTGATGTAGCCATACTTGAACAGCACGTCCAGCAGCGACGCGTGAAGGTCCGCGGCCATCTTCATGACGGTCGGGGTCGTCAGCCGGAGGGTGTCCAGGCGGGTCGACAGCTCGTACGCGGCCCATGCCATCAGCAGCAGCGCGCCCCAGAACAGCATGCGCCTGCCTGCTTCCCGCACCGCGGCCATCGGGCTTGCCCCCCTTCCTTCCTGACCCTGAGTGTAGGTTTGCCGGGCCCCTTTGTCAAACGCGGGCCGGGACAGAAAAAAAACTCCCGGGCCCGGGCCCGGGAGCGCCGCGCGGCAGGCGCGCGGATCAGGCTTTCAGCGGCTTGCCGGAAAAGGGCTTCGTCCCGAACAGGGAGGCGCCTTTGAGCAGTTCCTCGATGCGCACGAGCTGGTTGTACTTGGCGATCCTTTCCGTCCTGCAGGGGGCGCCGCTCTTGATCTGCCCCGCGTTGACCGCGACGGCGAGGTCCGCGATGGTCGCGTCTTCCGTTTCCCCCGAGCGATGGGAGATGACGGTCGTATAGCCGGCCTGGTGGGCGAGGTTGATCGTGTCCAGGGTCTCCGAGAGCGTCCCGATCTGGTTGAGCTTGATCAGGATGGAGTTGCAGACGCCCTTGAGGATGCCTTCCTTCAGGATCTCCGCGTTGGTCACGAACACGTCGTCCCCGACGAGCTGGATCTTCTTGCCAAGCTTGGCGGTCATTTGCGCCCAGCCCTCCCAGTCGTCCTCGGCGAGCCCGTCTTCGATGGACACGATGGGGTATTTCCGGACCCAATCCGCGTACAGGGCGATCATGTCGGAGGAGCTGCGGCCATCCTTGTCGCCCTCGATGAAGTATTTCCGGTTTTCCGAGAATTCGCTGGCCGCCGGGTCCAGGGCGATCGCGATGTCCTTCCCCGGCTCATAGCCCGCCTTCTCGATGGCTTCCACCAGGAGCTTCAGCGCGTCCTCGTTCCTGTCGAGGTTGGGCGCGAAGCCGCCCTCGTCGCCCACGGCCGTGCTCAGCTTCGCTTTCTTGAGGATCGACTTGAGGGTCTGGTAGGTTTCCGCGCCCATCCGCAGCGCTTCCACAAAGCTTTCCGCGCCGATGGGCATGATCATGAATTCCTGGATGTCGACGGTGTTGTCCGCGTGCTTGCCGCCGTTGAGGACGTTCATCATGGGAACGGGAAGGACCCGCGCCCGGATGCCTCCCAGGTAGCGGAACAGCGGGATGCGAAGTTCCCCGCTGGCGGCCTTCGCGGCCGCGAGGGATACGCCGAGGATCGCGTTGGCCCCGAGCTTCGACTTGTTCTTCGTCCCGTCCAGCTCCACCAGCAGGCTGTCGAGGGCGCGCTGGTCCGCGGCGTCCATCCCCTGCACCTTCGGCGCGATGATCCTGTTGACGTTTTCCACAGCGCCCCGGACGCTCTTGCCCCCGTAGCGCTTGTCCTCTGCGTCGCGCAGCTCGATGGCTTCCCGCGTGCCCGTCGAAGCGCCGGAAGGCACGGCGGCACGGCCCAGCGTGCCGTTTTCAAGGAGCACTTCCACCTCCACGGTCGGGTTGCCGCGCGAGTCGAGGATTTCCCTGGCCCAGGTTGACTTGATGCTTGACATTGGATCCCTCTTTTCTGCATGTCGTTCGCGCGGGGCGCGCCCGCGGCGCGCACCGCTTTGCGGAAGGAACCGGGCGCGCCGCCCGGCAGGTTCCCAGGCGGCCGTCCCGCCGCGCAAGGGATGATAGCCGCACGGCGGCCCAAAATCAAGTGCGGGGGCGGGCTCAGGCCTGCCGGGGGGGCGCCTTTTTGCGCTGCGCCCCCAGATAGGCGTCCCGCACGCTCTGGTTGCTGAGCAGTTCCCCGCCCGTCCCGGACAGGGCGATGGAGCCCGTCTGCAGCACGTAGCCGTAATCCGCCGCGCGCAGGGCGGCGTTGGCGTTCTGCTCGATGAGGAGCACCGTGATGCCTTCGGACACGACGCGGCGGATGATCTGGAAGATGTCGCGCACCACCAGCGGCGCGAGCCCCAGGGAAGGCTCGTCCATCATCATCAGCCTGGGCCTGGACATCAGCGCCCGGCCCACCGCCAGCATCTGCTGCTCGCCGCCGGACAGGGTGCCGGCCATCTGCCAGCTTCTCTCCTTCAGGCGCGGGAACATCTCGTAGACGTACGCGGCGGACCGCGCGATCCCCTCGGCGTCCTTTCTGAGGTAGGCGCCGATCCTGAGGTTTTCGAGGACCGTCAGGTTGGGGAAGACCCGGCGTCCCTCCGGGACCATGACGATGCCGCGCTCCACGATCTTCTGGGTGTCTTTGCGCGTGATGTCCTGCCCGTCAAAGGTGATGCTCCCCCCCTGCGGGGGAACCAGGCCCGCGATGGTCCGAAGCGTCGTGGACTTGCCCGCCCCGTTGGCGCCGATCAGGGTCACGATCTGGCCCTTCTCCACCTCGAAGCTGATCCCCTTGAGGGCCTTGATGCCGCTGTAACTGACTTTGAGGTCCCTGACGCTCAGCAGGCTCATTCCTCGTCCACCCCCAGGTATGCGGTGATGACGTCCGGGTTGTCCTGGACCTCGGCGGGCGTCCCC
>CAZLYF010000207.1:0-4804 GCA_964563725.1 uncultured Oscillospiraceae bacterium
CGACATGTTCTCCGCAAAGAACATCGCCATCATCGCCAGCATCATGACCATCGGCATCGGCGGCAACTACGCCTTTGGCGGCAACATCGATTTCTTCGGGCTGCAGGTTCCCTGCATCGCGGGCGCGGCGATCTTCGGCATCTTCCTGAACCTCCTGCTGAGCATCGGCGAGAAGCGGAAGCCCGCCTCCCAGCATCTGATGAAGCAGTTCTGAAGAAGACCGGCATACGCCCGCGGACGCGCCCTAAGCGCGTCCGCGGGGTTTTTGTTGAAGGAGTGCGCTGGCGCTGGTATAATCGGGGCGGAAAACGCCCGGTCTGCGGGGGGAGCCGGGGGACGTGCGAGCCGCGGGGAGCCGGAAAGGGGCGCGGGTTGGGGATCGAAGAGACTGTCCGGATCTACCGCATCACGGACGGGCGCATTGACAGGGACGGAGGGACGCCGACGGGTACGGGCGGCGCCCTGTTGTGCTATTATCCCCTCGGGCGCTTCCTTCAGGAGATCGGCCGCCTTGGCATCAGCCGCCAGGCCGTGGAGGAACTGACCGGTGACCGGACCCATTTCAGGAGCAGCGTCGACGTGTTTGAACGCTATTCCCTGGGCCTGGTCAACGTCATCGACGTGCGGGACGTGGAGAGGGAAAGGGACCGCATCCTCTTTGTCGTGATGAGCGGGATGTTTGCGCTGGTGAGCCTTGAGGACGAGAACCAAAGCGTCCGCCAGCTGTTCGAGGAGACGGTGGAGCGTCAGAAAAACAGCACGTCGCTGGAAAAGTTCATCTTCGGGCTTCTGGAGAGGCTTCTGTCGGGCGGAAACACCATGCTCGAGACGGTCGAACAGCGCGTGATGGAACTGGAGCGGCGCCTGACGCAGGGAGAGGCGGACAGGGAGCTCAACCGGACCATCTATTCGTACCGCAGACAGCTCTCGTCCGCGCGCAACTATTACGAGCAGCTCGTCGATATCGGGGAGGAGCTGGCCGAAAACGAGAATGGCCTGCTTGAGGAAGGCAGCCTGCACCTGTTCGGGCGCTTCGCCCTCAAGGCGGGGAGGCTCAGCAGCGGCACGCAGCTGCTGACCGAGAGCCTCGTGCATCTCAGGGAGGCGCTGGAGGCGACCCTGAACTACAACCTCAGCAGCATCATGAAGGTCTTTACCGTTGTGACCACCATTTTCCTGCCGCTCACGCTCATCGTGGGCTGGTACGGCATGAATTTCAAGCACATGCCGGAACTCGGCTGGGCCTTCGGTTACCCGGCGGTCGCCATCCTGTGCGGTATTGTCGCCGCCGCCAGCCTCCTGTATTTCCGGAAGAAAAGGTTTATGTGAGACGGGCGCGCGCCGCCGGCAGGAGGTCAGAGGGGGGGGCCGCCGCCGGGGACTCGGGCGTCCGCACGGGGGAGAAAGATGCCGTACAGCGTGGTCAGGGACGTGATTCCCCATTTCTGCTTTGAGGGCCGCTACCAAACGGTCTGCGAGATGACAAGCGGCAACGTGAACCGCACCTACCTGCTGGAATACCGGGACGGACCGGCCCGGCTTCTTTATACGCTGCAGCACATCAACACCTATGTCTTCAAAAACCCCTGCGACGTCATGAGCAACATCGCCCTCGTGACGGAGCACCTGCGCAGGAGCCTTCTGAGAAACGGAGAAGACCCGAAGCGGCGGGTCCTTGAACTGATCCCGACCAGGGACGGACGCTTCATGCACGAAGACGAACACGGGCGCGTCTGGAGGGCCTACTCGTATATTTCTGAGGCTGCCGCGCTGGATGTCGTGGGCTCCCTTGCGGAAATGGAGGAGGTGGGAAGGGGCTTCGGCAGTTTCCAGAGGCTGCTGTCCGACTTTTCCGCGGAAAGCCTCCGCGCTTCCATTCCCGATTTTCACAACACCGTCAAGCGCTTTGACGCCTTCGTCCGCGCCGTCGGGGAGGACAGGGCCGGCAGGGCCGGGTCCGCGTCTAGGGAGATCGAATTCCTGCTTGAGCGCCGGGGCATGATGGGCGAGATCGTGGAGCTGATGGACAACGGCACGCTGCCCCTTCGGGTGACGCACAATGACACAAAGGCCAACAACGTCCTGCTTGACAGGAACACCGGGAAAGCCATCTGCGTGATCGACCTGGACACGGTGATGCCCGGCTCCTCCCTGTATGACTATGGGGACGCCATCCGTTTCGGCGCGTCGACCGCGGCCGAGGACGAGCGGGATACGTCCCTGGTCGCCCTCGACATGGACAAGACCCGGGCCTTCACCCGCGGCTTCATCGGCGAGGCGGACGGTTTTCTCACACGGGAAGAACTGACGCGGCTGCCTCTGGGCGTCAAGGTGATCACCTGCGAGCTGTCGATGCGCTTCCTGACGGATTATCTGGACGGCGACCTGTATTTCAAGGTGAATTCCCCCGAGCACAACCTCATCAGGGCCCGGGCGCAGATGAAACTCCTTGCGGATGTGGAAAAGCGCGAACAGGAACTTGACGACATGGTTCAGTCCTTCACGGGGCCCTGCAGCCGCAGGTAGACGGGTTCCTGAAAGACTGTTTCCTCGGCAAAGACGAGCAGGCTCCCCCTGCGGACCCCGACGGCGACCGGACGCGAAACGGCCTGGTTGCTCACGCCCAGGGGCCAGGCGGAGCGGAGCGTCCCGCCCGCCATCGGAAAGGCGAGGCCTTCCAGCGCAACGCCCGTTGACGCAGCGGAAACGCTGAACACCGAGACCCGCGCCCCCTTTTTGCAGCCGGGCAGGACCAGGCGCCCGCCGCTGAGGGCATACACGGAGAAACCCGGGGCGACGATCATGGCGCGGTGCCCGCGGCGCGACAAGGAGGAGATGAGCTGAAGGTTGGCAAAAAAATGGTCCGGCCGGGATCCGGATGCGCCGTAAAGCATGAAATGGCCATAGCCCCTCGCCAGGCCCAGTCGGATCCCCAGGGCGATGTCCGTGTCATCCTTCCTGCGCGGAAAACGCAGCAGCCTCAGGCCCTGCGAACTGCCTGACAGGGAATCCATGTCGCCCACCACGAGGGCGGGCAGGATGCCGGCGGCCCGCAGCGCGTCCAGGCCGCCGTCGGCGGCGATCACCAGGTCGCCGCCGCGCGGCCGAAGGCCCCGGGCGCTGAAATCGCCTGCGCCAATGACAAGGCAGCGTCCACTCCGCATGCTTCACCCTCCCCGCCGTCTTCCGGGCCCATTATAGCACGGCGGCAGCCCTTCAGCGCCCGGCCGTCCGCGGCGCGCAAAGGAGAAACCCTTGGCAAAGTCAAACAGCGTCTACGTCTGTGCGGCCTGCGGGTACGAGACCCCGCGGTGGTACGGCAAATGCCCGGGCTGCGAGGCCTGGAACACGCTGCAGGAAACGCTTGCGGCCGAAGACCGGGCATTGAAGGAACGCCCCCGAAAGCAGCGCGGGGGAACGGGTGATTCCGCAAGGCGCGTCAAGGACATCGAAGCCGACGGCCAGGTCCACCAGTCGACGGGCATCGGCGAATTCGACCGCGTCCTGGGCGGGGGGATCGTGGAAGGCTCCCTCCTTCTTGTGGGGGGCGAGCCCGGCGTGGGCAAGAGCACCCTGCTTCTGCAGGTCTGCGGGGAATTGTCCCGCGCCGGAAAGAAGGTCCTGTATGTCAGCGGCGAGGAGAGCCCCCGGCAGATCAAGCTCAGGGCCGACCGGCTGGGGATCGGGCAGGCGGAGGTCCTGCTCCTTGCGGAAAACGCAATGGACGCCGTCGCCGAGAAACTCTCAAGCCTCCTGCCGGACTGCGCCGTGGTCGACTCCATCCAGACGATGTACCTTCCGGAAATGGCCAGCGCGCCCGGGAGCGTCAGCCAGGTGAGGGAGAGCGCTTCCGTGCTCATGCGACACGCCAAGACCTCGGGATGCGCCATCTTCCTTGTCGGGCATGTGACGAAGGAGGGGGCGATCGCGGGCCCGAGGATCCTTGAGCATATGGTGGACGTGGTGCTGTACTTCGAAGGGGATCCCCACCGCGAGTACCGCCTGCTGCGGGCGGTGAAGAACCGCTACGGCTCCGTCAATGAGCTGGGGATCTTCGAAATGACGGGCGAAGGCATGCGGGCGGTGGAAAACGCGTCCGAAACGCTGCTCGCCATGCGCGCGAAGGATACCAGCGGATCGGCGGTCTTCTGCGGGATGGAGGGGACCCGTCCCGTGCTGGTGGATATCCAGGCGCTGGCGGCGCAGTCGTTTTTCGCGGCGCCCAGACGAACCGTCAACGGCATGGACCAGGCGCGGATCGCCCTGTTGCTCGCGGTGCTCGAGAAGCGGGCGGGCCTGAAACTGTACAACCAGGACGTGTACGTCAACGTCGCGGGAGGGCTGACGCTGAGCGAGCCGGCGGCTGACCTGGCCGTTTGCCTCGCCGTGGCGTCCTCCCTGTCGGACAGGCCGCTGCCGATGGACCTTGCCGTCATGGGCGAGGTGGGGCTTGGCGGGGAACTCCGGCCGATCCCCCACATGGAGCGCAGGCTGGCGGAATGCAGGCGGATGGGCTATTCGCAGATCATCTGCCCAAGGGCGCAGCAGGGGGGAAAGGGCCCCCTGGACGGCCTGACGCTGCGGCCGGCCGCGACGCTGGCCCAGGCGATCGCGCTGGCCCACCTGGCCCGCTCCTGAGCCGGGCGCGGCCGCTACGCGCGGGAAGCGGAAAATCTTTGAAAAAAAGTATTGACAGGAAGGGGGGGAGGTGGTACTCTACTCAAGCGCCCCAAAAAAAGCGAGAGGGGGCGCGGGAACCTTGAAAACGATACAGACGAGAAGCGAAGAACGACAGAAGATTCCG
>CAZLYF010000208.1:0-4763 GCA_964563725.1 uncultured Oscillospiraceae bacterium
CCATGATGATGGTGCCCTTTGAGATGCTGGTCATCACCAATTACCAGACCATCGTCAAGGTCGGCCTCAACGACACGCTCTTCGCGCTGATCATCCCCTTCATCAGCAGCATCTTCTATACCTACATCCTGCGCAACTTTTTCCAGTCCATCCCAGACGGCCTTTACTGGTCGGCCCGTGTGGACGGCTGCACCAACTGGCGCTATCTGTGGAAGGTGATGGTGCCCATCGGCAAGCCCTCGCTGGTCACCATCGTCCTGCTCAACGCCCTGGCCTCGTGGAACAGCTTCATGTGGCCGCTGCTGGTGATCAAGACCGACCTGAACCGCACCCTCCCTTTCGGGCTCTACACCTTCACCACGGAGGTGGGCGCCAACAACGAGCTGCTGATGGCCGCTTCCGCCGTGGTGGTGCTGCCGATGATCGCGCTGTTCCTGTTCGCCAGGAAACAGATCGTCAACGGTGTCGCCCGCGGCGGCCTGAAAGGCTGACATTTATCAAGGAGAGCTGCGCGCGCGGGCGGCCGGAAGGCCGCCCTTTTTCAGATCCTGCTGCGCGTCAGATGCCTCGTCAGTTCCCTGATCATGCCGGCGGTGCCGCAGTCCTTCTCATTGACAAGCCGACGCGTCAGGAAGACCGCCACGCCGAGCCTGGCCAGAATGGATATGGCGAAGACGATCTTGTAGCGGGGATCGGGGCCGAGGCCCAGGCCCCCGATCGCCTCCAGCAGCGCGCCGCCAAACAGCACGCCCGGAAAGGCGCCCAGGAGCGAGCTGATGCAGCCGAAGACCGCGATATAGATCGGCCGCTGGCTGTCCGGGGAGCGGGTGAGCTGAACATGGGTCGCGCAGATGTTCGTCCCGCTCCAGAAAGCGGCGCCGATGAAGTTGTGCAGAAGCGTCGGCAGTACGCTGCCCCGGACGGCAAACAGATAGAACACCGGCGAAAGGGCGGTGACGATGCCCGTGACCAGCAGCACGGGCTTGGTGCCGCAGCGGTCGATCATGCGTCCCCACGTGGAGATGAACAGCGCCGTGGACACCAGGGCGGCGATCTGGCCCCAGAGCGTCAGCTGCATAAAGGTCAGGCCTATCTCGCTCAGGGCATAGCGCGTCAGGTAGGGGTTGCCGATGTTGGCCGCGAAATTCCATACTGTCCAGAACACCATGAAGCGGAAAAAGGGCTTGTCCTTCCAGATTTGGGCGAGGACGGCGCGCAGGCTTGCGCGCGCGGGCGGCGAAGTGCTTTTGACGTCTTCCACCCAGACAAAGCACAGCATGTCCGCCACGCCAAGGGCGCCGCCCAGGCACAGGACGACCGCGTAGCCGGCGAATCCGCCCATACGGTCCAGCAGCAGCGCGGTCAGGACGCCCACGACCACGCTGGTGATGGAGATGATGCTGTCGCGGAAAGAGATCCATCTGCCGCGGATCCCTATCGGTACCAGGTCTGCCAGCCAGGGCACGAAGCATACGTTGATGAAGGAGCCGGCGGCGGCGGAGATCCCTACGAGAAAGATAACGCTCCACAGCCTCAGCGCCGCGGGATCCTCCGGCAGCAGGAAGGGCACGAGGCCCACCAGCAGCCACAGGACACGGGAAAAGGTGCCGAAGGTCAGCATGTAGCGCTTGCGCCTGCGCGTACGGCTGACCAGGATGGCGGCGGGGATCTGTATCAGCGCCGCGGTCAGCGGGATGCCCGTGAGCAGGCCGTAGGAAAAATCATTCGCGCCCAGCGCGGCCGCGTAGCCCGTCAGCGCGCTGCCCGTGGTGATCGATGTGAAGAGGGTGCCGAACAGGTTGCCGAATATCAGCGCGGTCAGGCTCCTGCGGATGGAGGGCAGCAGCCTCGCCTCGCTGTAGATCACCTGAAAGGGCAAATGAAACGCTCTCTTGATGCTCATCGTCCGTCACCCCGCGCTTTCCCTTCCCTCGCGTGCCCATCATAGCCCATCGCGCCTGCGGCTTCAAGCCTCGTTTGACCCGGCCATGGTTGACAGGCCGCCCCGGTGCTGATACCATCGAATTGACTGAAACGCAGCGCTCTCCCGACCAATACGTCGCCCGCCCGCCGCCCGTCCGGCGCCCGCCCGGCGTACCGGGCCCGGGGGCGCGCAATCCGGCAGAACCGATCAGGAAGGAGGTTGTTCGCATGTGCGCCATGAAGGCAGTCAAGCTCCAGATCGAAAAAGGAGGCCGCGACAACGACCGGCGCCCCGCTGAAATCACGGAAGAGGAAATGGCCAAGGCCGCGCTCTGCGGGGGCAGCAAACGCGGGCATTCCTGCAACAACCCGGTGTTCGTGTGTTCCGCCTGCGGCAACTACGGCTGTGCGCAGGAAGTCAGCGGCAAGTGCGACAGCCAGGGTTTCAAGAACGACAAATGCCTCCACTGCGGGAGCACCGGTGCCCGCAGGCTCGTCCTGAAGGACGAGCTCGCGGCCGTCGAGGAGGCGTGGGAAAGCAAGAACATCTGACGGCGCAGGGCGGTCGGGCTGCAGCGTCTCAGCGGCGCCCGGTCAGGGGAAACGAACAGGGGGGGCTCCGCGCAGGCGGGGCCCCCCGTTCTTTTCCAGCTTGCCGCCGTGCGGGATATCAGCGGCAGCGGTTTTCAGTACTGGAGCTTCCTCGGGAGCTTCGAGGCCTGGGCGACCCAGTCCGCCACCTGTTTCTGCGTGGGCAGTTTCTTGACCAGGGGCTTCTCCCCGTTGACCTCGCAGATTTTCTTGTACAGGTTCTCAGGCTTCCTCTTGGCAAGTTCAGGCACTGTATCCACCCCGGAGGCCTCAAGCAGGTCTGAGTATTCCCTGCCCACGCCCTTGATGCGGTTCAGGTCAGCGCGGTTTGCCCATTCCAGGACGCTGTCTTCCCCGATCCCCGTCTTCGCGGCCAGTTCCTTCCTGTCCTTCTTGGTCGCTGCGGCATCCAGGAGCTTTTCCAGGGAGTTGATGCCCGCTTCCTTCAGTTTGGCGAGATCCTTTTCGCCGATACCCTCGACCAATTTCAGCTGAGCCATGTCCAATCCACCTCCGCAATGATGTGAGCGCGGCTGCGAGCCGCTTTTGACACTTGCAGACAGTATAGCACAATTGCCGGGAAAGGGAAGAGCCAGCGTCAATTTGGGCGTGGCAGCGTTCATGTTGCTCGTTACAGCTCAGCGGGGAGCGGTTTGAACGAGACCAGTACGAATGGCGGATAGGGTATCACCACCACGTTTTCTCGTGGTGTCGGTCAGGGAGCGGATTTTGCAATAGTCAAGCAGTCCCTGCCAGGAACGGTGACAGCCGGACACTTTTTGCTTCGTCTTGCAGTGCCTCAGGTCCCGCTCTGCCTGGTTGTTCGTGAAAGGCGCCCGGTAGTCCCGCATGAACAGCAGGTACGCGTCCTGGTAGTTCCTGAGCCGATTGACCATTTTGCGCAGCTCGTCATACCCCAGGGATTTTCTCTGCGGGCGTTGAAGGATCTCTTCCCCTTCCCGAAGCAGCAGGTCATAGCGCGACTCATATTCTCTCAGCCGCAGAGGGTCACAGTCTTTTTTCCCTTCAGTCCGGTCACTTCCCTTGTGCTGCCTCATCTCCAGAAAGAATTCCCGTACGCGGCCCGCCCAGGGGAGCATGCACAGCTCTTCCATTCCTTTCAATTCCCGAAGCAGATGCGCGCCGCAGGTCGCGTGCCTGGTCCCGAAGTGATAGAACTTCGCTTCATGGTCATGGGAGAGGGTCCCGTAGAAACGCGGCAGGATCCCGTCTGCCTTCACGCCCTCCTCGTTCTTAAAAGCGTTGGCTGTCAGCAGCGTCGTGGTGGCGTTGGAATACGTCCGGACATAAGCGTTGAATGTCGCATGTTCCGATGTCTCCCTGTCCGAGTGCCCTTTTCCTGCCCGCTCTGTCGTGCGCACGGGCGTTTCGTCCGTGTGCATGACAATGCCGTCGAGCAGGTCCTGGACCAGGGGGTCAAGGTTGATGCGTTCAGCAGCCTGCTGACTGAACTGATGGATCGCCGCTTCCGATGGCGTGACCAGCCCGCCCGTTACTGCTCCGAAAAACTCCGATATCCTTTCCAGCGACATCATCCCTACGTTCTGCAGGTATACTGCAAGGGATTGAAGGCCTGCTCCATACCCAATGGTAGGCGGCGCTCCCGGCGCACGCCTTCGCTCTCTGTACACGGGTATGATGCGGAGGTCGATCTCCCAGTCCGACACATAACTGTCCGAGCCCCGCGTATCATCCTGCACGAGATGCTCGGCCTTCCCGCACCTGACCAATGCGTCCAGATCCCGGGGAATGCTCAGCCTGTGTCCTTGATGGCCAGCCTGTCCGCCCGTCCTGCGTCCGCTTGATTCACGGTTGTTGGGTATCTTTTTCAATCCGTTGCTGCTTGGCGGCTTTGACGAATTCCCGGAGTCTTTATCCAGCCGGGCCTTCAGGCGCCCGATTTCGTCGACGGCTTTTCCCAGCTGCTCCTCATTTCGCGCGATTTCCTGCTTCAGGGGTTCAATCGCTTCCATTTGCTCGTCGAGGCTTCTCGCCATCACAGCCATGCGTTCATTTATACGCTTGATCTCCCCCCGCAATCTGCCGTTCTCAGCCCGCAGCTGCCGGTTGTCAGCTTCCAGCCGCTCAGACTTTTCCGTCTGTTCGACCAGCTGCCGATACATGTCCCGCCGGTAGTCTGCCATCGCGTGTCTCACCTCAATAGATAGAGTTCGACACGCCTTTCAAATCTCCTTTTGGTTTTGGAGACCTTTTTCTAAAATATTTTT
>CAZLYF010000209.1:0-4735 GCA_964563725.1 uncultured Oscillospiraceae bacterium
AGGTCGGAACGCTTGTCAAGCCTGCGCGGCCAGATTTCTTTTGCGGGGCGGGAACGGCCCATTCCATTCGTATTGATTCCAGGCGGCCCGTGTCCTATAATCGGCCCCGAGAGGGCGTGATCCGTTTGAAAGAAGCGCTGCTGTACGCGAAACTTGAGCACGGCGCGGTGCGCTGCGGCGTCTGCAGCCACCGCTGCGTGATCCCGGAGGGGCGAAGAGGCGTCTGCCGCGTGCGCGAAAACCGGGGCGGCACACTGTACGCGCTCAATTACGGCAGGACGGTCGCTGCGCATATCGATCCCATCGAAAAGAAGCCCCTGTATCACTTCCTGCCCGGGACAAGGACCTATTCCTTCGCGGCCGCGGGCTGCAATTTCCGCTGCGGCTGGTGTCAGAACTGGGCCATCTCCCAGATCCCCACGCCTGCCGGACCCGTCGAAGGAGAGGAGGTCCGCCCTGAAGAGCACGTCCGCCGCGCCCTCCTGGGCGGCTGCCCGTCCATTTCCTATACCTACAGCGAACCGACGGTTTTCCTCGAGTACGCCCTGGACACCATGAAGGCGGCAAGGAAGGAGGGCCTGAAAAACATCTGGGTGAGCAACGGTTTCATGTCCGGGGAGACACTTGAGGCGGTCATCCCCTGCCTGGACGCCGCGAACATCGACTGCAAGGGACCGGAGGATCTCTACGCAAGGCACTGCGGCGGGAGCGCGGCGCCCGTAAGGGAAAACCTGAAGCGCCTGATCGCCGCGAGCGTGCATGTCGAGGTGACGACCCTGCTGATCCCGGGGCTCAACGACGGGCCCGGCGAGCTTGCGGGCATCGCGGGATTCATCGCGCGCGAACTGGGCAGGGGGGTCCCCTGGCATGTGAGCAGGTATTTTCCCGCCTTCAGGATGAAAGAGCCCCCTCCCACGCCCCTGAGCGCCCTGAGCAGGGCCGCGGAGATCGGCCGCCGGGAAGGGCTCGCGTATATCCATCTGGGCAATGTGTGACGCGGCGCGAGCCGCCGGCACATCAATCGATGACTGCCGTTACCCGGAAGCCCTTCCCGGCTTCCTGAGGCGCGGGCAGGAGGTTTCCCTTGACCGCGCACCCGTCGAGCTCAAGGCTGAGCTTCCCCTTTCGGCCTTCCGAGCGGTTGATGATCCTGATGTCGTACTCACAGCCGCGGAAACGTCGCCTGACCCTCACATCCTTAAAAGATGACGGCAGGCAGGGATCCACCCTGAGCCCGTCATAATCGGGCCGTATCCCGAGGATCATCTGTGAAACGCTGAAAAAACTCCAGGCCGCGGCGCCGGTCAGCCAGCTGTTCTTCGCCTCCCCGAGGCGCGGCGCCCCGGGCCCCGCGATCGTCTGGGAATAGACGTAGGGCTCGACACGGTGAAGGCCCTGGTCCGGGATGAAGGCCGGGCAGGTGCGCCGGTATGCGTCAAAGGCTTCCTCGCAGCGGCCGAGGGCGGCTTCCGCACAGACGATCCAGGGGTTGGTGTGGCAAAATACGCTGCCGTTTTCCTTGTAGCCGGGCGGATAGGAGCTGATTTCGCCCAGCGCCGGCGAATACACCGTGTAGGGGGGCGCCAGGAGGGCAAACCCCTTTTCGGTCAGGAGGAGTTCCCGGACGCTGTCGAGGGCCGAGGCTGCCAGACCTTCCCTCAGGCCGATGCCCGCCATTGCGCACAGGCCTTGGGGCTCGATGAAGATCCGTCCCTCGGGGCACCCGGAGCCCCCGACTTTTTCTCCCCTTGCGTCATACGCTCTCAGGAACCAGCGCCCATCCCAGCCGTGATTGAGCACGGCCTGCGTCATGCGCGCCTTTTCTTCCCGCGCGAAGGCGGCTTCTCCTTCGAGCCCCGCTCGTTCGCAAAGCGTCCGGTAATCGTCGGCGACATAGACGAAAAGCCCGGCGATAAAGACGGATTCCGCGACGCCGCTTTCGCGGCTGACGGTGCGCTGGAAGCTTTCGCCGGGCTCCGTGGAAAAGCAGTTGAGGTTGAGGCAGTCGTTCCAGTCGGCGTGCCCGATGAGCGGCAGCCCATGGGGGCCAAGATGGCCGCGGACGTGCCTGAACGCGCGCGACAGATGGTCGGAGAGCGGAGCCGAAAGGGCGGGGTCGTTGTCATAGGGGACCTGCTCGCCGAGGATGGCGGTATCCCCTGTTTCCCTGACGTACGCGGCGACCCCGGCGATCAGCCACAGCGGGTCGTCGTTGAAACCGCTCCCCGCCTCCGCGTTGCCGCGCCTGGTCAGCGGCTGGTATTGGTGGTAGCAGCTCCCATCCGGCAGCTGGGTGGCGGCCAGGTCCAGGATCCGCCGCCTCGCCCTTTCCGGGACGAGATGGACGAAACCCAGAAGGTCCTGCGCCGAATCGCGGAAGCCCATGCCGCGGCCGATGCCCGACTCGAAAAATGAAGCCGAACGGGACAGGTTGAAGGTGACCATGCACTGGTACTGATTCCAGACGTTGACCATGCGGTCCACCCTTTCGTCGCCCGTCACGGCGGAAAAGGCGCCGAGCAGCTCTTCCCAGTACCCTGCCAGCCGTTCCATGGCATGGGTGAACTGGGCGTCTGTTTCAAAGCGGCTGACGAGTTCACCCGCCGGCTCCTTGTTGACGACGCCCGGCGTTTCGAATTTCCGGCCGGGCGGGTTTTCGCAGTATCCGAGCACGAACACGAAGGAGGCGCCTTCTCCCGGCTCAAGCTCGCGGCGAAGGCAGTGGGAGGCGATGGGCGACCAGCCGCTGGCGACGCTGTTGCGCGGGGCGTCTTCCACCACCGCCGCAGGCGCGTCGAACCCGCGGCAGGTTCCTGTGAAGCTCTCCCTGTCCGTATCGAAACCATCGATGGGAGCGTTGACCCAATACACGGCGTAATGGTTTCGGCGTTCCCGGTACTCCGTCTTGTGATAGATGGCGCTCCCGTCGACCTCGACCTCTCCGCATGAGAGGTTGCGCTGGAAATTCGTGGCGTCGTCGTGCGCGTCCCACAGGCAGAACTCCACGAAGCTGAACAGGGAGATCCGCTTCTTTTCGCGGGACAGGTTCCTGAGCGCGACGCGCGTCACTTCCGCGGCATGGCCGCGCGGCACCATCGCGGTCTGGATGACCTCCAGGCCGTCCTTTTCCCCGGTGATGACCGAATAGCCAAGCCCGTGGCGGCACTCGTAGCGGTCGAGCCCGGCCTTGACGGGCATCCATCCCGGGGACCAGACGCTTCCGCCGTCGTTGACGTACAGATAGTGCCCGCCGGCGCCGGCGGGCACGTTGTTGTAGCGGAAACGGGTCAGGCGCATCAGGCGGGCATCCCTGAAAAAACTGTAGCCTCCCGCCGTATTGGAGAACAGGGAAAAGAAGTCCTCGCTGCCCAGATAGTTGATCCAGGGAAAGGGCGTGTCCGGCCGGGTGATGACGAACTCGCGGCGCAGATCGTCGAAATGCCCGTATTCCATGACGGCCTCCTTGCGGCTAAAACGATTTAGCCTTCACACGGCGCCATTATACCTGCGCGCCGGCGCCCGCGCAAGGGAGCGTCGATACGCTGAAACCGCCGTCAGCGGAGGCGTCGATCCGCAAAGTGTCGCCCGGGGAGAGCTTGGCGCCGACCAGTTCCCTGGCGACCAGCGTCTCAATCCTGTTCTGCAGGAGGCGCTTCATCGGCCGCGCCCCAAAGACGGGGTCGTATCCCAGCGTCATGATCCTTTCCACCGCGGCGTCCGTGAAGGAAAGGCCGAGTTCCTTCTCCTGAAGCCGGCTTTCGAGTTTCTTCAGCAGCAGCCCCACGATGCCCCGGACTTCAGCCTGGTTCAGCGGGGTGAAGAAGACGACGTCGTCGATACGGTTGAGGAATTCAGGACGGAAGTGGCCCCTCAGCAGGGCAAGCGTCATCGTTCTGGCTTCCTCTGAAAGGGCCCCGTCCGTTTCGATGCCGTCGAGGATCTGCGCGCTGCCAAGGTTGCTGGTCATGATGAGGATCGTATTTTTGAAGTCGACCGTCCGACCCTGGCTGTCGGTGATGCGGCCGTCGTCAAGGATCTGGAGCAGGATATTGAAGACGTCCGGATGCGCCTTTTCGATCTCGTCGAACAGCACCACGGCGAAAGGCTTGCGCCGCACCGCTTCGCTCAGCTGCCCCCCTTCCTCGTAGCCAACGTAGCCCGGAGGCGCACCGATGAGGCGGCTGACGTTGAATTTTTCCATGTATTCCGTCATGTCGATACGAACGAGGCTCCTCTCGTCGTCAAACAATGCTTCGGCCAGGGCTTTTGCAAGCTCGGTCTTCCCGACGCCGGTCGGGCCGAGGAACATGAAGCTGCCGATGGGACGCGCCGCGTCCGATACGCCCGCCCGGGAACGGAGGATCGCGTCGCTGACCAGCTGCACGGCCTCGTCCTGACCGATGACGCGCCTGTGAAGGGCCTCAGGGAGGCGCAGGAGCTTTTCCCGGTCGCCTTCCACAAGTTTTTCCACGGGGATGCCCGTCCAGCGCGCGACGATGCGGGCGATCTCCTCCTCCGTCACCTTGTCCCGAAGGTAGGTCGCCTTCTCCCCGGCTGTTTTGAGCGCCTCAAGCCCGGCCAGCTCACGCTGGAGCTGCGGGAGGGCGCCGTACTTGAGCTCCGCCGCGCGGTTGAGGTCGTAGCTCCTTTCGGCCCTGGAAATTTCGGCGCCGACCTTTTCGATTTCCTCCCTGAGCTTCTGCACCCGGCCGATCTCATCTTTTTCGTTTGTCCA
>CAZLYF010000210.1:0-4695 GCA_964563725.1 uncultured Oscillospiraceae bacterium
GGCGCATCTGCAAAAGGCCCGGCTATGTCAACTGGGACAGGAAATATGAGATCCCGGCGGTCACGGACATCCTGGTCAACGCGACCCCCATCGGACTGTATCCCGACGTGGACGGAATGCCCAACGTCGACCCGGAAGGCATCCTTCCCTCCATGTTCGTGCAGGACGTGATCCCGAACCCTGCCGTCACGCCCTTCCTCCGCGCCGCTCAGGCACGCGGGGCGCGCTGGAACACCGGGACCGGCATGCTCATCAACCAGGCGGCGATCAACATCAGGATGTGGACGGGCCGGACGCCGGACAAGGCCGTGATGCGCAAGGCGCTGGACGAGGCCCTGCCGTAAGGCGCAGGCGGGGCAACTGAAACGCTCATCCGCCGACCTGAACCCGGAAGAAGGAAGGGTCGAATCCTGAGGCGTATCCCGCGAGGTCTTCCTCGTGAAGCTGGCGAACGGCAGCGTAGGCATAGGGACGGCCGAGCTTTTCATATTTGCTCTCCCCCATCTGATGAAAGGGGAGCAGATGGACGTCCCTGGCGCCAAGCATGCGCAGCAGGCGGCTGAAGGCTTCCGCGTCCTCCGGAGCGTCATTGAATCCCGGGACGACCGGAATGCGGACCGTGACGGGCACGTCCGAGCGCAGCGCGATGCGAAGGTTGCCCAGGATGGGCGCGAGAGGCGCTCCCGTGCCGCGCAGGTGCTTCCCGCCGTCGTGATGCTTCAGATCGATATACGCGAAGCAGACCCTGCCGAGCACGCGCAGCAGCGCCCCCTCCGGCGCGAAGGCGGACGTTTCCAGGCCGACGCCGATCCCCTCCGCGCGCAGCGCGTCGCTCAGCGCGCAGGCAAAATCGGGCTGCATCAGCGGGTCTCCCCCCGAAAGCGTGACACCGCCCTCTTTCCCGTAGAAAGCCCTGTCCTTGACGGCCTCCCGAACGGCTTCCCCAACTGTCCAGAGTCGCCCCATCCGGTCGGCGCCTTCGCCTTCCGGCAACAGGCTCTGCGACTCGGGATTCGCACACCACTGGCATTTCAGGCCGCAGCCCTTGAAAAAAACCACCGTGCGGATGCCCGGGCCGTCATGAAGCGAGAAGCGCTGGATATTGAACAGCATGCCTTGCATCGCTTTTCCACCCCCTGCCCATTGTAAGGGGCGATTTCTGCTTTGTAAAGGACATGCTTACGAACGTAACAAAATTTCTTACTATATGTTGACGTCCGCCTGTCAGCGTGCTAGGATGACGGCACGGGCAAAGGGAGGGGGAGGGCGGCGGTATGGACGGGAAGTGCAGGATCGGCGTGGACGTGGGCGGCACGAAGATCGCCTACTGCCTTTTTGACGATTCCGGAAGGGCCATCGACCGCTTCCAGCATCCGACGGACGCCGGGGCGGACGGTAAAACGCTTTCAGACACAGTGATCGCCTCCGTCGGGACGCTGGCGGGACGCAACGGTCTTGAGGCCGCTGACCTGCAGGGGGTCGGCGTCGTGATGCCCTCGTTCATCCTCTACGACGAGGGCTATGTGTGCATGACGTCGGCGATGACTGGTGTGTGCGATTTCCCGATGCGCGACTACATCGCCGGGCGCCTGCGGACAAGGGTCCGTCTTGACAACGATTCAAACGTTGCGGCCCTGGCGGAGCACCGTTTCGGCGCGGGCAGGGGATCGCGGCACATGATCTACGTATCAGCCAGCACGGGGCTTGGCTGCGGCATCATCATCGACGGCAGGCTGTTTCGCGGAAGCTACGGCTGGGCGGGGGAATGCGGGCACATGCTCATCACCCCGGACGAAGGCCTGCCCTGCGGCTGCCGCAACCAGGGCTGCTTCATGTCCTATGCCTCGGGCAGGTACATCCTTGAGCACGTCAGCCGCTGGCTCATGGCGGGGGAAGAGAGCGTCCTCACGCCCGGGCGCCTGAGCTGCGAGACCCTGCTCGAAGCCTGGAGGGCAGGGGACGCGCTGGGGAAAAAGGCCGTGGCGCAGATCGCCCGCTATTGGGGCATCTGCCTGTTCAACATCTACCAGCTGCTCAACATCAACCTTTTCGTGTTCGGCGGAGGGCTCACCAACTTTGGCCCGGAACTGTTTGGGGCCGTGCGGGAAGAGTTTGACCGCTTCAACCATCTGCCCCAGGCCGTGAGGTTCGAATTTGCGCAGCTGGGGCGGGACGCGGGCGTCGTTGGCGCCGCGGAGCTTGTCAGGGACGCGGACTGAGGCGAAAGGATCACCGGGAGGGCGCGAAATGGCTTACTTTGGAGAACTTCAGCCAAGGACGGCGGCGATGCGGGAGCGGATCCTCGGCGTCCAGCCGACCGTTTGCACGGAACGGGCCGTTCTGGCAACCGAGGCCTACAGGGAGCACGAGATGGATCAGGTCGTTCTCAGGCGCGCCTGGATGCTGGACAGGGTGCTTAGGAACATGACCGTCTATATCGGCGATGACAGCCTGATCGTTGGCAACCAGGCCTCCTCGGACCGGGCTGCGCCGATTTTCCCTGAGTACGCGATGGACTGGGTGATCGACGAACTGGACAAGGTGGACAAGCGGGACGGCGACCGCTTCACGATCACGGAGGGAAACAAGGAAGTCCTCCGCGGGATCTACCCGTACTGGAAGGGAAGGACGCTGCAGGACAGGGGATACGCCGCTTTCCCGCCCTCTTCCCGCCTTTTGTATGACCTGGGCATCATCAAGACGGAGGGCAACATCACCTCCGGCGACGCGCATATCGCCGTCGACTATGGCCGCACGCTGGAGGAAGGCCTTGAAGGCGTCCGGGCCCGCACGCTCTCTGCCCAGGGAAAACTGGACCTGAGCAGATACGATGACCTGCGCAAGAGCTATTTCTATCGGGCGATCCTCATCGTGCTCGACGCGGTCGAGGCCTTCGCAGGACGTTTCGCTTCCCTGGCCGATGAAATGGCGAAGAGCGCGCCCAGCGGCCGCGCGCGTGAGCTCCATGAGATCGCGCGCATTTGCCGCAAAGTGCCTGCCCAGCCGGCCGGGACCTTTCGGGAAGCCCTTCAGAGCGTGTGGTTCCTTCACCTGGTCCTTCAGATCGAGTCCAACGGGCATTCCCTGTCCTATGGGCGCCTTGACCAGTACAGCTTTCCCTATTACCGGAAAAGCCGTTCGGAGGGAATGACCGACGAGGAAGCCGGCGAACTGCTCGAGAACCTCTGGATCAGGACATTCAGCGTCAACAAGATCCGCTCCTGGTCGCACACGCGCTTCTCGGCAGGCAGCCCGCTGTACCAGAACGTGACCATCGGCGGACAGACCAGGGACGGCAGGGACGCCGTGAACGAACTGAGCCGGCTCATCCTGCGCAGCGTCGCCCGCTGCCACCTGCCGCAGCCGAACCTGACCGTCCGCTACCACAGCGGGCTTCAGGACAGCTTTCTCGGCGAGTGCGTGGAGGTCATCCGCTGCGGCTTTGGCATGCCGGCGTTCAACAACGACGAGGTCATCATCCCATCCTTCCTCGATCTGGGCGTGAAGAGGGAGGACGCGTACAACTACAGCGCGGTGGGCTGCGTCGAGGTCGCGGTGCCGGGCAAATGGGGCTACCGCTGCACGGGCATGAGCTTTCTGAACTTCCCGAAAACGCTCCTCATCGCGATGAACGACGGCGTCGACCCGCAAAGCGGAACGCGCGTCGCGGAAGGCTGCGGCCATTTCCTCCAAATGGAATCCTTCGAGGATCTGATGCGCGCCTGGGACGTTTTTGTGCGCGGCTTCTGCCGCCACGCCGTGACCCTCGACAGTTGCGCGGACATGGCGCTTGAGCAGGAGGTGCCCGATATCCTGTGCAGCGCGCTCACCGACGACTGCATCGCCCGCGGCAAACACCTCAAGGAAGGCGGCGCGGTATACGACTTTATCAGCGATCTGCAGGTAGGCATCGCGAACCTTGGCGACTCTCTGGCCGCGGTCAAGAAATGCGTGTACGAAGACCGGTCGGTCACGCGCGGAGCGCTGTGGGCTGCGCTCATGGACGATTTCGCCGGGCCGGAAGGCGAGCGCCTCAGGCAGCTCCTCCTTGCCGCGCCCAAGTACGGAAACGACGACGACTACGTGGACGAACTGGTCGTCCGCGGTTATGACAGCTACATCGACGAGATCGCGAAGATGAAAAACACCCGCTTCGGCCGTGGCCCCATTGGCGGCACCTATTATGCCGGCACCTCATCGATCTCCGCAAACGTGCCGCAGGGCGCCGGCACGGGCGCGACGCCGGACGGCCGGCGCGCGGGGGAGCCGCTGGCCGAGGGCTGCTCGCCCACGCACGGGGCAGATACGAACGGACCCACGGCGGTCATGAAGTCGGTCAGCAAGCTCAGGACAGACAAGATCACCGGAGGCGTCCTGCTCAACCAGAAGGTCAACCCCTCGATGCTGTCAAGGCCGCGCGACCGGCAAAAGCTGACGCTTTTGCTGAGGACCTTCTTCGATGTGCTCCACGGTTTCCACGTGCAGTACAACGTCGTCGCGCGCGAGACGCTGCTCGACGCCCAGGTCCATCCGGAGAAGCACCGCGACCTGATCGTGCGCGTCGCGGGCTACTCGGCCTTCTTCAACGTGTTGTCGCGCCAGACGCAGGACGACATCATCGCGCGAACGGAACAGGCGCTCTAGGCCAGGGTCCGTTTCCGGGACGGCCGTGGCCTGCCCATCCGGGTGATCTCA
>CAZLYF010000211.1:0-4621 GCA_964563725.1 uncultured Oscillospiraceae bacterium
GCCCGCCTCGGTGTCGTAGATCTCGTTGCCAACGGACCAGGCGATGACACAGGGATGATTGCGGTCGCGCCGGACCCACGCGCGAACGTCCCGGGCGTACCACTCCGGGAAGAAGCGGGCGTAGTCGAAGGGGTTCTTCGGCAGCTCCCACATGTCGAAGCCTTCGTCCACCACCAGCATTCCCATCCCGTCGCACATGTCCAGCAGCGCTTCGGCCGGCGGGTTGTGGGAGGTACGCAGGGCATTGACGCCCATCCGCTGAAGCATCGTCAGCTGCCTAAGCGCCGCGGCGCGGTTAAAGCGCGCGCCCAGCGCGCCCAGGTCGTGGTGCATGCAGACCCCGTGCAGCTTCAGCTGCCTGCCGTTGAGCAGAAAGCCCCGGTTCGGGTCAAAGGCGGCCTGCCGGAAGCCGACCGCGGTCTGCAGCCTGTCCTCCTCCTGCCCGTCCCTGATCAAGGACGACCGAAGCGTGTACAGTTCCGGATGGAGCGCGCCCCACTCCCTGACGCCCGGCGCTTCGAAGGCCTGCTCCGCGCCGCCCTCGGAGCGGCAGACCTCCCTACCGTTCCTGTCGAGCAGCAGGTGGCGGATCCTGCAGCCCTCTTTGCAAAGGGTCTCCGCCGTCACGCGCAGCGTCCAGCGGTCCCCCTCCTTTATCGGGGTGGCATAGATCCCGTCGGGCGCGAAGCAGCTTTCCCCGCAGCGGATGAGCCAGACGTCCCGGTAGATCCCGGCGCCGGAATACCAGCGGCTGTTGGGGGCGCGGTGGCGCGCGTGGACCAGCAGCTCGTTTTCCTCAGGTCCAAGCCACTCCGTCAGCTCGCAGACGAAGGGCGTGTAGCCGTATTTCCACTGGAAGACCGGGCTGCCGTTCAGGTACAGCGTCGTGTCCATGTAAACGCCATCGAAGCGGATCATCGTCCGTTCTCCATCCCGGGCCTTCGGGAGGATCCGCCGGTACCAGCCGTCGCAGTCCCTGTACAGCGCCTGCGTGTCGCCGATGAGGAAGTCGTGCGGCAGTTCCACGGGCGTGAAGGCGGCCGCGCGCGCCGCCTCAGGCGAACTGTCCAGGGGAAGGGCTGCGAAGGACCAGCCGTCCAGCAGCAGTTTGGTTTCGCGCATGGGTTCTGCTCCTCGTATAAGAGGCAAGCCGGCCGGCCGCCCCGAATTGCCTTGGTTTCACTCTATCCGCGGGCGCCCCGGCTGTCAATCCGGCGCCGGGCAGGGGGCTGCGAGTGTTCTTTTGGTGTTTTTCGCCGCTGCGGGCTCGCGAGCCGATAAAAGAGCGTGTTTGCCTGCTATACTTGTTCCCGTTGGGAAAGATACCCCGCGAAATATCGGGAAGGGGATACTGAACATGAAAAAGTGGATGGCTTTCGCTTTGGTCACGGTCCTGCTTGCGGTGCTGGTCTCCTCAGGCGTCCACGCGGGCGGCGGCAAGGTCCGCGGCGGAAAAGGGGAAGGCGCTGTCAACCAGGTCCAGCTGATGGACCCGCCGCCATTTCAGCCCTGAACGCATAGTATCCTGAAATCCCGCCCGGCGATCCTTCTCCCGTCCTGAGCCATGGCGGGCGCAAGGCGCCCTTGGCGCACGATGCGCCTTCGGCGCGCGTAACAAATGTGAAAGACGCTTTCGGCGAGTGAAAAGAATGTGTCTTCGCTTTTGAGAAGCGGGAACCTGCGGGCCCTTATGCTCGCGCTGTGCGCTTCGCGAGAAGCAGCTGCTGCGCACTGCGAGGGAAGCAGCCGCTGTGCGGCTGAGAAGTGGCAGCTTTGCTGCCGAGAAGCAGTGGCGAAGCGGTTGGAGTTTAGACGCCTGTGGCGCATGCTGCGCACTGCGAGGGAAGCAGCCGCTGTGCGGCTGAGAAGTGGCAGCTTTGCTGCCGAGAAGCAGTGGCGAAGCGGTTGGAGTTTAGACGCCGGAGGCGCATGCTGCGCACTGCGCGGGAAGCAGCCGCTATGAGGCTGAGAAGTGGCAGCTGCGCTGCCGAAAAGCAGTGGCGAAGCGGGGCCGGATCCCACCGCCGCCAGTGGCGGAAACAGGTGGGAGGAGGCCCAGTGAACAAGAGAGCCTGAAGGCCTCGCTGCGCAGGCGATCATTGTGAAATGAGGCACGTGAGCGAACGAGCAAGCTGAGCGTGCAACGCGATTGTTTGCGACTATCGCGAACGTGAGGGAGCAAGGCGCCTGTGGCGCATGAAACAATCGTGAAGGGCGCTTTCGGCGAGTGAAAAGAATGTGAAACTATAGGAGTTCTTAACGAAAAAGCATTGGAAGCAGACGTTATACGACATATGTCCCCACTCTCTAATAGCTCCGATGGTTTTACAATGGTTTCACCATGGTTTCCAATTGTTTCACAGGCTTCCGTCTCCAATTGCTTTGCAACCGCTTCTCGCTTGCGCAGCAAGCGCTTCTCAGCCCAAAGGGCCGCTTCTCAAATATCATCCCGGCATTCAGCGAAACCAGGGCGTCAAAATAGCTCTCTGAGCAATGCCTGCGCAAATACTCGATTCCGCTGCGCATTTCCGGCGGGCGGTGTTTGATTCCATGTGCGTCGCTTCCAAGGAAATCTGCCAGTTCGTTCTCTACGAGCCACCGGGCGCATCCCTTTGTGACGTGTTTTTGCTCCATAACCAGGCTGTACGCGTTGATCTGCAGCAGGACGCCCTTTTCCCGAATAACACGTATCATGTCCCGTTCTTCCGCAAGATTGCGGTACCGTTCCGTATGGGCGAGAATGGGCTGAAATCCCTCATCCAGGACCGAAAAGAGAGACTCCCTCATTAAGTCCGGGTCGTCCCCGGGTTCGAATTCCACCAGTACGCACCCGGACCCATCCATTGTGCAGATTTCGGCTCTGCGGAGCCTGTCACTGATCCGAACGGGTTTCCATTGCACTTCGCAGCCCAGGCGCAGTTCCAGCCCTGCGTATCGCGCCGAAGCGGCTTCCGCAAGGAGCTCAAACTGCCGCCGGATCGGCGCGATGCCGGCCATGCCGCTTGGTCTGTGGTAATCGTCGTGCGGCGTGGCGATCACCCGGCGGACCCCCTGCCGGTAGGAGATCTCCAGCATTTGCAGCGCTTCCTCAAGATCCCTTGCGCCGTCATCGACCCCCGGGATGACATGCATGTGGATGTCCGTGTAGTTGTCCCTGATCATCGCGTCTCCCGCTTTCCTTGTTGTTTTCTTTCCGGTCCCGGCGTCAAATCCGCCGAATCTTAACGTCCCTGCGGGAACTTGAGCCGTTCCTTTCTTTTTCACAAAGACATGATAGTAAAAACCAGCATCGATTTGGTCAACCGACAGGCGACTTTTCGCCGTACGCTCCGTTTGCGGATCAGGCCCCATGGCATCTCGCGTGCGCATCAACCGCATCTCGCTTCAAAGGGGCACTTCCCGGCACGCAACCGCTACTCAGTTGCGTCTTCTTCGCATTGACACTTCCGTCTCCGTACGGGATACTGTCAGCACCACATGACGTTGCCCGAAGGGCGGCGGGTGTCCGCCCCGGGCTGATACGGTGCGTTGCCGCGCCGTTCCGTTGGAAAGTGGGTGCTGCGGATGCCATTCCACCTGATGCGGCAGGATTTGGTCAGGATACGGGCTGACGCCATCGTCAACACCACCAACATGGGGCTCACGGCCAGGGACGGTGGGGTCAGCGGAGCTATTTTCGCGGGCGCGGATAGAGAAAAGCTGACCGAAGCCTGCAGGGCGATCGGCGTCTGCCCTCTCGGGCAAGCGGTCATCACCGACAGTTTCGGCCTGCCCGCGAAAAAGATCATCCATACGGCCTGCCCCGCCTGGATCGACGGGCGGCATGGCGAGGAAAAGCTCCTGCGTTCCTGTTACCGTTCGTCCCTGGAGCTTGCGCGGCAGCATGGCATGCAAAGTGTCGCCTTCCCGCTCATCGGTTCCGGCCATCGCGCCTTTCCCAGGGAGATCGCGCTGCAGGCTGCCGTATCGGAGGCTCAAACATTCTTGCTTGGTCTCCAGGATGATATGTCCGTGTCTCTCGCACTGTTCAGCAAACATTCCTTTCTCCTGTCGCAGAAGTTAAGCGCAAAGGTCCCGGAGTTGGTGGACGACCAATATGTCTACGGGCAATCCTATGCGCGCGGGCGACACCCGTCTGCCGTCATCGAACAGGCGGCGTCAATGGTCCGCGCGGGCGCTCTGGAAGGCATCGGGCCTGGAATACCCTTCATGGACGCGGTGCTGAAGCTGGTGGACCGACGGGAGATGTCGGACGCCAGCTTATACAAGCGCGCCAACATGACCAAGCAGCATTTTCACAAGCTGAAGATGGGTATGATCACGCCCCAGAAACGGGCGGCTGTCGCCCTGTGCATCGGGCTGAAGCTGGACCTGCATGATACGCAGGACCTTCTTTCCCGCGCCGGTTACGTGCTCACCCCCGCCAGCCCTGCGGACCTGATCGTGATGGACTGCCTTGAGCAGGGGATCTGCAGCGTGATCGACGTCAACATCCGGCTCTACGACAGTAGGGAGGAGCGCCGGAGGCGTGCTGAGTGCTGAGGTCTGAGTGCTGAGTTGTGAGACGAGAAGCGCTCCTGTGGAGCGAGAAGTGGCAGCTGCGCTGCCGAGAAGCGGTGGC
>CAZLYF010000212.1:0-4582 GCA_964563725.1 uncultured Oscillospiraceae bacterium
CTGGCTTGCCGCCGAAAAGGCTATCACGGTGGCCTTTCCATGTAAATCGTTGGCAATATGCTGCCTACCGTTTCACGGAAGTAAATGAAGAGCCTTGTTGTCAACACCAAACAGCGACCATGCCTGGAATGACGAAATGAAGGCAGCGCTGTCACACCTGACGGTACCGACGGATGTATTGTTGACCGCGCTGCGCGCGCCCTTGAGCGCATCGGTGTCCTGTGTTACGATGTGGCCAGGTCTAAGAAGGAATGCTTGTACCGATGAATGGTCTTTTCTAACTCGTCAACGATTACAAAGACTGGAACCAGACCGTCATCAGGATGCAGACCGTATGACCTTACTGCAACGATGTCCGTATTGCGAACTTGGATGACAAGCGTGCGCAAAACTCGTACACATAAAGATAAAATGCGAATTGGGGAATGTAAAATGATTCGCTATGTAGACACAAACGCAGCCGATCATGGCAATGGAAGCAAAGAAAAGCCATTTGCGCGTATCAACGACGCGGCACAAGTTGCCGTCGCCGGTGACGAGATCGTTGTCATGCCCGGCATCTATCGGGAGTATGTGAACCCCAAGAATGCGGGCACGGAGGAGAACCGCATCGTCTACCGCTCTGAACAACCGCTGGGGGCGATAATCACAGGCGCGGAGCCGCTTGAAGGCTGGAAGCCATACCAGGGGAACGTATGGGTCACGCGGGTAAACAACGGCATTTTTGGCGTATATAACCCATATACCACCTTCGTTTGCGGAGACTGGTACTTCGCGCCGACCGTGCGCCACACCGGCGCGATATTTCTCAGCGATCAGATGCTGTATGAAGCCATCACGCTGGATGAATGCATTGAAGGGCAGCCAGACCCCTGCGCATGGTCACCCAAGGTATCAAGCTACAAATGGTTCACGGCGCAGGACGGGAACGAGACCGTTTTCTATGCCAATTTTCACGGAAAAGATCCCAACCGGGAGAACGTGGAGTTTAGCGTTCGACGAAACTGCTTCATGCCAGACCAGACGGGCGTCGGTTACATCACGCTCAGGGGTTTCAACATCCGCAAGGCTGCTACCACATGGGCGCCGCCCGCCGCCTATCAGGACGGAATGGTCGGCCCGCACTGGAGTCGGGGTTGGATCATCGAAGATTGCGAGATCAGCAACAGCAAGTGCTGTGGCATCTCGTTGGGCAAGTACCGCGACCCTGAGAATGATATGTATTTCTATACAAAGCACGTGAAAAGCCCCACGCAGATGGAACGTGACGCGGTATGCCGCGGGCAGTATCACGGTTGGCTCAAGGAAAAGGTCGGCGGCCATATCGTACGCAGGTGTGATATTCATCACTGTGAGCAGACAGGCATTGTGGGGCGCATGGGCGGCGTATTCTCCACAATCGAGGACTGTCACATCCATCACATCTGTAACTCTCAGCAGCTCGGCGGCGCGGAAACGGCGGGCATCAAACTCCATGCGGCGATCGACGTAACCATCCGCCGCAATCATATCCACCACTGCATCATGGGCGTGTGGTGCGACTGGCAGGCGCAGGGTACGCGAATCACGCGCAACCTCTTGCACGATAACCACCGCCCAGAGGGGGTGCAGCCTGCAAAAGGCGCGATGTTCAGCAACGACGTGTTTATCGAGGTGAGCCACGGGCCCACACTGATCGACAACAATCTCCTTTTGTCCAAGGTTTCTGTCGTCATGCCCAGCGAGGGGATCGCTTGCGTACATAACCTGATGCTTGGTTCATTCACGCTGATCAACGCCGGTGTGGACCGCGTTGTAAACGGCCGGCGCGAGCCGCGCTATACGCCCTACCATATCCGACATCGCACGGAGGTGGCGGGCTTTATGACGATCCTGCACGGTGATGACCGAATCTATAATAATATCTTCATCCAGCATTATCCCGTCACCGACGGGGACAAAACGCCCCAGGACAACGATTATGAGGTTGTCGGCACCGCGCCCCTGGATATATTCCCAACCTACGGCGAATGGATTTCCCACTTCATGATGGGTCAGGAGCCCGATATGCGCGCGTTAGCGGCCTATCACTTCGGTCATCTGCCTGTTTGGGTAAAGGGGAACGCATATTTTGGCGGCGCGTCTGTCAGCAAGCATGAGGAACACGGTTTGATTCGCGCGGATGTGGAAGCCAAGGCAGAGCTGACGGAAAGGGAAGGCAAATACTATCTGAACACAAATGTGTATTCACTTTTGGAAGGCTTCCGTACCGAGCTTGTGAACAGCGATATGCTGGGCTGTGCGTTTGAGCCGGAGCAACGCTTCGAAAATCCGGACGGATCGGCGATCGTGTTTGATGAGGATTACTATGGCGTACAAAGAGGTGCGCAAATCCTTCCCGGTCCCTTTGCCGATATAGTGGAACGGGAGAGAAAAGTGAGTCAATCCGTATTGAAATGATGAGCGACTCACAAGAAGAACGAGGCAATTGAGAATATCATCAGCCTGGTCAACGGGTATGCTTCGCTCAACAGCCAGATGAGCGGCGATTTACCACGCCTGTCGCTGGGATAAAACGCGATCGGTTGAATAGTAAACGTGACACGCCTGACAGTACAGCCGAACTGGCGGATATTAAAGCGTTTGCGCTTTCATGTTCACAGTATTTGCGATATGCTATCCATGTCGCAGAATAAAGGAACGGCGTATCATGGGATCGACCATTATGGAAGGAAACGATTGTGAAGGATTTACTGGTTCGGTGCCCATCCTTCAGCGAAGATGGCCAGATTCCCAGAAAACATACAGGGTTTGGCGAGGATGTATCACCAGAATTCGTGCTTGCTGACTTAGAGAATGCTGTCGTGTCTATTACAATCCTTATGGACGATCTGGATGTTCCCATTGTCGGACGCTTGAATCATTGGGTCATTTGGAATATTCCGGCATCGAGCCGCATTGCTGAAAGCATTCCCAAAGGCAGTCATTGCCCAAACGGAGCCGTGCAAGGCATAGGCTATGGCAAGAACAGGTACAGAGGACCTAAGCAGCCACCATTCATCAAGAAAGCGCACCGATACTCCTTTACTGTTTATGGGTTGGATTGCAAGTTGAATCTGCCATCCTCTTCAAGGAAAACGGATGTGCTAAGGGAAATGGATGGCCATATTCTTCAAAAGGGAACAGTCATTGGCTGGTACAAGCCGTAACACTTTGAAGATTTTTCACCGCCTTCAAGCAGGGTGGTGTTTTTTATGCCTTGAGATTGGAGGTGACCGCCATGATCTGTGTTTACTCCGCTGACTGCAGCGATTGCTCCAACAACGGTCTGGGCGTTGTCAGCCCCGAATCCTGCACTGTGACAGAGGCCCTGAACGGCGAATGGTTGATGCCCCGCAATATCACGTGATAGATGCCAGAATCAGTCTTCTTGCGCGCATGTCTCGGCATAGCAGCACCTGTTTTCGCATTAAAGATACTGTAAAATGCTAAGGATTGTTTATCGTCAAAGAACCGTCCCCTGACGATTGAAAAGGATAGTTGAGCGCCACATGTTTCATGATAACGCTTTTGTAGCTTGATGTATTTTTGATGTGACCACTCTCCTGTATTCGCACATCTGGTGCCTTACAGGATTCTACCGCTCCATTTACAGACTGCACTGCCCGCCGTCACTCATGCACTCTTTTTCCGACGGCTGCGCCTCCCATAACTGATCTGACTGCACAATCTGATCCGATGTAATCAATGGCAGGCAATGAATAATCGATAGTCCACATATGATATATGTTGACTTACTTGTGTATGTGAATACCATATAATGTGCCGCAAGTTCCGCAGGAGTGAGCGAAATGGACGACTAATACCGAATAGGTACACGTGATACTTCGACATCGGCATGGTAGTTTCTTTCGGCGAGGAAATCTCTTATTGTTGTTACCGCCAAACCCTGTTCGATTAGTGGCCCAACAGTAACCTTACTTACCATTGGTTTTGTACTTGGCATGTGCAATTCAACATATGGAGTGAGTACACTGTTTCGATTTCTATATTTAATTGGAAGCAGATTGAGGCCATCAATACGTTGTATGGGAGTCTTCGGCCTATACAGTATGACACGGATTTCCTCTTCATGTCTGAATGCATTGCTCTTGAAGGACAAATGCAAACTGTTCAGCATATCGACAATATACTTCTTGAGGACATCTATGCCACGATTAATTGATTGCACATAAGCTGATAGTGCAAAAATTCTTTTACGGATTTCATTCCTTTTTCCTTCATCGTCATATATGATCCTGACAAGTTCAATTTTATAGCCATCGTTTCTTCTGCTGATATAGTCAAACGCTTTTGATTCGATACCAATGTTGTATCCATGATAAGAATGGCCGTTCGAATAGTAATTCCACATTGGCAGCAAATCATTATTTGAAGAAAAGCAACAAACATAAGCTTCGGTATCGAAGGTAGACATTTTTGCGGAAGGAGGTCGTTCAAATAGGTTTTCGCTATCCGATAGTGGTTTAATGTCAATATCACGTATGCTGGGTATTCCGGACCAATTTGAGCAACCTGTCCGGCAAAGGATGAGCCACCTGTC
>CAZLYF010000213.1:0-4466 GCA_964563725.1 uncultured Oscillospiraceae bacterium
GCGGCCGTGCCGCCTTTTTCCCTCCGGCCGGGGTCGTTTTTTGCCGAACGCGCGCATTCGGAGGGGGACACATGTGGGACAAATGCTACAGGGTCTACTGCAGGACCGAGGAAACCGTGGTCGGCGCCGGCCTGGTCGCCATCGTCACGCTGACCTTCATGAACGCGGTGCTGCGCATCTTCAAGGCGCCGATCATCGTCGCGGATGACCTGAGCCTGCTCCTTTTCAGCTGGGTGGCCTTCCTCGGCGCGGACGTGGCCTTGCGTTACTCGCGCCTCGTGGGCATGGACATCCTGGTCAAGAAATTCAGCCCCAGGGTGCAGAAACTCACGCAGCTTCTGGTCTACACGGTCATCGCCGTCATCCTGGCCGTGCTGGTGAACGGCGGCCTGACGGTCATCGCCAAAAACCCCTCCCGGCCGTTCAACACCCTGCCGGTCCCCTACAGCTGGGTCACCATGAGCCTGCCCGCGTGCAGCGTGCTGATGATCTTCACCTGCGCCGTCAAGATCGGGAAGCTGCTGAAGCGCTTCCGGGACGACGCCTACAACGTCCGCAAGGACAATCCGGACGTCGTCGGGGAAGAAAAC
The DNA here is from genome assembly GCA_964563725.1 of uncultured Oscillospiraceae bacterium. Taxonomy (GTDB): domain Bacteria; phylum Bacillota; class Clostridia; order Christensenellales; family Aristaeellaceae; genus CAZLYF01. The sequence continues at coordinate 591 of CAZLYF010000213.1, forward strand.
GCGGGCCTTGACGAAGCCAAACCCGCGCTGTAAGGAAAAGGAGGGGACAAGATGCTGGCCCTTGTGATCGTATTCCTCATCCTGCTTCTGATCAACATGCCCATCGCCTTCGTCATCGGCGGCGCGGGGATGGCCTGGTTCCTCACGTCCAGCTCCTCCCTGACGACCGCGAGCACGCGCGTCATCGCCCAGACGCAGTCGATCGCCTTCCTGGCTGTGCCCTTTTTCATCTTTGCCGGGAACCTCATGAACCGCACCGGGATCACCCGGCACCTGATCAGCTTTTCAAGGCTCCTCACCCGGCGCATGGTCGGCGGCATCGCGCAGGTCTCGGTGCTCCTGTCGACCCTGATGGGCGGCGTGTCCGGCTCTGCCGTCGCGGACGCCACGATGGAGGCGCGCATCCTGGGGCCCGAAATGATCAAGCGGGGCTATTCCAGAGGCTACGCCGGGGGCGTGCTCTGCCTGACTTCCCTGATCACCGCCACCATCCCGCCGTCCCTCGGGCTGATCCTGTACGGTTTCATCGGCGGCGTGTCCATCGGCAAGCTCTTCGTGGCGGGCATCGTCCCGGGGCTGCTGATGATGGCGGTGCTGATGTTCACCGTGCGCGTCACGTCCAAGCGCCGGGGCTTCGACCTGCCCGCGCCGGGCGCGAAGCGGCCCACCTGGAAGGAGATCGGCGCGGAGCTCCGCCATTCCTTCTGGGCGCTGATCTTTCCCCTGATCCTCATCGTCGGCATCCGCTTCGGGCTGTTCACGCCCACGGAGGCGGGCGCCTTCGCCGTGGTCTACGCCCTGCTCGTCGGCGTATTCGTCTACAGGGAGCTGACCTGGGCCAAGTTCAAGGCGGCGCTGAAGGATTCCTTCATCGACAACGGCGGGATCATCCTCATCATCGCCCTGTCGGGCATCTTCAGCTACGCACTGACGCGCGAACAGGCCCCGACGCTTCTGGGGCACTTCCTGTTCGACCTCACCAGCGACCCCAACGCCCTGATGGTGATCATCATCATCCTGCTGACCATCCTGGGCATGTTCATCGACAGCAACGTGAACATCATGCTGCTGACGCCCCTGTTTCTGCCGGTGCTGCAGAAGATGGGCGTGGACCCGGTGCACTTTGGCATCTGCATGATGACCATCGTCACGATGGGCTGCATGACGCCCCCCGTCGGCACGGCGCTGTACACGGTCTGCGACATCCTGGACTGCCCCGTGGAAAAGTATTTCAAGGAAACGATGCCCTTCTACGCGGCGGTCGTGCTGCTGGTGCTCTTTCTGGTGTTCGTGCCGGACCTGGTCATGTGGCTGCCCAACCTCATCTACCGTTGAGGAGAGCTTTTTAGACCGTCCGCGGCCTCGAAGCCGCGCTGCCGGCCGCCTTCCAGGCGGCAGTTTGGAGGCATCATGGTAAAGGTGATGATCGTGGGCTGCGGGGGGATCGCCCCCGCGCATATCAGGGGCTACCTGAATGCCGGGGAAGACGCGCGGATCGTCGCCCTGGCGGACGGGATGACCGGCCGCGCGCAGGCGCTGGCGGAACGCTTTGAACTCAGGGAGGCCGCCGTCGTCGCGGATTACCGCGAGGCGCTGGACCGCTGCGACGCGGTGTCGGTCTGCACGCCGCCGGGCCTGCACAGGGAGGTGGCCGTGAACGCGATGCGCGCCGGCTGCCACGTCCTTCTGGAAAAGCCCATGGCGCCCTCCCTGGAGGAATGCGACGACATCCTACGTACCGCGGAAAGCTATCGGCGCGTGCTCACCGTGGTGGCGCAGTCCCGCTACATATCGGGGATCCGCAACGCCGTGGAGATGGTCAAAAGCGGCGCCTATGGCAGGGCCCTGTTCGCGCAGGTCAATTCCGTATGGTACCGGGGCCGCAGCTACTACGACCTCAATTGGCGGGGGCGCTGGACGGTGGAGGGGGGCGGCTGCACGCTCAATCATTCCATCCACCACATCGACCTGCTGCTGTGGGCGAAAGGGATGCCGGAAAAGCTCACCGCCTTTATGACCAACCTGGATCATCCCAATTCCGAGGAAGAGGACCTCTCGTCCTCGCTGCTTCAGTACGCAGACGGCTCGGTCGCGCAGGTCACGAGCTCTCTCGTGTCCCACGCAGAGCCGCAGCTGCTCACCTTCCAGATGGAGAAGGCCGGGCTTGCCATCCCCTTCAGGGCGCTGTGCTCCAAATCGCGGGAAAACGGCTTCCCGGAGGAAGACGCCGCGATGAAAGTGGCCCTGGAGACGGATTTCGCGTCCCGCCCGAAGCTCGCCCTGGAAAACCACGACGGCCAGGTGAAGAACTTCCTCGCGGCGGCGCTGCGGGGAGAGGCGCTTGAAGCGCGCGGCGAGGATGGCCGCAACGCCATCGAGCTGATCACGGGGATCTACAAGTCCGCCATCACCGGCGAAACCGTCCATTTCCCCATTTCCGCGTCAGACCCCTTCTACGGCAGCGGCTGGCGCGCGAAGGCCCCCCATTTCCACGAGAAGGAGAAGGACGTGGCCGCGTTTGCGGACACCACGGTCACCGACTTCAAAAACAAGTTTTAGGCGTCCCGCCCGGTATCCGGGAGGGATGAGCCGCCAGTATCTGGCGGCAGGAGGACAGGATGAACGACAGGGAGTGGCAAACGTTCAGGCGCATCGTGCGCAGGGAAGAGGAGAGCCTCCATGTGGGCCTGATCGTCGACAGCCCGTGGATCCCGGGGTACTGCGGGCACGGGTTCATGGATTTCTATGCCCGCCCGGACATCTGGCGAAGCGACTACCTAAAGATCCGGGCGGATTTTCCTTCCGTCCTGTTCCTGCCCGGCTGGTGGGTCGAGATGGGCATGGCGTCCGAACCCAGCGGTTTCGGCCTGAAGCTCAGCTTTTTTGACGACAACATGCCCGTCGTCCATCCGTTGATCAGTGACGCCGATGCGGCCGAGGCGGCCGTGGACGCGCTGACGGTCCCGGACCCGAAAAAAGACGGCCTGATGCCCCTTCTGCTCAACCAGCAGAAATATCACCTGCCCTTCCTGACGGAGATCGGCGAGCCCCCGCGCATCGTATCGGCCCGCGGCCCTTTCACGCTGGCCTCGCACATCTACAGCCTGACGGAGCTGCTGGTCAGCGTGATGACCGACCCGGAGCTGACGCGAAAACTGCTGAAAAAAACCACGGCGCTCTGCCTCAGGTGGCTCGAGGCGCAGCTGGAGGTCAATCCCTCCGCGGAGGGCGTCCTGGTGCTGGACGACGTCTGCGGTTTTCTGAGCGAGGAGCTGTTCCGCGAAGCCGCGCTGCCCTGGTTTCAGGAGATCTTCGGGGCCTTCCCCGGCCTCGTGCATCTGTTTCACAACGACACCGTCCGCGCGGACTGCTATCCCTGCATCCGGGAGATGGGGGTCGACCTGTTCAACTTCTCCCACGCCACCGACATCGGGGCCGTCAGCCGGGCCGTGGGCGAGGTCGCGCTGCTGGGGAACGTCCCGACCATGGCGCTGGTCAACCAGGCCCCTGAAGAGGTCTACGCGGCGGCCCGCGCCTGCATCGACAGCTACGCGGCCGTCAACGGGAGCGTCAGGGGCCTGCTGCTCAGCACGGGAGGCGGCGTGCCCATGGGCGCGAAGCGGGAAAACATCGAGGCGCTGGTCAGGGCGGCCGAAGACTACAACGCGGAAAAAGGCCTGAAGCGCTGAAAAGGCTTCAGGTCACGGTGAGGACCGGACAGTCGAGCGCCGCGGGGATCATCCCGCGGCGCTCGACTTTATTGATGGGTGGATTTCGCTTTTCGGCGCTGTCTTCCCGTTGATGGGATCGTCAGGCGGAAGATCAGTTTCCTCTGCGGCCGCGGCCTTCCTGCGGCTGCGCATTGTTGCCGTCCTG
>CAZLYF010000214.1:0-4465 GCA_964563725.1 uncultured Oscillospiraceae bacterium
CGCAGGAGCAAACGCTCTGCAGGTTGCATCATACAATAATTCGCTTCACTTATCAATGAGGCCCGCCGCAGATCCGCCCCTGCCCCCTGGAGGGCGTCCTGAAGGGGCGGAGAGGACGCCGTCATTTGTCGACGCGGAAGATGGCGCACTTGAGGTAGTGTGTCTCGGCTGCTCCCGGAAGGACGGGATGGTCCCTTCCCTGGCTCCTGAATTCGGACTGCAGCAGCTGGACATGGCAGTCGCGAGCGGCGTCAAGGATGATGTCCAGAAACATGTCCGAAGGGACATGCTGGGAACAGGAACAGGTGACGAGGAAACCGCCGTCGCGCAGGATCTTCATCGCCCGCAGGTTGATTTCCTTGTACCCGGACCTGGCCGAAGGGAGGTTGGCCCTGGTTTTCGCGAAGGCCGGCGGGTCCAGGATCACCACGTCATACAGGTTTCGGCGTCCGGCTTCCGCATTGAGAAAATCGAAGGCGTTGAGCGTCAGGAACCTGGCTTGCGCGAAACCGTTGAGCGCAGCGTTCTCTCCCGCGCAGTCGCAGGCGCGCTGCGATATGTCGACGCCCAGGACCTGCCGCGCGCCGTAGCTGGCCGCGTGAAGGGCGAAGCTCCCGGTGTGCGAGAAACAGTCCAGCACGCTCGCACCGCCGACAAAGGGCCTGATGGCCGCGCGGTTTTCCTTCTGGTCGAGGAAATATCCCGTTTTCTGACCCTTTTTGACGTCGACGAGAAAACGTACGCCGTTCTCAAGCATTTCGACCCTGTCGGGGACTTCTCCGTATAAAAGGCCGGTTTTCTCTTCCATTCCCTCCAGCTTTCTGACCGGGACGTCATTGCGCTCATAGACGCCCGCGGGGGAAAGTTCGTCGACCAGCGCGCGGACGATCATATCCTGCATTCTCGACATGCCCAGCGAGAGGCATTGTAACGAGATGACACTGCCGTAACAGTCCGCGATCACGGCCGGCAAGCCATCGCTTTCGGCGTGGATCAGCCGGCAGGAGGACAGGTCGGCGAAGCTTCTCCTGTAATCGAGCGCCCGCCTGACGCGGCGCCTGATGAAGGCCTCGTCGACGGGCTCGTCGTTTGGCGTCAGGACGCGCAGCGCGATCTGTGAATGCGGGTTATACACGCCTCTGGCCAGAAAGCCGCCCCTTTTGGAATGGATCGAAACGACGTCTCCCGCGCTGCAGGCAGCGCTGGCGTAGTCGATGTCGCTTAGGAAGACCCACGGATGCGGAGAGAGGACGCGCCTCTCCCCGTTTGGCTTCAAATACACTGTCTTCATTTCTTCCACCGATGGCAGGTCCTGTCGGGCGGCGCGTTCGTTGCGCCGCCCTGCGAAGGAAGCTATAATGGGCGGGATCATCCCCTGAAAGGCGGCGCCGCATGAGTTTCCCGGAACTGCTCGTGATCGCGGTCGGCCTTTCGCTTGACGCATTCGCGGTCGCCGTGTGCAGAACCGCCTGCCAGCGCAGCGTCAATGTGAGGCGCAACGTTGGGATGGCCGCTTCCTTCGGGCTTTTTCAGGCGCTGATGCCCGCCGCGGGCTGGCTGATCGGCACGCGATTCGGCGAAGCGATGGAACGGGTGGACCATTGGGTCGCTTTCGTCCTGCTCACGCTCATCGGCGCCAAAATGCTGTACGGGACGTTCCACGACCGGCCTGAGGCGCAGGAGGAGTGCAGGCTGATCAGCCTCAGGGAAATCCTGCTTCTTTCCGTGGCTACCAGCATCGACGCCCTGGCAATCGGGATCGTCTTTGCCGCGCTGAAGGCGGAAATCATCCTGTCCTCCGCCATGATCGGGACCGTCACCTTCCTGCTCTCGCTGTCCGGCGTGTCCATCGGGGGCCGGCTGGGGGCAAAATTCGGCGCGAGGGCGCAGATCGCAGGCAGCGTCGTGCTGATCGGAGCCGGGTTCAAGATCCTCCTTGAGCATGTCGGCGCGCTGTGAGCAGCGTCACTGTTGTTCAAGCGCGTCGCGCAGATACCCCGCGAGGATCTCCACGATCCGGGCGTTTTTCCCTCCCCTTGTCACGATCACGTCGGCATCGCCGATGTAATTGCGCACATATTTGTCATACATCGGTTTCACTGTGGACAGATACTGCTGGGTGATGCTGTCGATGCTTCTCCCGCGCTCCTTGATGTCCCGGTTGACCCTGCGCAGGAGACAGATGTCAGGCTCTACGCTGATGTAGAGCTTCAGATACATCTTCTGGCAGAGTCGCTGGTCGTAGAAAGCGTGGATGCCTTCCACGACCAGCACGCTCGCGGGGTGCAGGAGCTCCCCCGGGTCGCATCGCCTGTGCAGGGAGAAGTCATATCCCCGCCTGTTCACGGCTTTGCCGTTAAGCAGCGCGCAGACATCGCACAGGAGCAGGTCATGGTCAAAAATCGAGGGCTCGTCATAGTTGAGACGGACTCTTTCCTCATAGGAGAGATCCGGATGGTCGAAGTAATAGCCGTCCTGGTTGAGCACGACGCCGGAAGCGCCCACGGCTTTCACCAGCTCATGGCACAGTGTCGTTTTTCCTGAGCCGCTCGCCCCGCATACGCCGATGAACAACATGTAAAAATCCTCCGCCGCGACGATAGCGTATACGGTGAGGCTTGTCAATGAAGCCCCCGTATTTTGGCTCGATTTGGCGGCCTGGCCGCAGGGACTGTCCCGGGCGCGGGGCGTTTGACAGGAAAGGACAACTGGGATACAATGCGCCCAATTGAATATTCCTTATCAAGAGCGGCGGAGGGACTGGCCCGATGAAGCCCGGCAACCAGCGGAGGCTGGTGCCAAGTCCATCAGCGAAGGCTGGCAGATAAGGCTTCAAATGCGCGCTTGTCTGAGACAGGCGCGTTTTCGGCGGGGAGGGAGAAACCTTGAGGAAACTGGTGACTTCGGAATCGGTGACGGAAGGACATCCGGACAAGATCTGCGATCAGATATCCGATGCGGTGCTCGACGCTTACCTTGCCAAAGACCCCGGCGCGCGCGTTGCCTGCGAGGCCTGCGCGACGACGGGCCTGATCCTTGTGATGGGGGAGGTCACGTCCCGGGCGCAGGTGCCCATCGCAGACATCGCGCGCAGCGTGGTGACCGGCATCGGGTACAACAGCCCCGCGCTGGGATTTGACGGCAATTCCTGCGCGGTGCTCACGGCGCTGCACGGGCAGTCCCCGGACATTGCGGGCGGCGTCAGCTGCGCAAGGGAAACGCGCGGTTTAACCGGCGTGGCGCAGGAGACCGGCGCGGGGGACCAGGGGATGATGTACGGCTTCGCCTGCGACGAAACCCCGGAGATGCTGCCAATGCCCATCGCGCTCGCGCATCGGCTGACCCGGAAGATGAGCGTGCTGCGCAAGGAGGGGTCCCTCCCCTGGCTGAGGCCTGACGGGAAATCCCAGGTCACCGTCGAATACGCGGACGGAACGCCCTCCAGGGTGGAAGCCGTAGTCATTTCCGCTCAGCATGATGAATCCGTCAGCCAGCAGGAGATCTACGGGGCGATGGTCGGGCAGGTGATCAGGGCGGTCATCCCGGCCAGCCTGCTGGACGGCCATACGAAGTATCTTGTCAATCCCAGCGGTCGCTTTGTCTTTGGCGGCCCGGCCGCGGACAGCGGTTTGACGGGAAGGAAGATCATCGTGGATACCTACGGGGGCTGCGCGCCTCACGGCGGCGGCTGTTTCAGCGGCAAGGACCCGACAAAGGTCGACCGTTCGGGGGCCTACGCGGCGCGGCACATCGCCAGGAATATCGTCGCCGCCGGCCTCGCCCGGCAGTGCCAGACCGCGCTTGCCTATGCCATCGGGGTGGCGCAGCCTGTCGGATTCTCCATTGATACCTTCGGCACCGGACAGGTCGGCGACGACGTCCTCACCGAGGCGGTGCGGGACCTGTTCGATCTGAGCCCGGACGGCATCATCGGGCGTCTTCAGCTTCGAAGGCCGATCTACAGACAAACGGCGAGCTATGGCCACTTTGGACGGCCCGAGCTCGATCTCCCCTGGGAAAAAACGGACATGACGGGGGAAATCAGGGAAGCCGTGCAGCGCGCGTCCCGCCGGGCGTGAAGGGGTTTCCCCGTCAGTTCCCCAGGTAAGCCTTTTTGACATCCTCGTCTGCCAGGAGCGCCTGCGCGGGGCCTGATTTGACGATGTCCCCGGTTTCAAGCACATAGGCCCGGTTGGCGATGGACAGCGCCATGTGCGCGTTTTGCTCCACGAGAAGGACGGTGGTGCCGTCCTTGTTGATTTCCCTGATGATCCCGAAGATCTCCTGGACCAGGATGGGGGACAGTCCCATCGACGGCTCGTCCATCATCATCAGTTTGGGCCGGCTCATCAGCGCCCTCCCGATGGCGAGCATCTGCTGCTCGCCGCCCGACAGCGTGCCCGCCAGCTGCCTGCGCCTCTCCTTCAGCCGCGGGAAATGCCCGAACACCAGCTCAAGGTCGCTT
>CAZLYF010000215.1:0-4457 GCA_964563725.1 uncultured Oscillospiraceae bacterium
GATGGTCTACCACGGCGACGAGGGCTGGTCCCTGAAGGGCTGAGCGCCGCGTCCCGGCCCTCAGTGGTGGAACAGCCGCGTCCCGGTCAGCGCCATCACCATCCCGAAGCGGTCGCAGGCGCGGATCACCTCCTCGTCCCGGATGGAGCCGCCCGGCTGCGCCACAAAGCCTGCGCCGCTTTCGGCCGCCCGCTCGATGCTGTCCGGGAAGGGGAAGAAGGCATCGCTCCCCAGGGACAGCTTCCCCGCCCGGAGCCATTCGGCCTTCTCCCCGCCGGCGATGGGCTCGGGTTCCGCCTCAAACCACTGTTTCCAGCCCCCGCCGCCCAGACGCGCCTGCGCGTCTGGCGAAAGGAAGACGTCGACGGCGTTGTCCCTGTCCGGCCGGGACAGCCCTTCCCTGAATTTCAGCGCCAGCGTCTTCCCGTGCTGCCGCAGGCGCCAGCGGTCCGCCTTGTCCGCGGCCAGCCGCACGCAGTGCACTCTCGACTGCTGCCCCGCGCCCACGCCGACCGCCTGGCCGTCCACGGCGAAACAAACGGAATTGGACTGGGTATATTTGTTGACCAGCAAGGCGACGGACAGGTCCCTTTCCGCTTCCGGCGGCAGGCCCTTCTTCGCGGTCACGACGCGCTGAAGAAGGCCCGCGCCAATCCTGGCGTCGTTGCGGCGCTGCATCAGCGTGACCCCGAATACCTGCCTGCGCTCGTCCGGGAACGGTTCGTACCCTTCGTCCATCTGCAGGACGCAGTAGGCGCCCTTTCGTTTCCCTTTGAGGATCTCCAGCGCTTCCGGATCATAGCCCGGCGCGATCACCCCGTCGGACACCTCCCGTTTCAGCAGCGCCGCGGTCGCCGCGTCGCAGCGGTCGCTCAGCGCCGTCCAGTCCCCGAAGGAGCTCAGTCGGTCTGCCCCCCGCGCCCGCGCGCAGGCGCAGGCGAGGGGCGAGTCGTCAAGCGCCGGCAGATCGTCGGCGAAGCAGGCCTTTTTGAGATCCGGGCTCAGCGCAAGCCCCACGGCCGCGCCGGCGGGGCTGACATGCTTGAAACTGGCGGCCGCGGGGAGGCGCAGGGCCTGCTTAAGCTCGCGCACCAGCTGCCAGGCGTTCAGCGCGTCCAGGAGATTGATGTAGCCCGGGCTCCCGTTGAGCGCCCGGAAAGGCAGGTCCCGCCCGTCCTCCATCAGGACGCGTGCGGGGACCTGGTTGGGGTTGCAGCCGTACTTGAGCGGCATCTCACGCATCCGGCGCTCCTTCCCCGCGATGCCGGTTGATAAGGACTTCTTCCCTTGACCCGTCCGAAAACCGCAGGCCAAGGGCGTACAGGGCGACGCGGCGCTCCGCGGCGAGGCTTTCCCAGGCCTCCCGGGCGAAAGCGCCGAGGTCTCCGGGGACCGCGATTTGCGCGGGCTCGCCGCAAAACGCCGGAAGGGGCTCCCCTTCCCCCCTGTAGGTGTGGAGCAGGTGGCCGACGCCCGGCACGATATCGTATTCGAAGAAAAACCGCTCGCAGGCCCCGCCGCCCGCTGCCCGGATCAGGGAGAGCCTGCAGCCCAGGACCCTGTCCCGGATGCCAATGATCCCGGTGACGCGCGGGGTGAAATGGGGCGCGTCCGGCTCGAAGCGGCGCGTCCGCAGCGCCCCTTCAAAACTGCCTCCCGCTTCAAGCGCCTCGAGCACCGTGTCCGTCTGGTCGCCGTTGCCGACGATCAGCCAGCCCGCGCCCTCCCGCAGGGGGCGGTAAATCGTCAGGCTGCGGTCGCCCGCGAGCGAAGGGTCGAAGGGCTCAATGCGCAGGCCTTCCGCGTCCGTTCGGAACACGCGGTTGAGCGAATGGGGGCTGCGGCCCGTGATGAAGTACAGCGCCACGGCGCGCTGCCCGTCCGGCGAGCAGCCCAGCAGGAGGCCGCGCCCCGGATAGGGCTCGGCCTTCAGGGCCTGCCCGATCGCCAGGGTCCCGTCGCGGCGACTGCCTTCTCCCGTGTCCAATCCAGCCTCTTTCTTTTACAGGAGCCCCGGCAGCCACAGGGAGATGGCGGGGACAAAGGTGACCAGCATCAGCGCGACGATCATCGTCGCGTACATCGGCAGCATGGCGACGGAGGTCTTCTCCAGCGTCGTCTTGCCGATCGCGCAGCCCACGTACAGCGCGCTGCCCACCGGCGGCGTGCACAGCCCGACCGCCAGGTTGAAGATCAGCATCACGCCGAAGTGGACGGGGTGCATGCCGATCTCCGGGCTGGTGACCACCGGCAGCAGGATGGGCGTCATGATCATGATCAGCGGCGCCATGTCCATGAAGCAGCCCAGCACCAGCAGCATCGCGTTGATGATCAGCAGCAGCAGGTACCTGTTGTGCGTCAGGCTCAGCAGCGCGCGGGTGATCTGGTCGGGGATGCGCAGGTCCGTCATCATGTAGGCGAAGGCCTTGGCCGTCGCGATCAGCGTCATCACGATGGCGAGCGTTTTGAGGGCCCTTCTCAGGACCTTTCCGAAATTCCTGAGGCTCGCCGAGCGGAACACGAAGTAGGTGATGATGAAGGTGTAGACGCAGGCGATCGCGGAGGACTCCGTCGCGGTGAATACACCGGCCGCCACGCCGCCCATGATGATGATGAAGATCATCATCGGAGCGACGGCATTCAGGATGACCCTGAACCTGCGACCCTTGTAGTTCATGCTGGTCCCGACAGGAAAACCGTAGTGGTTTGCCATGATGAAGCACAGGAACATCAGGCTCGCGCCCAGCAGCAGGCCCGGGAGCAGGCCGCCGATGAGCATGCTGCCCACCGTGACCCCGCCTCCGGCAGCAAGCGCGTAGATGACCATGTTGTGGCTGGGCGGGATGAGCACGCCCTGACAGGCGGTGACCACTGTGAGGCCCACGGAGAACTCCCCGCTGTACCCCTGCTTCTTCATCATGGGGACCACGATGGAGCCCAGGGAGGATACGTCGGCGACGGCGGAACCGGAGATGCCGCCAAAAAACATCGAGTCCAGGATGTTGACGTAGGCCAGGCCCCCGCGGAGACGGCCGACGGCCAGGTTGGCCAGCGCGACGATCTTCTCGCTCATGCCGCCTTCCGCCATGATCTCGCCCATCAGGATGAAGAAGGGGATCGCCAGCAGCGCGAAGCTGTTCGCGCCCAGCACCATGGAATTGACCATCTGCGTCAGGTTCGTGCCGCCGATCATGGCGCTGCCCAGCGTCGAAATCAGCAGCGCGAAGGTGATGGGGACGCGCAGCAGCATCAGCAGGAAGAATCCGCCGATGAGGACGACTGTGGCAAGCGTCGCGGTGCTCATGAGGAGCTGCCCTCCTTGCCGGGTCTCCTGCGCGCGCGCACCACCTGGCCGGAATAATCCACTTCCGCCTCGGAATGCATCAGGTCGTCCGGTTTGATGACGCCGGTCAGGAACAGAAGGCTGTCGAAAACGATCACCAGCCCCGCGACGGGAACAGACACGTACTGCACCCAGTTGGGCAGGCCGGTCATCGGCTGGACGCCCGGCAGGCGCATCATCTTCGAGACCCGCAGGGCGCCGTAGTAGAGCATAAAAGCGCCGCACACGAGCACCACGAGGTCCCCGAGAAGGATCAGGGCCTTCCGCGCCCTGCCGTCCTTTTTGAAGCGGTTGTAGATCACGTTGACGCTGATATGGACGTGGTCGCGCACGCCCATCGCGCAGGCCAGGAACACGAACACCGTCACCAGCAGGCGGGGCACCTCTTCCGCCCAGGCGACTCCCGTGTTGAACATGTAGCGCAGGACAACCGTGTAGGTCAGGATCAGCACCATGGCCACCAGCGAAATATTCGCGAGGACCTGAAGCGTCTTGTGGATCGCCCAGTCGATTTTCCTGAGGACTCTTGTCACGGGGGCTCCTCCTCCCGGTAAAGACGCGGGAGAAACCCTTGCAGGTTTCTCCCGTTTATTCACGTCTTCAGGTCAGAAATCCTTGCCCATGTCCTGGATCTGGTTGATGATGTCCATCCACTGGGCGCCGAATTCCTCGTAGAGCGGCATCATCCTCTCCTGGAATTCCGCACGGGCCTCAGGCGTGAGCTCGACGACGGTCGTCCCGGCCGCGCGCACGATCTCCTCGGAGGATTTTTCCTTCTTGGCCCACTCGGCGATCTCGTACTCCTGGGTGGCATTGGCGCACTCGAAGATGATTGCCTTGTCTTCCTCGCTGACGGCCTTCAGGGCTTCGACGGAGGCCAGCAGAATCTCGGGGACGCGGGTGTGCTGGTCGAGGATGTAGAATTTGGCCACCTCGTAGTCGCCCATGTTCTGGTAGGTGGGCCAGTTGTTCTCGGCGCCGTCCACCACGCCGGTGGAGATCGCCTGCTGCACTTCGGTGGGCCCGATGCCGGTCACTGGGGTCGCGCCCAGGAGCTCCACCATGCGCTTCATCATCTGGTTGTCCTGCACGCGGATCTTCAGGCCCGCCATGT
>CAZLYF010000216.1:0-4451 GCA_964563725.1 uncultured Oscillospiraceae bacterium
CGTAATTATTTTGTAATAATTGTAACAGCATTGTCTTTCATGCGTTAGCCCTGGCGGCGACGCGGCCACCCTGGCGATCCTGGACTTATCCAGAGCGGCTGATACGGCGATTGACAGCCTGGCTTTCCGATGCTATATTCCGCAGGGCTGCCGGCTGGAAACGCCGTATTTTTTCGTATGCGCAAAGGCTGTCCTGCGCGCGCGGATGGAGGTCGGACAATGTATTACCTTGGGATCGACATAGGCACTTCTGGGACCAAAACGGTACTGTTCAGCCAGGCGGGAAACGCGGTCGCGCAGCATACCGTGGAATACGCCATGTCCCAGCCGAGGAACGGCTGGGCGGAGCAGGACCCGCAGGACTGGTGGTCCGCGGTATGTCAGGGCACGCGCAGCGTGCTCAATCAAAGCGGTGTGGGAAGTGACGCGATCGCAGGCCTTGGGCTCAGCGGGCAGATGCACGGCTTGGTCATGCTTGACGCGCAGGGGGCGGTTCTTCGGCCTTCCATCATCTGGTGTGACCAGCGCACGCAGAAGCAGTGCGATGAGATCACGGAAACCATCGGAGCGGAAAGGCTGATTCGAATCACCGCCAATCCCGCGCTGACGGGCTTCACCGCCGGAAAGATCCTGTGGGTGCGGGAAAACGAACCCGAAGTATATGCACGCTGCCGGCATATCCTGCTGCCGAAAGACTATATCCGCTACAGACTAACCGGCGAGTTTGCAACGGACGTGTCCGACGCCAGCGGTATGCAGCTGCTGGATGTGCCCAAGCGCTGCTGGTCTGATGAGATGCTGGACGGCCTCTCGATTGACAGAAAGCTTCTGGGGAGGGTTTACGAATCACAGGAAGCGACCGGGGCACTGCACGCGGAAGCTGCCGAAGAAACGGGCCTCGCCGCAGGGACTCTCGTTGCCGGCGGGGCGGGCGACAATGCGGCCGCCGCCGTAGGCACAGGCATCGTCCGGGACGGGGAAGCCTTTACGACCATCGGCACCTCCGGGGTGGTATACGCCCACACAGGCAGGCCGGTCATCGATCCGATGGGCCGGGTGCACACCTTCTGCTGCGCCGTCCCAGGCGCGTGGCATGTGATGGGCGTCACCCAGGCCGCCGGGCTTTCGCTCAAATGGTTCCGCGACACGTTCTGCCAGGCGGAAAAGGAAGTGGCCGCTTCCCTTGGAGGCAGCGCCTACCAGCTCATGGAAAGGGAAGCGGAACATTCGCCGATCGGAGCGAACAGGCTTCTGTTTGTCCCATACCTCATGGGCGAAAGGACGCCGCACAAGGATGCGAACGCGAGGGGCCTGTTCTTCGGCCTGTCCGCCATTCACGGAAAGGCAGACATGATCAGGGCCGTGCTGGAGGGGGTCGCCTGCTCGCTCACTGATTGCATGGACATCCTCCGCGAGATGCGGATCCCCGTGGACAGCATGGCGGTCTGCGGCGGCGGGAGCAAATCGCCGATATGGCGCGTGATGATCGCGAATCTGTTCAACCTTGAACTGAGGACCATCCGGGGCGAGGGAGCGGCGCTTGGCGCAGGACTGCTGGCCGCGGTCGCATCGGGGATCTACGGGTCGCTCCCGGAAGCCTGCGACGCTGTGATCAGGTTCGGCGAAAAGCAGGGCCCCAACCCCGATGACGCCGAAAGGTACAAGCGCCTGCACGGGGTGTACAGGAGCCTGTACCCCGCCCTCAGGGAGGCGTATCAGGCGCTGGCGGCGATGGATTGAAGGAAGGCCGCCCGCCCATGCATAGAAAGAAGTTTTCCGCCGGAACGCTGTCTGAAACCGGGAGAAGATGCCGTATGCCAAGAAACACACTCATGAAGAAAACGCTGGCTTGCATGGCCGCGCTGGTGATCCTTTTGAGCGCCGTGCCTGCGGGGGCCCTGGTCGATATCGCCTTCTCGCATCCGGAGCTTGGCGAGGTCATCGTTGTCGGATACAACCATGGCATGCCGTATTTTTCGATATACGGCTATGTCTACTACGAGATGGTCGACCCGACGGAGCCCTACAGGGGGCTTTATGTCAATGGCCCTGATGTGACCAGCGCCGAACAGCCCAGCCTTGAGGAAGCCCTCAGGCTTTTGTTTGCCGATATCGGGGAGAGCGTGGAAGGGCTTTATGTCGGCGTTCTTGAGGACTTCGGAGACAGGCTGAGCGCCCTCCCTGTTGACCGGCGCATCGAAGCGGTCGGTATTCTTAACGGCTTTGGTGGACAGGAAGGTTTCGAGCGTCTTTCGGAGTTGCCCGGCTTTGAGGAAGCAGATGTCTGGCCGCTTTCAGAGACATATGCAGAGTACTATGTCACTGTCGGCAAGGAAGAGTATCCCTACAGAGTCCTGTCCTTCCAGATGCTGGACGAAGAAGGCGAAAGGTTCGTCGAAAGACACTGCTTCCTGAGAATCGGGGAGACATGGCGCCTGTCACGGATCACCAGGGAGTACACGGACGACTATCAGTCCCGGACCCATTATGTGCACGGGGTGCCGGGTTCCGACCCGCAGGCGCTCGCCGAGGTTAATGAAGAGGCTTTGGGTGAGGTCGGCTGGGACTGGAGCGTCGAGCAGGTCAGCAAGGCGGAAAAGGCCCGCCTTGAAGGCAACGCTGTGACTGTGGAAGACGTCATCCTATATCGGCTGCCCGCGACGCTCAAATATATCTTCAACAGCAAAGGCGTGATGCAGAAGAGGCATTTCGCCTTACAGGGCGAGGAAGCGTACTACTCCGCGTTCATTTCTCTGTATATGCGATATTCCGATCCGGTCACCTTTACCAGGACTGGGAAAGCCACCTGGTCGACCAACGACCTCATGATTGTCCTGAACTTCAGCAGGGAGAATCCATCCATCGATTTCCTTCCGCTTTGAACCGGGGCTGCGGGCTGGAACCGCGGCTGTTCATTTGTTCAAAAAAGAATGGACGGCGCCGATTTCCTGCTGCATATCGTTGGCGACAATGACTTTGTGCATGTTAACGGATTTTGTCTGGTAACTCCCCTGCGGGGTACGCATGTAGGCGATCTGCCCAATGTCGCCGCCAAGCGCCGCCGCTGCCAGGGGGAGGAGTTCGCCCATTGAAATGTTCGTCCTGATGAGTGGGAGGACGTTCCCGATGAATTCCAGCTTGTCCTTGAGCCCCATCTCGCGGAAGAGGTCGAGGCAGGCCATCAGGACGCGCAGCTGGCGCTCATTGCGGCCCCTGTTGGAATCGATCACG
Organism: uncultured Oscillospiraceae bacterium; assembly: GCA_964563725.1. GTDB lineage: Bacteria > Bacillota > Clostridia > Christensenellales > Aristaeellaceae > CAZLYF01. The sequence goes on from CAZLYF010000216.1 coordinate 3,232, forward strand.
TCGATGCGATGATCACGGGACCGGACGACAGCCAGGGCCTGGGTCCCGTTGAGGGTATGGACACCCGCTTCCGAAAACACCAGGTCGTCGTCAAAGGGCGGGTACATGATGATATCCAGCTCGTTCTCGAAGATTTCGACCTGTATGCCGCCAAACAGGTCGATGATCTTGATCGCGCTTTCGATATCGATCTGCACAAAAAGGGAGACGTCCAGGTCAAGCAGTCCGTTGACGGCTTCGAGCCCCATCTGGGGGCCCCCGAAATACGTCGCAGTGCAGAGCTTGTTTGGGCCAAGGCCATCAGGGAGATTCACGAGATAATCGCGCTCGATATTCAACAGCTTCAGCGCGCTTGTTTTCCGGTCCACATTCAGCACAAGGATCGCGTCCGACCGGCTGACTTCCTCGTTGCCGGTCACAGACAGCACGAATTCGTCCGTTCCAAGCAGCAGCACGTCGATGCTTTCTGAAAGAGCGGCGGCCGAAAGGGCCGGCGTGCACAAAACGGCGACAGCCAGCAAGCAAAGGACAGGCGTCAGGCGTTTTCTCATGAACGTTCTCCCAACGAAGCTGTTTCCGGATTGATTATATGCGGCCGGCCTGCTTTGTCAAACGCCCATGTTCTTGTGATGCCAGAAAATATATGGTAATATCCCTGATGAAATACGCGTTGCTGGAATGCAGGGCATGGAAGTGGGGGAGAGTCATGAAAAGAATTCTCACGATGTGCACGATTTTGGTGCTTCTGGCGTTTGCAGCCTTTGCGCAGGCGGTTCCAGAGGCGGCCGCGGACAAGTTCGCCTATATTGAGAAGAGGGGCAAGGCGACTATTACGGGATATACCGGCGAAGACGCTGACCTGGTCGTGCCGACTGAGCTGGGTGGTTTTCCGGTCACGGCGATCGGCGACAATGCCTTTGAAAAGGCGGGCACGATCGAAAGCGTGCAGCTCCCGGACACAGTGCTGAGCATCGGGCAGTCTTCCTTCATGGGCTGCGACAAGCTCCGGAGCGTCTTCCTCCCCGCAGGCTTGCGAAGCGTCGGCAAACTCGCCTTCGCTAACTGCGGAGCGCTTGAAGAAATCGCGATACCCAAAAATCTGACCGACATCCACCGTACAGTCTTTGAAAACAGCCCGGCGGTCTCGATCCACGGGTTCCCGGGAAGCGGGGCGGAAAAATTCGCGAAGCGCTACTCAGTCTCGTTTGCCGCGCTTGAGC
>CAZLYF010000217.1:0-2678 GCA_964563725.1 uncultured Oscillospiraceae bacterium
GCCGGGCTCCGGCTGGGATTACGCCTCCCTGGGCGGTTACCTGAAGGAAAACCCGGGGGCGGACGGGGCGATGCTGGGGCGGGTCATCGCGGATGGTTTTCTGGCCGCCAACATCCTGGCGGATGACGAAGAGATCACCACGCTCTCGGTGACGGCGCTGGACAGGATCCCCGCCCTGGCCGCCGCCATGGACGCGGCCGGCTGGCAGATGCTGGGCGCCGCGGCGGACAAGGCGCGCCTCAACGCGATCGTCAGGGGTATCCACCGGGCGGAGAATTACGGCGGCAACACCCCGGAGGAAGGCTATACCAACATGCTGGACATCGGCTCCATGATGCGCGAGATCGCCTCCGTCCTGCCTGAAGCCCGCGAGGTGCTGGAAGCGCTGGACGAGGCGGTGGTGTATCGGGTGGCCGGCTCCGGCCGCCAGAGATCCTCGGGGCTTTCCGTATACTATCCGCTCAAGGTCCAGGGTTCGCGGGAGTATGAGGTGTTCAGGGAGCTTTCCCCCGGCGAGGGCTACCGGCGTTTTGTGGCCAGCATGCTGTACGCGGCAGAGGCGGGCGACACCGCGGGTTTTGGGGCGCAGGAGGAAGAGTTCGACGAATGGTTTACGCAGATCCTTGCCGGTCTTGAGGAAAAGCCGCAGGAGCAGGGATTTGTGACGGACGAGGAAAGCCAGCTTGCGCTGCTGGCCGCCTACCTGGATGAGGGGGGCACCTATACCCTGGAACTTGACCCCGGAAGCATGGACTACCTGCTGAACGCCACCTTCGTCCTGCTGATGGATGAGGGCGACGGCGTCCTCCTGAGCCTCGGCGAGGACGACGAGCTGTTTGTGGACGAAGAGGCGGGCCTCATCCAAGACAGCTTTGACGGGTTCTGGACGGCGCTGCCGGACGGGCAGCTGCTGAGCCTCTACCTGATCGAGCAAAACGAGGCCTACAACCTCTACTCCGCGCCCGTAAAGCTCAACGGCCTTGAAACCAACCTGCGCGTCCTGTATGACTGGGACGAGGAACGCTTCCGGGTGATCGGCGCCTGGGACGGGATCAGCGAAAGCGGCGCTTCCAGCAAGGAGATCCTGAAGATCAGACCGGGCGACGGGATCATCCCCCTCTATGACGCGTATGACGCGGAGACCGGCGATTATCTCGGCCTGGACGAGGGGATCGAATACAGCGCCGAGGAGGGCTTTACGATCGGCTACCTGCTGCTTCCCGCGGCGGACTACTACTACAGTTTCACGCTGACGGACCTCTTCGGCCTTGAGACCTATACGGACTTCGCGATGTTTGAGGTGGACGAGGCGGGAGAGATCTGGTTTTACGAGGAGTGAAAAGCATGCCTCTTCGCGCGCCTGGGCACAAAGCGCCGCCACGGGCCGGGCGGGCGGTGAGCCGCCGGGGCCTGTTCCCGTGATCGCAAAGGAGCGGATCCAGCCCCTCAACGACAGGCAAACTACCGGCGGGCTCTACGTGCTCTACTGGATGCAGCGCGCCCAGCGGGCCGAGTGCAACCATGCCCTGGAATATGCCGTCCGGCAGGCAAATCTCCTTCACAAGCCCCTGATCGTGTTCTTCGGGATCACTGAAAGCTTCCCTGAGGCGAACGAAAGGCACTACCGCTTCATGCTGGAGGGCCTGAAGGAAACGAAGGCCGCGCTCAAAAAAAGGCGGATCGGGATGATCGTCAGGATGGTCTCGCCGGAGAAAGGGGCCCTTGAATTGTCCCTGTCCGCGGCGATGGCGGTCACGGACAGGGGCTATCTGAGGATCGAGCGGGCCTGGCGCGATTTCCTGGCCGCCGGCGCGCCCTGCCCGGTTGTCCAAGTGGAGACGGACGCCGTGGTCCCCGTCGAGTCAGCCTCGCCCAAAGAGGAGTATTCCGCGGCGACGCTGAGGCCCAAAATCGCAAAGCTGCTCGACTCCTTCGCCCTGCCGGAGGAAGAACGCGGCGCAGACGTCCCTTCCACGGACCTGCGCCTGCCCTTTGAGGAGTTCAGCGTGGAGGACGTTGACGCCGCCCTGGGCCGCCTGAAGGCGGACCGGTCCGCGCGGCCCGTCGAAACCTTCGCCGGCGGCACAAGCCGGGCAAAGGCCCTCCTTGACGGGTTCATCGCGAACAGGCTGCCGGGATATCCGGAGCAGAAAAACGACCCCGGCCTCGACCGCTCCTCCGGCCTGAGCCCCTATCTGCACTTCGGCCAGATCTCCCCGCTGTATGTGTATCAGCGCGTCCGGGACATCCCCGGCGAACCCGCGAAGGCGTTCATCGAGGAACTGGTCGTCAGGCGGGAGCTGGCCATGAATTTCGTCCATTACAACGACCGGTACGACAGCTATGCTTCGATCCCGGCCTGGGCGAAGGCGACGCTGGAAAAACACCGCCCGGACCAGAGGCCCTACCGCTATTCGCTCGCGGACCTGGAAGCCGCCGAAACGCACGACCCCTATTGGAACGCCGCCCAGAAGGAGATGATGCTGACGGGGAAAATGCATGGCTACATGAGAATGTATTGGGCTAAGAAAATTCTTGAATGGACCCACTCTGCCGAAGAAGCAATACAAATTGCGATTTATCTGAACGACAAATACGAACTCGACGGCAGAGACGCGAATGGTTATGCAGGAATTGCCTGGTCTGTCGGCGGCGTTCACGACCGTCCATGGGGAGAA
>CAZLYF010000217.1:2688-4366 GCA_964563725.1 uncultured Oscillospiraceae bacterium
TACTGGGGAAAGAAGATCCTGGAATGGGGAAACACACCTGAGGAAGCCTACCAAACAGCTCTTTCCCTCAACAACCGCTACAGCCTGGACGGCAGGGACCCCAACGGCTTCGCGGGGATCGCCTGGTGTTTCGGGAAGCACGACAGGCCGTGGGGAGAGCGGGCGGTCTTCGGGAACGTGCGGTACATGAACGCCGGAGGCCTGGACAGGAAATTCAACATGAAACGCTACCTTGAAAAAATCCGGGAATTCGGCTCCCGTCAGGGAGCGCAGCAGGAGATGGAGCATGGATAAAAAAACCGTCGTCATTTCCGACCGCATCGCCATCGGCGTCAGCGCGTGCTGCATGGGCTGCCCCGTGCGCTACAACGGCAAAGGGTGGAACCTGCTCGCCGTGATGGGACGGGAGAGGAACGATTTCAAGTGGTGCCCCGTGTGCCCGGAGAGCATGGCGGGGCTGGGCGTCCCGCGCGAGCCCATCCACCTGACCGGAGGGGACGGCGCCATGGTGTGGACGGGCGGGACGGAAGTCAAAAACAGGCGCGGCCGGCTGGTCACCGACGACGTGAAGTTCGGCGCGCTTTCCTGTCTGGAAACGCTGAAGCGCGCGGGCGTCACCGCCTTTGTGTACATGGACGGTAGCCCCACCTGCGGCGTGTACCGCACGACCCCGAAAAATACAAGGCGCGGCCATCCGCCGGGCATCTTCGGCTCCCTGCTGCTGGAGCAGGGCTTTTTCCTGATCCCGGCGGCCGATCTGCAGAGCCCGCTGAAATGGTGGGACTGGCGGCGGAGGCTGCTGGCCTTCTACTGGCTGAAACATCTCGAAATCAGCGGCAAGGCGGAGCTGTACGACGCCTGGTCGAAGCTCAAATTCCTCTTTCAGGAGCTGGACCTCCCCTGGGCGCAGGCGACGGGCCGGAAACTGACGGCGCTCGACCGCGCGCCGGACGCCGATTTCATCAGGGAGTTCAAAACCGAGTCGCTGGACCTCCTCCGAAAGCCTTCCACGGTGAAGCGCATCACCAACAGCCTGTGGAAAAACTACTCGTACTACCGCAAAACCCTGGGCAAGACCGTGGAGGGCGTCAACTCCCCGGAATTCCAGCGCAACATCACCTCCATCGCCAAGGAGCTGGTGACCATGGAACGCAAGGCTTTGGATGACGAGGTAATGTTCGGTACCTCGCCGGTCATGTACAGGGAAAAACGCCGGATGCCCGCGCCGGACAAGGCGGCCGAACCTGAAACGGCAGATGCTCAGGATCAGAAGGAAGAGACATGAAATCCATGCTGACCAAGCGGATGAAGGCGAGCGTGCTGGCCGGCGCGGCGCTGGGCGTCGTGTGTATCATCGGGGCCCTGATCCGTTCAGGGTTCGCCAGCGGCTTCGTCTTCCTGTTCGCGCTGTGGTTCAACCGGCTGCTGATGGGAATGGTCATCGGGCTCATCAACGAGAAATCCAACCGCCGCACGGCCGTCCTGCGGGGCGCGGCGGTGGGCCTGATCGTTTCCTTCGCCTTTTACAGCGCGACGGGGTTCACGGACCCAGTCAGTTTTCTGGCCGGCATCGTCTACGGCGCCCTCATCGAGCTCACCGCCCGCAAAGCAGCCGTATAGGCGTCCGGCCCGCAACTTCATTCGTGCTGCGTGCTGGGCAGACTGCCGTCTGCAGTGC
>CAZLYF010000218.1:0-4345 GCA_964563725.1 uncultured Oscillospiraceae bacterium
CCCGCTGCCTGCGGCCCCCCCGTCGGCGTCTTTAGGATCGACCCCTTTTGCGCTCCTTCCTTTGATGACTGCCTCGTTCGCCGCAACAGCTGCCAGCGCTGTATTCGTTGCGATGGGCACCATGGACATCAGCATGACCAGACAGAACAGTGCAACGGAGATGCGTTTCAGTTTCATGTCGTCCTCCAAAGTTTTCTTTCCGGAAATCCGGCTTATGCATGAAGCAGGATAACATGTTTGGTACCAATTGTCCAATAGGAATAAAAAACTAACCATATTGAAATTCAAATAATTCGATCAAATTACAATGCATGCAGGCAAGAAGGCATGCGCCTGGGCCCTTGCGCGCAGGCATGTACTCCTACAATCATAACCACCAGCTTAGCTGGTGGTATGCACCAGCCCTATAAGGGCATAGTACTGGCCGCGCCTCAAGGCGCATTGAATTGTCTGCCAACCGCATTTCTTTCTCAGGCCGCCGCTGAAGCGGCCTTTTTCATGCCTTTGGATTCTTACTACCCTTAAACAGGTCGATGTACTCCTTGAATGACAGCTGGTCCACCGCGATATCCTCTTGCAGCTGATTCCTGATGTATTCCGCAATCGCCTTCTGGTTCCGTCCCACTGTGTCTACGTAATACCCCCTGCACCAGAAATGCCGGTTGCCATATTTGTACTTCAGGTTCGCATGCCGGTCAAATATCATCAGCGAGCTCTTCCCCTTCAAATACCCCATGAACTGCGCTACGCTGATATTCGGCGGGATGGCCACCATCATGTGGATATGCTCCGGGCAGGCCTCCGCTTCGATGATCGTCACTCCTTTTTGTTCGCACAGCTGTCTGAGTATCTTTCCTATGTCCGCCTTGATCTTCCCAAATATTTCCTGCCTCCGGTATTTCGGCGCAAACACGATATGGTATTTGCAATTCCACTTGGAGTGTGATAAATTCTGTATGTCATTCATGACATCGTGAGTTTTGAAATAGTTTGTACTATAAATCCCGTTCGGTCGTTTTCCTCTTTGGGCGACCGCGCTGTTTCGGGAGCTTGTGTTTGGAGATATAGTCCGGCGCGCACTCCGGCGGAATGGCGAATTCAAACGCTTTGCAGATATCAACCTGCGCACCTACGAAAGGCGTGATGTGCTTTGCTTTCCCCGTGTGCTCGATACACCTGATCATGCGCATCTCGTCGAGCACTTCGGGCGATGAAGAAAACTGGTCCTTGAGTGCTGTTGTCTTCCAGACATGGCGGACATATGAACCGAGGATCAGACCGACAAACAGAATCAACAGCCTGCCGGTATTGCCTTCTTCAGACCAATTGCGCTGTCTGTCGCAGACCATCTGACTTTTCATCTGTTGAAAGTACTTCTCCTGCTCATCGCGCAACCGGTACGTACGGAAGGTCTCCATAGCAGAGAGTTCCAGCTTGTGCGTCATGATGGCGAAGAATCCCGAAAGGCGTTTCGCTTTCTCGATCTTCTTTTCGTTTTCCCTGTAAGACCGGATGACCCGGGTCGCCGGGTCGTAGCTGATTTCGTAGTAGCAATACGCTTTTTTCAGGGTCGTATCATCATCGAGGGCGGCCTTTCCGGACATCATCTCGTCCAGGGCGTCCCTTTGAGTCAGCATCTCGATTTCCAGATTGAGGAGTTCCTCGCTGCGACGCAGGGAGTCAAAGTAGAGATTCAGCCTGAGACGGTCGGATTTCCTGGTGCTTCCGCCGTTTCCCTCAACGTCATGCGCAATGTCATATTGCTTGTGGTAGAGCCGGGTATCCCTGTCGATTTCCATGCCATCCGGCCTGGAATTGAATTCGCCAAACGCGAGTATCTTCTCCAGGACCTGCTTCTGCTGCACCTTGGTGCACATGACCATCGCCTGGCCTTTGGCGATGTAGCTTTCCAGGTTCCGCAGGCTCTCGTATCCACGGTCGGTCACAAGGATGATGTCGTCAAATCCGGCCTGCTGCAGATCCGTCAGGATCGTCTGCAGGCTCCGGGAATCCGGGATGTTCCCCGGGAATGTCCGGTAGTATACCGGCATGTGGCTCGAGAGCGTATACACAACGACTTCCACCGTCTGTGCCAAAGGAAGGGAATCCTTGTTCTTTTCCCACCGGATATCTGCCAGGGACTGGCCCCAGGCAGATCTGCTGGTGGAATCCACGGCGCAAACCTCGTCTTTGGCAAGCCGCGCGGAGCGGAGCCTGAGCAGCCCCATGCGATGATGCTCCGTGATTTTTTGAGTGAGGCGGGTGATGTCCGCCGGCGTCAGTTCCCTCTTTGAAGGGGATCTGGCGATGCGCTGCCAGCGTGCGACCCGATTGTATGTGTATTGGGTCAGGTAAGGGAAAATGGCGAGCGTCAGGATGTCGTCAGCCATCTCCTTGTTCCCCTCAAACACCTTCTCCAGATCCTGACGGATACCTGTAGCCTTCGCGATCTGCTCCAGAAGCCAGACGTCGCCATACAGGCGATTCACGTCATCGCCATCGTAGGCAGGCCTGCCGGGGCCGCGCTGGCCGGACAGTTTTCGAATTTCGCTCAAGTCCCATTCGGGCGGGAATTCAAGTTGCTCCCGCTCTTCCCGGCTGGCATAGATGTATGCCGTTCCGGGAAAGAATCTCAGATTCTCGTCGATAACGCCCCAGTGTACGCGGCGGTATACCCTCCTGCCGGTTTCCGGGTCCAGCACGTAAGGCTGGCTGCTTGCGTACCGATAACCGTTGTTGTTATGGATTGAAACACGAAACTTGCCATCGTTTCTGGGCGGTCTTCCAGCCATGCCAATCCCTCCATTTCATAGTACATATGTACTACTTATTGGCAGGGATGTCAAGATAGAATTGGACCGTAAGGCCAGTTTTCACAAGGGTTCCACGGATCGCAGGGTTTTATTAGTACAATGTGGCGCAAGACTCACGATGACATGCCTCCTCTGCTACCTGCGGTTGACAGACTGCTTGATTCTAGCAGAGGAGGCATTTTTTCTGCTATAAGCCTTTTACTCTCACCAGCAGAGCTGGTGGTTTTCCTGAGCTAAAGCGCTAAAAACGGACGCGCCTGCCGATCCGGCAGGCGCGTCCGTTGGTGTCCGTGGTACTCCTTCAGCGCTTGAAGAACGGATACGTGCTGTTGGCGGGATATACCTGCGCGACCTGGGTCGATGAACTGATGTTGTTGTTGACATAGGTATGAGCTTCCATTTGAGCAACAGTCGAATCCCCGTTGCTGTCCGCATTCAGGCCGACGCGCCCCGACAGGATATCATAACCCGCGCCCTTGCACAGGTACCTTGTAAAGTAGCCGTAGTACACGCCGTTCGTTGAGGTTTCCCAGCTGGAAGCATTGTATGCTGATGCGGTGATCACTTTGAATTTTTCTGTCTTCAAATCGCCGAGCTTGACCGTGAACCCTTTAAACGCGGATATGATCGCGGCATTGAACGCTGACGCATCAGCTTTTGTTAGGGTCATTTCCTGCACCGTGCCGTCCTTGCTCTTTACATAGGATCCGCTGCCGCAGCTGTCAAGGAGGACGATCACTGTACCGGGAATGCTGTTGAGTGCGTCACGAAGCTGTGCGGGGGTCACAAGCCCGGCGGAGCCCACGGCGTCAGTACCGCAGAGAGACCCGGCGTATGAGCTGGTCCCATCGACAACACCGTGTCCGGAATAGTAGAACAGCGACACGTCGTCCGTGTCCGCACCTGAGAAAGCAGAAGAAATCGCGGAAATGATTCCGCTCGCGGTTCTGTCGGCATACCTGTTCACGATGTATCCCATGCTCAGGTTATTGAGCATGTTCTGCATATGTCCGGTGTCAGATGTGCCATGCAGGTCAGTCTGGTAATCATAATTCGATTGGCCAATCAGGCAGGCCCTGTAGACCGTGTCGGTAGAGCCTCCGATGATAGTGATCAGCGCACTCGTCTTGTTCTTCTCGCCGGTCAGGTCCTTCACGTAGGCTTTCACCTTGTAGGACCCGGGCTGCGTCGGTATGTAGCTGAAAGTCTTCGCCGTGCTGTAGGCGCGGGTCTTTATCTTCGCACCGTTCAGGAACAGCTCGAACTTGTACTTCTTCGTCCCCGTGCCGCCGCGATCGTCCATTTGATGGGCGCGCCTACAGCGGCGGTCAGGTTCGTCTTGTCCGCTTTCACGCTTGTGAGCGTCAGCAGCTTTTTGACGACGTACGTGATCGGGCTGTACTTGCTGACCGTCTTCTTGGAGTCCTTCACGGACACTCGCACCTTGTAGTTCCCCAGCGCCGTCAGTTTCTGGCTCCAGGTGCGCGAAGTGCTGTAGTCCCGCGTGGCGATCTTGACGCCGTTCTTGTACA